>NZ_CP044232.1:304180-608360 GCF_008727775.1 Microbacterium lushaniae
GTCGATGAGCAGGGCGATGCGGCGGTGGCCGGCGGTGATCAGTCGGGAGGTCGACTCTCGCGCTGCCGCACGGTTGTCGACCACGACGGCGTCGGTCGCCTCGCTGTCGAATCGGCGGTCGACCTCGATGAGGGGAACGCCCACTCGGCTCAGGAAGGCGCTCAGCTCGGCCGAGACGGGCGTCGCGATGACGCCGGACACGCGCGAGGCGACGAGCGCCTCGGCGGCGGCGAGTTCGTCCTCGGCGGCCCGGTGCAGATCGACCAGCACGAGCGTGCGGCCATGGGCGCTGGCCTCGCGCCCGATGCCGGAGGCCAGCTCGGCGTAGAAGACGTTGCGCAGGTCGGATACGAGCACGCCCACCGCCCGGCTCGTGCCCTGCTTGAGCCCGCGAGCGGTCGCATCCACGACGTAGCCGATCTCCTTCGCGGCGGCGCGGACGCGTTCGCGCACGTCGCGGCGGACGTAGCCGTTGCCCGACATCGCGCGCGAGGCGGTGGATCGCGACACCCCCGCGGCCTCGGCGACCTCGCGGATCGTGGCGCGGGTGACGCTCTCGCGGGCGGTCGTCATGACCGGGCGTCCGCGACGTCGACGAGCGCCTCCGCGTGCTGGCCGAGCAGGAGGTCGGCGATGGCGACGTCGATGGCGATGCGCTGCCTGCGCCCCGCAGACGACGGCACCACGGTCAACTGCACGCAGGACTCCTCGTTCGGTGCGAGATCGACCCTCAGCTCGGATTCGGACGAGTGCCAGCCTATCGGGAGCACAGGTGTCATCCGCGCGACCGCCCGCTCGCGCAGAGGGTTGCGCACCCGCACCGTGTAGTGGATCGGCTCGCCGACCTCGGCGCGCGCGCGGTAGGGCTGGAGCCGGGCGGCCTGCCCGTCGGGCGCGATGGAGAGCTCGTCCAGGGGCAGCAGACGCCGGTGGATGTCGTCGACGAGCCGGCCCGATTCGGCGAGGTACTCCAGATAGGCGTCGTCGGTCCACCGCGGCTCCCAGTGCCCCGACGCCATCAGTCCAGGCGCGATGGTGCGGTACAGCTCGGCGCTGCGCGAGTAGTCGCCGAGCCGGAAGAGGTTGCGGTACTGGTAGTTCATGAGGTCTCGGCGACCGTCGCGGCCGCCGAGGCCTTCCTGCTGATCGCCGGTGAAGACCACTTGGACGCCGTCGACCTCGACGGCGTAGGCCACCGCGTAGAGGGTATGACCGGGCTGTTCGTGCGCGGTGAAGGTGTACTCGTTCCACGTGAACGGCTCACCCAGCGGCAGCACGCGATCCGCCACGATCGGGTCGTACCACTGGCACGGCAGATCCTCGAGCCAGGGATCGGCCATCGTGGGTGCGATGTTCTCCGGGATCCACAGCTCGGTGCCCTCCACGTCGCGCAGCAGCGGCATGCCGGCGATGTGATCGTCGTGGTAGTGGGTCGGCACTGCGACGGTGATGCGGGTGACCCCGTAGAGCTCGCGCAGCGCCGGGAGCGAGGCCAGCCAGGGCCGGCGCGCGGCGCGGTCCTGACCGGCCGCGATCCCCGGCGACATGTCGTACCCGTAGTCGACGATGAGCGCCTCGCGCGTCGCCGAGAGCACGACGTACGAGCACGAGTTGGACGTGCGATTGAGCAGGAGGTGCGGCGTGAGGGCGATGTACGGGTCTTCGAGCCGCGCCCGCAGATCCGTCGGATAGGACCGCCGGGAGTCGACGTACTCCTGCATCGCCTGGGCGAGCAGTTCGAGCGCGCGGTCGGGATCTCGCATCACATCGCCGTGCGCGGGTGCGATCGCCGACAGGTGGTGGCGGTGCAGCAGGAGCGCACTGATCACCGTCATCGCGGGGCCCTCGTTCTGCGTGTACGACCACTGTGTGGCCGCGAGCGACCACACCTTCCCCGGCGCGTACAGGAGGTCGCCCGTGAAGGCCAGCCGCTCGCCGTCGCGATCGAGCAGGTACGTCACCGAACCGGGGGTATGCCCAGGGGTGGGCAGGACGAACAGGTGCGTCCCGGCGAGCTCGAGCGTGCGGTACTCCGGAACTGTCGCATGCACCGGCACGGACGCCAGGAGCGAGAACCGGTCCTGGCGGAGGTTGTAGTCGTTGTCGAGCGGGCGCCCCGCCCACATCTCCTCCACGCGATCGAAGAGGTCGCGCTCGACGGGCGGCACGTGGATACGGGCACCGTGGCCCACCGCCCGCGGCAGCCCCTGGCCCTGATCGCGGTGGTGGTGGGTCATCAGGACATCGGTGATGCGGCGGATGCCGAGATCATCGAGGTGGTCGAGCACCCGGCCCGACCCGAAGTCGATGGCGATGCCGTCGCGCTCGCCCTCGGGCGCGTCGGGGTCGGCGAGCAGGTAGACGTTGCACGTGTCGCCGATGCGCCAGACCCCGCGGGCGATCGGGGTGACCGTCATGTCAGGGTCTCTCGATGCTCGTCCCACGTGCGCCCGATGAATGCGAGATGGTCGGGTTCGATCGGCTGGGCTCGCACCCGATCGATGTAGTAGAGCGCCGGAACGCCCAGCCCGCTCTGGGCGCGCGCGTAGTCGAGCCATTCGTCGCGGCTGGGCATCGGCCACTGATCGGTGTCGATCGGATGGTGCGGGAGCACCGCCTGCACCACCTGGTGGCGGGCGCGCAGCTGAGCGGCGACGGATACGCGCTCGCCGGTCAGGCCGCGCTTGAGCACATCGTTCGTGCGGATCATGTCGGTGGCGTCGCCGAACGCCGGGTGGACCGTGTGGGTGATCACGAGGGCGTCGGGCTTGATCCGCTTCGCCGCGTCGTGAAGCCGCTCGACGAGCCGGTGCACTGCCGCGATCCCCCACACCCCGTCGCCGTCGGGCGTCGAGCGGAGGGTCGCGCCGCTGGGGGTGCGCTGGGTGAAGTCCACCTTGAGGCCGTCGGCGTCCAGCCCGTCGGCGGAGAGGAGCCGCTCGACGATCGCGTCCAGGCGTGCGAGGTAGGCGGGATTGCCCGGGTCGGCGGCGATGGGCCGGCCCGCGGCATCCGTGATGCACTCCTCGATGGGAAGGCCTCCGGGATCCCACGCCTTCCACCACAGCAGAACGCGTCGCCCCTCGCCGTGGCGACGTGCGATCCAGCCGCGAAGGTCGGGCCACGCCTCCGCGTCCGGTTCGGCGGTGCCGTACTCGGCCTGCCAGCGGTCGTCGATCACGACGGTGCCGGGGTTCAGCTCCGCCGCGGCGAGGAGGTCGAGGAACTCGTCGTAGACGTCCTGTCGGCACAGGCTCGGCGCCGCTCTGCCGGCGCGCGCGACCTGGGCGCCCCAGCCGCAGAACAGCGGCTCCAGCCACCACCGGTGCAGCTCGGGCGCGGCGTCGGGTGCCGTGCCTGTGCGCACGGCGTCGTCGCGGTAGGCGCGCAGGGCGGTCACGGGCGACTCGACGGGGCGGATGACGACGGTGGGCGAGCGCCAGGAGCCGTCGACGTGCGTGTGGCCCTCGTAGCCGAGGCGCAGGAGCCCCGCACCGTCGAGGGGATCGAAGCGCATGGCCGTGAAGCCGAGCTCGGCGACCGGCGCCCGCAGCCACGTCGCCAGCCACGGGCCGGCGGGCGGCGAGAACGGGTCGGCGGTGGCCGCACGCCCGAATGCCAGGGCGAGCGGCGGCGGCGAGAAGATGCCGTGCAGCCGCCCGGGGGTGGCGTCGCCGACGACTCCCAGCGACGCTCCCGCCCACGCCGGCCGCACGAAGGCGATGGGTTCGGTGGGGGCCGGCACGTACATCGACTGCGCATGGATCCCCGAGCGGAATGTGCCGGAGGCGCCGCTGGGCAGCGCGCCGTCTCCGCCCAGGATGGTGACGTCGGTGAGCGAGCCGGTACCCGTGCACTCGAGCGTGATCTCCAGCTGCGCCGCGGTGCACCGGATCACGAGGACACGGTCGGTCCAGGCGGCGGACTCGGTGCGGATCCTCACCACGATCGCGTCGTCCTCGACCGACACCTCGGGTTCGTGGATCCGCGTCGTTTCGTCGCGGGCCTGGGCGGTGTGGACGCTGGAGAGCACGCACAGCCGCATCCACCGGGCGCCGTCGGCGTCGCGCAGTGCGAGGTACGGCGACTGGGTGAGACCGCGCGTTCCGATTCGCCAGGAGAGGGTGAAGGCGTCGGCGGTGACGGTCGCGCGCGTGGCGCCCTCTCCCAGCGCAGGGGCGGAGGTCATGCGCGACATCCTATGTGACAACGTTCCCAGACGGCAGGTGCCCCGCGGTGAGAGTGCGCAGATCACCGGTTCTCAGCCGGTCCTGAATGGCGACCGCCGCCTACGCCGAGCGGCCGGCCAGTGACGCGGCGAAGGCCGCGGCCCCCGACTCCGGAGAGGTGAGTACGCGAGGGTCGTCTCCTGCGCCGGTGGCCATCGAGGCCTGGGCGAGCACGATGGCATCGGCGTCGCCGGCAGCGACGGCATCCGCGATCAGGCGGTCGTGCCGCTCCTGGTCGCCGGCACTGCGCGCGTCGGCGGCGCCCGCGACGACCGCGGCGGTGATGTCGATGCGCCCGCGGCCGGCGGCGGCCTCGACGAGCCGCTTCGTGGGTCCGAGGGTCGCCTGCACCGTCGCGAGCACCAGGATGCGGCCGCGGCCGGCGGACGCGCGGGCCACGGCCTCGGCGGCCATCGCGGCGTCCACGCGCACGAGGGGCAGCCCGACGGTCGAAGCGGCGGCCGCGGCGGCCTCGCCGATCGAAGAGCACGTCACCAGCACCGACGATGCGCCGGCTTCGCGCAGGGCAGCGAGGTGCCGGCGCAGATCGTCGGTCACGTCGGCGGTGACGCTGCCGGCCTCGACGGCCCGCGCGAGGAGTGACGGGTCGGCGACATGGACGATGTCGAGGTCGTCGCCGTGGGCGGTGAGCAGAGCGTGGAAGACGGGCACGAGCCCCGGGACGGTGTGCAGGACTCCCACTCGCGCGCTCATGCGGCGCTCCAGGGGCGAGCCGTCTCGTCGACCACGTCGGACAGTCGCCGCAGCCGCTCGACCGATCGCGTGCGCAGTTCGGTCCGCGCGTCGTGGCTGCCGACGACGTCGCTCCACAGCGCCCGGCCGGCGAGGAAGCCGCTCGCGCCCTCCAGGCACGCCGCCCGCACGGCGTCGGCGAAGCGATCGCGCTCCACCCCCTGCGAGAGGACGACCCACGGCCCGTTCATGCAGTCGTGGAGGGCAGCGCTGGCCGAGCGCTGCCGAGCCTCGTCGCCGGACCCGGCGAGGGGGACCTGCGCCTTGTACAGATCCGGCCGCAGCGCCGACAGCTCGCGCGCGGCCTCCCGGATCGCGGCATCCGGATCGAAGCCCTCTTCGCCGGGTGCGGCGCGCACGACCGGCTCGAGCACCGAGAGCACGCCGTGTTCGCGCGCCACCCGGATGAAGCGTTCCGCGAGTGCCACGCGGGCCTCACGACGCCCGTCGCGACGCCAGATCACGAGGAGCTTGAGCGCCGAGACCCCGTCCGGAATGCGTGCGACCACCCCCTCGTCCAGCCCGGTGTCCTCGACCGGTCCGCCGTCGGCCTGGTCGAGCGCGTCGACGGCGAGGATCAGGCCCGTCGATGAGGGGAGGGCGGCGCGGACCGCGTCGAACCCGTACTGCGCGTCGGCGAGGAACCCCGAGGCGTACGGGCCGAGCGTTTCGGCGACGGCGACCTTGAAGTCGATCAGCACATCGTCGGCGGGGCGGCCGCGACCGGCGGTGTCGAACATGTGCCGCAGGCTTTCGCGCTGGTCCATCGCGACCATCGCGAAGGCCCCCGAGGGCCGCGCGATCGCGTTGAGCGTGACGGTCATGATTCTCCTTCGTCAGCGACGGCGGTGAGAAACCGCCGGTAGGCGTCGCGCATGCCCGGCGCGCCGGCGGCGGCCACCGGGCGGCGGGGGAGGGTCAGGGCACCGGATGCCGCGCCTGCGCGCACAGCGGCCAGCAGCGCCGCGGCGGCGGCGACCGGCTCCTCGAGCATGCAGAGGTGCGTGGGCACGCCCGCCGCCGCGACCAGCGGCGCCCAGGCCGGGACGCGGGCGGCCAGCGAACCGAGCACGGTGACATCGGCGGCGGGACTCCCGGCCAGATCGTCCGCGGTCTCGCGCATCCACCGCGCGTGGGAGACGAGCGACTGCAGCACAGCCCTGGCGCGATCGGTCGCGTCGGCCGCGACCCCCAGAACCCGAACGCGCGCGTCGGGGTCGGGGCGGGGGCACTGCCGCCCGGATGGGTAAGGGAGCACGGTGAGCCGCGTGGTCTGCCACGCGTCGGGACCCAGGCCCCCGAGCGCTGCGAGCGTGTCGTCGCCGGGGTGCTGCGCCTCCCACCACGCCAGCATCGCCCCGCACGCAGGGCTGCCCCCGAGGATCGTGGTGCCGGCACCGTCGACCGTGCGCCCCACCGCGAAACCGCAGGCCACGGCACGCGAGGTCGAGGCGTCCGTGGCCACGCGGACGATCGCTTCGGCGGTGCCGAGGGAGTCGGCCACCGCGCCGGGCGCACGCACGCCGGCCCCCCACGCACCCACGACGTGGTCGTGCCCCGCGACATACACGGGGATGCCGCGCCCCAGACCGAACCGGCGGGCGTGCGCCGACGTCGTCGCGACAGGGGCGCCGGGAGCGCGGATCTCGGGCAGCTCCTGCTCCGAGATGCCGAGTGCCGACAGGACCGCGGCATCCCACGCCTCTCCGTTCGCGCCCGCCATCATCGTGCGGGCGGCGAGGGTGTGATCGGTCGCGCGCACGTCGGTGAGGGCATGAGCGACGAGGTCGGCGACGCCGCCCCAGTAGCGGGTGGCGGTGAACACGTCGGGGCTGTCGGCGCGCAACGCTGTGAGGGCCACGACGGCGGGCTTTCCGGTGGCCGGCACGCCGGTGACCGCGGCGAGGTCGGGATGCTTCGCCCGCATGCTCTGCAGATGCCGGGACTGCATCGACCGATCCCAGCGCAGCAGCGGCGTGAGGGGCCGGCCGCGTGCATCCAGCGGAGCCCCGCTCTCGGCCATCGAGGCGATCCCGACGGCGGCGACGGGGCCGCGTGCCGACTCGGCACACTCCCGCGTCACCGCGGCGACCGTGCTCAGGAGCTCATCGACCGTCGCTGCCGTCGCCGCGCGCGCGACGTGCAGCACCGAGACGGCATCGGTCAGCTCGACCAGCGATGCCTTCACCGTCGAGCTGCCCACGTCCAGTCCGACCGCGAGTGTCACGGCGCCAGTGTGTGACGAATCGGACAGATTTGGCAAGCATGTCCGATAATCAACATCCGAGGGAAGGAGCCGCGATGCGCTACACCGAAGCGCCTGAGCGCCGCGCGCACCTGCAGCGCGCGGTCGCCGCTGACGGCTATCTCTCCTCCGCCGATGCCGCAGAGCGCCTCGGTGTCTCCGAGATGACCGTGCGGCGCGACTTCCGGACCCTCGAGGAGCAGGGCGTGGTTCGCCGGGTGGCGGGCGGGGCGACGGCGCCCGGCGGGTCGTCCTTCGAGCGGCGCGACGCCGTCGGCGCGGCTGAGAAACGTGCGATCGCCGAACGGGCAGCGCGGGAGGTCGCCGGCGCCGCCACGGTGGCCATCGACGCCGGCACCACCACGCAGGCCGTCGCCCCGCTGCTGCGCGACCGGACCATCGTCACGCATTCGCTTCCCGTGATCGAGGCGATCACCCGCATCGGATCGCCCGGCCTGGTCGCCGCGGGCGGGCATTACCAGCCCGATACGCGGTCATTCGCGGGGCCCCTCGCCGAGGAGACGCTGCGCAGCATCCGCTGCGACGTCGCGCTCCTGTCGGCGACCGCACTCGACGACGAGGGCCTGTGGGGCACGAACGTGCTGGATGCCGCCATCAAACGCGTGCTCGCCGCGCAATCCACCCGCGTCATCCTGCTCGCCGACGCCGGCAAGCTCGGCCGGGTCGCTCCGGTGCGGATCGCGGGCCTGCACCTCATCGACGTGCTGATCACCGATCGCCGCGCCGACGCCGGCCTCCTCGCGCGGCTGGAGGCGGCCGGCATCGACGTGAAACTGGCCGGATGAGCGTGGAGCTCGGCGTCATCGCCGACGACCTCACCGGTGCCTGCGATGTCGCCGCCGGGGTGCACGGCCTGGGCGTCGAGGCGGAGGTGCGTCTCGGCGTGCCCGATGCGAAGGCACGCCCCCGCGGCCGGGTCGTCATCGTCGCGCTGAAGTCGCGCACCGCCCCCGTCGCCGAGGCCGTGCGCGACAGCGTCGAGTCCGCCCGGGTGCTGCGCGCGTGGGGCGCGGGCCGGCTGTACCTGAAGTACTGCTCCACGTTCGATTCCACCGACGAGGGCAACATCGGCCCGGTCGCCGATGCGCTCCTGGACGTCCTGGGTGAGGACGCGGCATCCGCCGGCACGCCGGCGACCCCCGCTGCCGCGCGGACGATGCACCGCGGTCACCTGTTCGTCGGTGATCGGCTGTTGTCGGAGTCGTCGCTCGCGCACCACCCGCTGACGCCCATGCGCGATCCCGACATCGTCCGCGTGCTCGCGCGTCAGACGCCCCGCCCGGTGGCGGGGATCCCCCTCGAGACCCTGCACACCGGACCCGCGCCCGTCGCCCGGCGTCTCGCGGAACTGCGGGCGCAGGGAGTCCGGCACGTCCTGTTCGACGCGGTGGAGGACGACGATCTGGATGTCGCGGCGGCAGCCGTCGCGGGCCTGGACGACCTCCTCCTGACCGGTGCGGCAGGATTCGCCACCGCCCTCGCGCGACCTCTCGCGACGGAGACACCCGACCGGGCACCGCCGCCGGAGGGCGCCGGACTGATCCTCTCCGGAAGCGGCTCGGAGCGCACCCGAGCTCAGGTGGCGGCCTACCGGGGGCCCGCGCATCGGATCGACGTCCCCGCCCTCGTGTCGGATGCGGCTGCCGTCGTCGCCGCCGCGGTGGCCTTCATCGGCCGCGCCGGTGACACGCCGCTCATCACCGCGACGGCCGAACCCGAGGAGGTCGAACGACTGCAGGCGCGCTGGGGTCGCGACCGCACCGCCGCGCTCGTGGAGGACGCCCTCGCCCGCATCGCGGTCGCTGCGGTCGGAGAGGTGGGCGTGCGGCGGGTCCTCGTCGCCGGTGGCGAGACCTCCGGCGCCGTCGCGGCGGCCCTCGGCGTGGCAGTCCTGCGCGTGCGCCGGGTGGCCGCTCCGGGAGTCGCGTGGACGACCGCGACCGACCGGGCAGGCCGCGCGCTGGACCTGTGCCTCAAGTCGGGCAACTTCGGCGGCACCGACTTCTTCGACGACGCATGGGAGGAACGAGGATGAGATCAGCGGAACGACTCGTGGACGCCTGCCACGCGCTGGCGGCCGCGGGGTTGTCGCCCGGGCGGTCGGGGAACGTGAGCGTCCGGGAGGGCGATCGTGTCCTGATCACCGCCACGGGTGCAGCGCTGCGGCGCCTGGGTCCGGAGCATGTCGCGGTGCTCTCCCTCGACGGAGCGCACCTGTCGGGACCGGCCCCTACCAAGGAGTGGGCACTGCATATGGGCGCGTACCGTGTGCGGCCGGATGCCGGGGCGATCGTGCACCTGCATTCCCGCGCGGCCACGGCGCTGTCCTGCCTTCCCGTGGCCGCGGGGTCCGACCCCCTCCCGGCCTACACGCCCTACCGCATCCGCATGCTCGGTCGGGTCGCGCTCATCGCATACGCCGCCCCCGGCTCGGACGACCTGGCCCGTGCGGTGGCGGCGGCCGCCGCATCCGCGCATGCCCTGCTCCTGGCAAATCACGGCAGCCTCGTCTGCGGGTCGGACCTCGAGCACGCGGTGGACCTCGCCGAGGAGTTCGAGGCGGCGGCCGAGTTGGTGCTCGCTCTGCACGGCCGCGGTGCGCGTGTGCTCGATCCCGCGACCGCCTGGCGCTGACCCGCCGGGCTGTCCGCCGCCGGCGGGATGACGCACACGATCAACTGCTCGGGGAACCCCGTTGCGGGAGAAGTGCCCGTGGACGTAAAGTCCACCAAATGTCGTAAGTGGTAACGATGCCACATACGCACGCAGAGCAGCGGAGGTACACGATGCGCAGGCACGTCCTACGCCCGGCGGTCCGGACATGAGCGCCGCCACCGGTTCCACCGAAGCGATCACCACGCGAGACAGCCGCCCGCGCAAGGGCCGTTTCGGACGCAAGCCTCGCGCGGAGAGGGAGCACTACAACAAGCGCGAGGCCCTCGCGGGCTACCTGTTCATCTCGCCCTGGATCATCGGATTCCTCGTGTTCACCGCCGGCGCGATGGTCTACAGCCTCTACATCTCCTTCAGCACTTACAACCTGGCCACGAACACCGCCCGCCCGATCGGGTTCGACAACTACGCCGGTCTCTTCGAGGATCCGCGCGTGGGTGTGGCCCTGGCCAACACGCTCTTCTTCGCCGTGATGGCCGTGCCGCTGGAGATCATCTTCGCGCTCGCCCTGGCGCTGCTGCTGAACCTGACCAACAAGGGCGCGGGTTTCTTCCGCACGGTGTACTACCTGCCGAAGATGACCCCCGCCGTCGCCACGGGCGCGATCTTCTTCCTCCTCCTCAACGGCAACACCGGAGCGATCAACGAGGGCCTCCGCGCGATCGGCATCGAGGGCCCGCAGTGGCTCGTCGATCCGGCCTGGGTGAAGCCCAGCATCGTGCTCATGACGCTGTGGACCGTCAGCGGGACGATGGTCATCTTCCTCGCCGCGCTGAAGAACGTGCCGGTGGAGCTGTACGAGGTGGCATCGATCGACGGGGCCGGACCCATCCGCAAGTTCTTCTCCATCACGCTGCCGATGATCTCCGGCGCGATGTTCTTCAACGTCATCGTGCTCTCGATCGCGGCGTTCCAGGTGTTCGATCAGGCCTACATCCTGTTCTGGCGAGATCAGAGCAACTCCTCGCCGGAGGCGTCCCTCTTCTATGCCATCTATCTGTTCCAGCAGGCCTTCCGTCAGTTCAACTTCGGCTTCGCCGCCGCGATGGCGTGGCTGCTGTTCGTCATCATCATGGTGATCACGGTCATCCAGGTGAAGTTCGGCAATCGCTTCGTCTACTACGAGGGAGACCGCTGATGTCGCTCGCCCAGGAAACGCCCGGCGCCCCGGCGACGATGCCGGCGGCGTCCATCGTCCCGCCGGCGCCATCGACCGCCACCCGCAGGGCGCGCAGGGGTCCGAAGTCGCTCATCGGCAGGATCGTGCTGTGGATCCTCCTCCTCGGCTTCACCGCGCTGTTCATGTACCCCTTCGTGTGGCTGCTGGCGGCGAGTTTCAAGCCCCGCGGTGAGGTCTTCGACAATCGGCTGATCCCGAAGACCTTCCTGCCCGAGAACTACGTCGAGGTGTGGAACCAGCTCCCGCTGCTGAGCTGGATGTTCAACAGCGTCGCCATCGCGCTGCTGGCGGCGACGGCGGTCGCGGTATCGAGCTCGATCGTCGCATTCGGGTTCGCCTACTTCCGCTTCCCCGGCCGCAGTCTCCTCTTCGGTCTCGTGCTGGCCACCATGATGCTGCCGGGCGCGGTGACCATGATCCCGATCTACCTCATCTGGAAGGAGACCGGGCTGCTGGGGACATGGGTGCCGCTGTGGGGCATGAACCTCTTCGGCTCGGCGTTCTACATCTTCTTGCAACGGCAGTTCTTCCTCGGCCTGCCCAAGGAGCTCTTCGAGGCGGCGCGCCTGGACGGTGCCAGCTACTGGGGCCTGTTCTGGCGCATCGCGATGCCGCTGTCGGTCCCGTCCTTCATCATCGTGTTCCTGTTCGAGTTCCAGGCGAGCTGGAACAACCTGCAGGCGGCGCTGATCTACCTGAACGCCGGTTCGGTGGACGAGTTCACCGCGCCCCTGGGGATCGCCTACGCGATGACCAAGTACAGCCCCACCGCGGGTGGTCAAGGCGACTACCAGTACGTCATGCTCGCCTCGCTCGTGGTGACGCTGCCGATGCTGATCCTCTTCGCGTTCGGCCAGCGCTATTTCATCGAGGGCGTCGCGACGCAGGGGCGCAAAGGATGACCCGGGCACGCACATCGATCCGGCGACCTCCCCTCATCACCAACTGAACACGCGGTACCACCACCGTCGCCGAACGGCGCGACGAGGTGGAGTCCCCGACCGAAAGGGAAAGAGATGCGCAAGCGCATGACAGGAATCGCGGCGGTGGCCGCGGCATCCGCTGTCGTCCTCACCGGCTGCGGCGGCGGAGGAGGCGGGGATGCGGCGGCGGACGTCGACTTCACCGCCGAGCCGACCGGCACGCTGTCGGCGTGGGGCTTCGAGAACGCGGACGATGTCGGCACCTCGCGGATGGACCACGCCGCGGAGCAGCTGAGCGACCTGGAGATCGACCTCGACGCCACCGCGTTCGACGCGCAGAAGTTCACCACGCGGCTGGCCAGCGGCGACGTCCCCGACGTCGTGCAGATGGACCGGCGCTACGTGACGACGTACGCGGCGCAAGACCTCGTGATACCGCTGGATGAATGCTTCGAGGCGCACGACGTCTCACCGCGCGACCAGTGGTACCCCTTCGTCGTGGAGGACGTGACGTACGAGGACGCGATCTGGGCCGTGCCGCAGTTCTACCAGCCGCCGGCGATCATGGTGAACAAGACGGTGCTCGACGAGGCCGGCGTGAGCGTCGAGGAGATCGACACGTCCAACCCGGATGCGTTGATCGGCGCGATCGAGAAGATGTACCAGGCCTCCGGCGGTGTGCCGACCCGACTGGGGTTCGACCCCCAGACGACCGGTCAGTCGGGTCTGTGGATCCTCGGGATGGGCGGGCAGCTCATCGACGAGGAGGGCGCCCCGACGCTGGATGACCCGAGCAATGTCGCCGGCATCGAGCTGCTCCAGCAGATCTCCGACGCACAGGGCGGGTACGCAGCCGTGAAGAGCTTCACCGACTCCTTCGACACGTTCGGCGAGAACAACCAATTCGTGGCCAACCAGGTGGGCGCGCAGGTCAACGCGCAGTGGTACCCCAACGTGCTGTCGCCGTACGTCGACCAGATCGACATCGAGGCGGTGCCGTTCCGCGACTCCGACGGCGAACCGTTCTCGGTGGCCTCGGGGTCGGCGTTCGTGATCCCGGCCGGCGCGGAGAACCCGGCGGCCGCCTGCGCGTGGATGATCAATCTGACCTCGGATGACGCGTGGATGGCAGCCGGGGAGGCGCGCGGGGCGACCCGTGCCGCGGACGGCGGCATCAACACGGGCCTGTTCACGGGTTCGCCCGCCGCCGACGAGGCCGTTCGTGAGGGATGGGTGGCGGAAAGCGGCAACGTCGGCTTCGACCAGGTCATCTCGACGTATTACGACGTCGTCGAGTACGGCGAGTCGTTCGGATCATCCCCCGCCGGGCAGGAGATCCAGAACGAGTTGAACAACGCCATCACCGCGGCGCTCCTGGGCGACAAGACCCCCGAAGAGGCGCTCGCCGACGCCCAGGCCGCGGCCATGCGGGCATACGAGAACGTCACCGCGGGCTGACGCCGGGCGGCCTCTCGATGCGGGGCGGGTCGACTTCGGTCGGCCCGCCCCTACCCCGTCAGCAGCGTGCCCTGCACCGGAACGAAGGAACCCATGCCGATCAGAGAGATCCTCCTCATCGGTCACACCCACCACGACGTCGGGTACACGAACAGTCCGCGTCTGATCGACCGCATGCACGCCGACATCGTCGGACGAGTCCTCGACCTCGCCGAGGAGCACCCGGGGCAGGGGCCCGCCGCGTTCCGGTGGACGTTCGAGGTCGCACGACCTGTGCTGACGTTCCTTCGCCGTGCCACCGCGGGGCAGCGCGAGCAGCTGTCGGAGCTGGCCCGGACCGGCGCGATCTCGGTCACCGGCGGGTACCTCAACATGACTCAGCTGCCGAGTACCTTCGAGTTCGACGCCGCCTACGACCTGCTCGGGGAGATCCGGCAGGCCGGCATCCCGGTGCGCACCGAGCAGCACGGCGACGTCAACGGCCTCGCGTGGGGCCTGGTCGATCGGATGCGCGACGCCGGGATCGGCCGTCTGGTGATGGCGCTCAATCCCGACCACGGTCGGGCGCCCTTCACTCAACCGAGCGGCTTCTGGTGGGAGGGCCCGTCGGGTCGGCGGGTGTTCGTATGGCTCTCCACGCACTACGGTTTCGGCGAGGAGTGGGGGATCGTCGACGGCGACGTCGCACTCGCGGAACGGCGCATCCAGGACTTC
The DNA here is from genome assembly GCF_008727775.1 of Microbacterium lushaniae. Classification (NCBI taxonomy): domain Bacteria; kingdom Bacillati; phylum Actinomycetota; class Actinomycetes; order Micrococcales; family Microbacteriaceae; genus Microbacterium; species Microbacterium lushaniae. The sequence continues at coordinate 318,377 of NZ_CP044232.1, forward strand.
GTGGAGCGATTGGATGCGCGCGAGGACTATCCCTGGAGCGCGGCGGTCGTGCACGCGGGCAACGACAACCGCTGGCCCACCGCACGCTTCCTCGACGTGGTGCGTACGTGGAACGCGCGTCACCCCGACCTGCCCATGCGCGCCGCGACGATCGACGAGGCACTCGACGGCCTCGAAGCCGAAGCCGAAGCCGCGGACCGGGACATCCCGACCGTGCGAGGCGAGTGGGCCGACTGGTGGTCGCACGGCCACGGGTCCACGGCACGCGAAGTCGCGGTGTACCGGGAGGCGAGGACGTTCGCACGCGCCGCGGAGAGCACGTTCGCGCTCGCTGCGCTCGCCGAGCCCGGGGACGTGCCGCTGTTCGACGTGCTCGGGTATCGCCGAGGACCCGTGCGCCTGCGCTCGTCCGCGGAGGTGGCCGAGGCGATGCAGCACATCTTCGAGCAGCTGCTGCTCTACGGCGAACACACGTGGGGAAGCTGGGAGACCTACTCCAAACCTCATTCGACGTTCAGTCACTCCCACCACAACGCCAAGTCGGGGTTCGCCTACGACGCCTTCGACCAGGCACGCGACCTCGCGATCGAGGGGTGGTTCGGGTACGCGTACGCGGGATCGGGCGCTGAGGTCGCCGAGGGAGCCGCGGATGCGGCGGGGGAGGGGGCGCTCGTCGTGGTGAACCCGACCGAGGCGCCGCGCAGCGAGCTGGTCGACGTCGAAGTCGCGGGAGTGCGCCGCGTGCGCGCCCTCGCCGAGGTGGGCCCGTTCGGGGTGGCGGTGATCCCCGTGCCGGGCCCGGGGGAGGAGGAGGCCGTGACCGGGCCGGTCGAGGCTGGGCGATACCGCGTCGCGGTGGACCCCGGCCGCGGCGGCATCGTCTCGCTCGTGGACGTGGCCACGGGCCGCGAGCTCGTCGACACGGCGGCCGCCATGCCGCTGGGCGCGCTCGTCGACGAACGGGTCGTGGCCGGGTCGCAGCATCCGATGCTCACCCAGTCGCCCAAGCACTTCCACCCCGACCATCCCGGACCGGAGTTCTCCCGCGACGTCGCCACGGGCACTGCGCCGCCACGGGTGCGGCGCGCCGCCGGCGTGACGCAGATCACGTGGGAGGGCTCGGCGCCGGGCATCCCGAGGGTGGTCACGACCCTCGCGATCGCCGACGACATCCCCGACCTCGAGCTCGACGTCTGGCTGAGCAAACCCGAGCGATTCGAGCCGGAGAGCGTGTTCGTGGCGTTTCCGTTCCAGGTGGCGAATCCGGAGTTCCTCCTCGAGACGGCGGGCGCCGTCTTCGCCGCCGAACGCGAGCAGCTGCCTGACACGAGCAAGGACTGGTACTCCATCCAGCACGCGGTCGGCGTCGGGGGCGACGGCGGCGGCGTGCTGTGGGGAACGCGGGACGCCCCCCTCGTGCAGGTGGGCGACTTCCACACGGGGCGGTGGGCGCGCCGCTTGGAAGCCGTCGGCGGACACGTGAACAGCTGGCTCATGAACAACCTGCACTTCACCAACTTCCAGGCGCGGCAGGAGATCACGCGGGTCTTCCGCTACCGATTCCGACCCGTGGATGCGGTGAGCGCTGCCGATGTGCGGAGATACGGTCGCGACCTCCTGGAACCGCTGCACGCGCGCCACACCCTCGCGCCGCCGCCAGCGCGGCCCGCGCCGCCCGTGACCGTCGAGCCCGCGGAGCGACTGCTGGCGGAGCTGCGACCTGCCGGTGAGGGGCAGGTGCGCGTGCGGCTTCGCAACATCACGGGGAACCCGGTGACGGCTGTGGTGCGTGGCCGGGGGCCGGAAGCGCCGGTCGAGGTCCCGGCCTCCGGCGTGGCCGACATCCTGCTCCCCGCGCGCTGACGATGCCGGCGTACGAGACCTCGCCTCGCGGGGCGTATCGTGGCGCCATGCGAGTCGAGCGTGCCACCCGACACATCACCGCCGACCCGGAGCGGGTGTTCCGGGCCTTCACCGATCCCGACCTGTTCGTGGCGTGGATCCCACCGGAGGGGATGACCGGCAGGCTCGAGGAGTTCGACCCCGAACGAGGGTATCGGATGGTTCTCCGCTACGAGAATCCGCCCGAGGGTGGCGGCAAGGCCACGCTCGACACGGACGTCAGCGTCGTGCGGCGCGTGCTCGTCGATCCGCCCCGCACGCTCGTCGAAGAAGTCGATTTCCCCTCCGGCGACCCCTCGTTCGCCGGCACGATGCGGATGACGTGGACTTTCCAGCCGGAGGTGACCGGGACCCTCGTCACGATCGAGGCGACGAACGCTCCCGCGGGGATCGACCAGGACGTGCACGTGGGGGCGATGATCTCCTCGCTCGCCCAGTTGGCCCGTGCCGTGGAGCACGGAACCGTCGGCTGACGCGTCGGTCTGGTCCCACCGGGGCCGCGAACCGGCCGGGGGTCACTCGCGCAGGCTCGCCGCCACCGTCCGCAACGCATCGCCCGAGCGCTGGAGCAGCGTCATCTCGTCCTCGGAGAAGAGCGTCTCCCGAATCGGCACGGCGCCCGACGCGCTCACGATCGACGGCACCGACAGGGCCACCCCGTCGAGCCCGTGGAAGTCGTCGAGCACGGTACTCACCGGCAGGACGGTGTGCTCGTCGCGCAGGACCGCCTCGACGATCCGGGCGCTGGCGAGCCCGATGGCATAGTTCGTCGCGCCCTTGCCCTCGATGACCTTGTAGGCGGCGTCGCGCACGTCCACCGCGATGCGGTCGAGCTCCTCGGCGCTCATCCGCGGGTGCCCCGGCGACTCCCACTCGAGGATCGGCACCGTTCCGATCGTCGCGCGCGACCACAGCGGGAACTCCGTGTCGCCGTGCTCGCCCACGATGTAGGCGTGCACGTTCGAGGTCGCCACGCCCGCGCGCTGGGCGAGCTTCCACCGCAGGCGGGAGGTGTCGAGCACCGTGCCGGAGGAGAAGATGCGTTCCGGCGGCAGGTTCGTCGCCTCCTGCGCGAGGACAGTCAGGACGTCGCACGGGTTGGTCACGATGACGTAGATGGCATCCGGAGCGACTTCGAGCAGCTGAGGCATCATCGACCGCAGGATGCCGGCATTCACCCCGGCCAGTTCGATGCGCGTCTGGCCGGGCTTCTGCTTCGCGCCGGCGGTGATGACGACGACGTGCGATCCCGCGGCGACGGAGATGTCGCTGCCACCGATGATGTCGCTCGACCCGGTGAACTGGGTGCCGTGGGCGAGGTCGAGCACTTCGGCCTCGACCTTCTGCGTCGCAATGTCGTACAGCGCCACATGCCGCGCCGATCCGCGGATGAGGGCGGCGTACGCGACGCTGGCCCCCACGCTGCCCGCGCCCACCACCGTCATCTTGGAATTCTCGATCACGCTCATGGGCCCAGTCTTACAGGCGCCCTCCCGGCCCGGCTACGGTCCCGGGCCCGCCGGAAAGCGCCGATTCGCGGGGTTGCGTGTGGTGTCGTAAACTGATCGGCGGTGACGTGTCCGAGCGGCCGAAGGTGCAACTCTCGAAAAGTTGTGTAGGGTAACCCCCTACCGTGGGTTCAAATCCCACCGTCACCGCCAGCGTCGAAGCCCCGCGAGCCCTTGGAAACACTGGGATCGCGGGGCTTTCGTCTTGCCTCGTTCGGCTTCGTGGGAAAGATTCGGGAAAAACCGCTTCGCGGAGCCCCTATGACGATCCGCCTGGCCGACTTCACAGACCGCGCGCAGCGTCCCTGGGTGAGCCTGGGGAAGGCATCGGAGGCAGTATCGCCGACGGGCGTATTGATGCGCCCCGCGCCTGCTGCTCCTGGACGACGACGACCGCAGCATGGCGGGCGCTCGTGAGGGCCTGAGCTACGTAGTCGAGGTCATCGTCGAAGAGGTCGGCGTACGTGTCGAGGGTCATGGCCGCCGATGCGTGCCCGAGCATGCGCTGAACGGCTTTGACGTTTGCTCCGGCGCTGATCGCAAGGCTGGCAGCCGTATGGCGCAGGTCGTGCGGAGTGATACGAGGAAAAGTTGGGTCGACGCGCATTGCGCGGCGCACGGCAGCGGCAAACCATCCGTCGCGGGAGTTCGGCAGTCGTTGCGGCTCGGAGCCGTTTCCGAAGAGAAGATGCTTAGGGCGCTTGAGGTGCAGTTGTATTCGGATGAGGTCCTCGAGGAACTCCGGGTAGGGCACGGAGCGTGTGGCATGGGTCTTCGGGGTACCGGTCACGACCGCGGTTCACCATGATGGCGTTCTCCTGGACATTAACTCGACGACGACTGAGGTTGACGTCGGCGACTCGGAGCCCTGTCGCCTCGCCCCATCGCAGTCCCGTGTACGCCAAGAAGTAGACGAGCGTTGGGTGTAGGGCCTGGTTGGCGAGCAGGTCCACTTGGCTATGGGTTAGGTACACCCGCCGCTGGGGGTTTTCCTGGGCAGCTTGATCCCGCGTGCGGGATTGTCGGCGAGCCGGCGGTCACGCACCGCCACATCGAGGATGGCCGCGAGTACTCCGTAGGCGCGGATCTTCGTCGTCGCCTTCCGTCGGCCAGCGATGTCCGTCACCCACGCACGGATACGCAGAGCACCTGGGCGCCCGAAATGTACCTGCAACTCGGTCAAGCCATCGGCGAGGTCTAGAGCATCAGTAACTACAAATGTCACTGGTTCACCCGTTCACCGTCGTCTCGCGCTCCCAATCCCGAACAACAGACGTCATCGGCGCGCGGTGAACCGCGAAGGTTTGGTCCGTGCGTGTCGACGAGTGGCTCACCGGCCGCGGCGATTCGCAGATCGAGGTGACCTCGCCACCTGCGGCGTGCGGAGAGAGTGACGATCGGTATTTCGGCCCTGACCCCTTCGAGACGGCGGTGGGTTATGAAGAAGCCATCCTGTTCCTCCACAAAACCGGAGACGGCTGGATGGCTATCAATCCGAGCCAGGGCGTCCTCGAACTTCGTCGCGACGGCTCGTTACCAGCGGCTCGGCCCGATCAACAGCGGTAGGGGATCGGTCAAGGGAGTATGCGCAGGTGGGTTCGAGGACGCGCGTGACCTATGGCGCTCTTCGGGCGCGCGGGTGTCGGCGGCCTCCGGCTCGATCAGTATCTCTATCGGGACGGTTGGGGGAAGTGCGAGAGATGCCGGACCGATCGGGGACGACATCACGGTGCGGTCTCCGCAACAGTCGTCTCGATTGCTGTGTGGCCCACTACCTCGTTGACGCCGAAGCCGAAGACAGCGACGGTGTAGAGGTCGCGCTCTCCGATCACCAGTCCGGTCGCAGGATCAACGATGATTTCCTGCCTCTGGCCTCCGCGCAAGAACTCGGTGCGGCCGATCGCGATGCCGAGCTTGCCGTCGTAGTTCTCCACGTCTGCGGTGCTGCTTACGCCCGGAATGAGGGCCAGCGCCTCGAAGAGCGCGGCACGAAGGTCCGCGGGAACGAGGCCGGTGGCGAGCACGTCGGTGATGCGGTCGAAGTTGTCTTCGTCACGCGACTTGTTGCCCCCGGTGTACTGCGCGTCGAAGTAGGCGAGGGCTTCGGCTCCGGAGTTGGTGGGGATGTCGGAGAGGTCTGCCACGGGTGAGGGGTAATCGCCGTAGAAGTTGCCATCGGCTGCTCTCAGCGTTTCTTCGTCGCCGGGGACGTTGGCTCGCCAATCCCGATACATCACCCATGGCGCGTCGGGGTCCGTTGGCATGTAGACCTCGATGATCTGTTCGTTCATTTGGCGGTCGATGGTGCCGCCCGCCTGCGTGCTTTCGATCAGCCAGTCCGCATGCGTGCGGGAGAGGAGATATTGACCGGATGCGGGGTCGGTGAAATTGATCGTCTCGTTTGCTAGTGCGCGCAGCGCGGATGCGGCTTCTGCGGACTCGGCTGCCATCGCGGCATTTCCACCGACGAGCGTCAGAACGGCCGCTCCGGCTGCGCCGGCAAGAATCCAGCGCGCGCGGGGGCCACGACGCCGTTTGGGTGCCTGCATGGCGTGAGTCAGCTTGGTGAAGGCTGGTGCCAGCTGGTCTGACGTGGGCTCGGAGACGTCTTCACGCAGGGTCCGGAGCATAGTGAGCTCGTTCATGAGTTCCCTCCTCGATGAGGGGCTCTGCGCGTAGTGCGCGCCGAGCCCGGTTGAGTCGTGAGCGGACGGTGCCGGTCGGGATCGACATCGCCTCCGCGATCTGCTCGTAGGAGAGGTCCTCCCACGCGTACAGGAGCAGACAGTCCCGATCGCCAATGGGCAACCTCCGCAGAACCTTCGCGACGCGCTTCATCTCCAGATGCGCTGCAACTTGTTCATCCATGCGCTCCGGGTCGCTGACGGCGGGGCTGTCCGCCACGAACCGCTCGGCGGTTCGAAGGGTGCGCGCCTCCGCAATGCGGTGGCGGTGGATGAGGTTAGTCGCGATCCCGAACAGCCATGGCCGTGCGTCCTCGTGGGAGAGGTCAAACCGGGCCCGGCGCTCGAAAGCGATCAAGAAGGTTTCGCTGATGACGTCGTCCGCGACGGTGTCACCGGCGCGGCGCGCCACGTACCGATGCAGCCGTGACGCGTGTCGGTGGAATAGTTCCCCGAACACCGCAGGCTCGCGCACCGACCGTTGGATCACGCTGCTGTCTGTGCTCACGTCTTGTATTCATCGCTCACCACGGAAAGGTTCACGACCGGCACTCCCCCAAATTTCCGCGCTGCTTTAAGGCAACCATCTCATTCCGTTCCACTTTCGCAGCCACGTGCGGTGCGACGCTCGAGAGTGCAGTATGCGAGGCGTTTGCAACGTTTCTGCGGTGAAGGGGCATGTAGTGGTGAACCCTGGAGGGGATATGTCCCGATCTGACTTAGATGAGTTACTTGCGCGACTGGCGCGCCCGCTTCCCCATGAGGCCGACTCCGAGGCGCGGCGACTGGCGCAATCGACGGTGCCCGCACGCCTACGGCGCGGGCGCGCCCCTCGGGGGAGGTGGGTCCTGCCAGCGGTCATTGCAGGCGGGGTGGCACTCACTGCAGGTGCAAGTACGGCCGTTGTAATGGCCCACTGGGCAGGGGTTGGAATGCCGCCTGAGCACCTTCGCAATAACGAACCCATTCCGATCAGCTGGACGACCGAAACCGGCCACACCGAAGAGTGCTGGGGGTGGATAGAGATCCGCAATCCGGAATCTGGCGATGGCGAAACCCTTGATGCGGCCGTCACCGCTCACGACTGGTCAGGCCTCGGGCAGCGTCTCTACGACGAAAACACCGTCGGCCATAATGCGGAGGACGTAGACGGTGAGATTCGGGTCAGCGATGGCCTAGCGCCCATCATCCGGTCGTTTGCGGAGCAAACATTTCCAGGCATCGGCTGGCTAAGCGAGGGCGGTATCGAAGATGCGCCCGCCGTCGATGGATGGGGCATGACTTGCGTGCCCCCGAAGTCGTGAACCCTCGCATGGACGCCCGTACGGCACGAGTCGCCGCGGCCGTCGACACGAACGCGTCGGACGTTCTCGGCTACTTCGCCCGACGAGTGGACCAGCCAGAGGACGCCGCTGACCTCCTATCTGAAACGTTCCTCGTGATCTGGCGGCGTGCTTCGTCGTTACCTCCGACCGACGCTGAAATGAGGCCATGGATCTTCGGCATCGCACGAAAGGTCCTGCTGCGCCACTACCGCCACACCACAAGGCAACACGCACTCGCTGATCGGGTTCGAACCATCTTGTCTGTCACTCCCCACCCGGGCTTCCACGATCCCTCGGAACACCCCGAGTTGCACGAGGCCATAGCGCGCCTCGACCGGGGTCGACCGCGATATCATCGGCCTCATCCACTGGGAGGGCTTCTCGCTCGTAGAAGTAAGTCGCATCCTCGCTATGAAGGAAGGCACCGTCCGAAGCCGGTATCACCGCGCCCGCGCGTCGCTGCGTTCCCAGCTGCAGCTGGAGCATCAACGGCACACGAAAGCCCCCGGCCCCTCGCCTGTTCCGTAGATGCGTCGCGGTGCCGCCCCAGCCCGACAGGCACTCTGCACATGGCCGCGGCTTTGCCCCGCTTGCCTCCTTAACGGTGATTATCGGCGAAGACACCCCTGGGCCTGGGAGGTGGCTGCCCACGGCCATGGCGTCGCGGCGCGGCTGCCGTTCGTGCCCGCTGCGGGCAAGGCCGTGGGCAAAGCCGAGGAAAGTCCAGGCCTCGTGCGGTCGATCCCTGAAAGGTCGTCCGCCGCGCAATGACAGGGAAATCGGGCCTGTGCCTACCTTCGAAACGGGATCCGATAAGAGTTCAAATCCCACCGTCACCGCCACGGAAAATACCTGATCAGCGCTACTTTCGAGTAGCGCTGATCTGCGTTTGTGAACAGATCCGTGAACAGATTTCGTTCACGGGTTGTTCACGCTTCGCTCTCCTGCGGACCGTTTCGATGAGGTTCGAACGGTCGTCCAACGCGGAAAGACGCGGATCTCGGGTCGGGACTGGCTCCGACCTACCGTGGGAATCTCGCCCACTGGAGGGTGACGGGGACACGAGATACCGCTTGCCTTGACGAGTCTTGTACGGCTGAACGCTATCCATCCGCCTGTCGGCCTGCCTCGGGAGCGCAACGTCAGCTCGCGCATGGGGGCCTCAGATGACCGCTCGATCGGGTCGAGGGCGATGTCATCGACGCCCCCGCGTCCGAGCCGAACCGGGCGGACCCGTCGTCGGCAGGCAGAAAGAGCGCGACTGGCGGAGAGCGCGAGGCTCGGACTGAGTTCTTGGGGTTGACCTGGTCACCAGGATGTTGTTGTTCATCTGGAGCTTGACATTGTTCTGGGAACAGGGCTTCTACTGGGGCAGAAGTCGAGAGCTTCTCGATGTGACGACCTACACAGCAAAGGAACCCAGCCGTGAACCCGCGTAAAGAACTCTTAGGCAACCTTCAGGATCTCGTGAGGCCGGTGCGCGAGATCGTCCGATCCGTCATGGCGATACTCACCCGCAGCCGACCGGGACTGGACGCGATCGTGGAGAGATCATGAAGCTCCTCGACGTGGCGCTAAGCGCCGCCATGCTGCTGTCCGCAATCGTCTTCTCTGCCTACATTGCGTTGCACTTCTTCGACTTCGGTCTCTTTAAAATTCTCCCCCCGAGCATCTCCGGATTCTTCGTCCGCGTTGAGGCGCTGCAATACGTGGCGCTCGGCCTCTTCGTCGCGGCGCTGATCGCGAAGGTTCCCTTGCGCCGGGAAATCAAACGACAAGAAACCGAAACGCAGATCTGACCAGTGGTAAACCGCGCAGGACGACCCTTCAACCGTCGGTGCCACATTCTGGCTGAAGGATCCCGTAGCGACTTGACCTTGTTGTGAGAACACGGTCTCTACTGACGACGTTCAAATCCCTCCGGCTCCGCTCACGGGCCGTTGGTGACGCTGGCGATGCTGGGGGCGTAGAACTGGGAGAACTCTAGGCCGGCGGCGTCGCAGCGAGCACTCGATCTTGCTCTCCGGCGGCTAATAGGGCGTGCCCACATCCTGCCCACAAGCGACGGCGATCGGGGGCGAATGAACCGAGTCGGGCCAAGGTTCCACCTGGCCCAGAACGGCGTGATTCCGCGGTATCCGACCGATCGGGAACGAGCAGGATTCAACCTCTTTGGGTTCAAATCCCACCGTCACCGCCATTTCCCAGATCAGCGCCCCTTTTGAGGGCGCTGATCTGCATTGTGGGAAGACTGGGAAAGCTCGTGCGCTTCAGGCTCCCGGGTACCGACGTCATCGGATCGTCACGGCGAAGGATGAGGGCGGCTCCCCCTACAGGAACGTCCACGACGTGCTATCGCGTACAGCGCGGGCTCTGCGTTCAGTCGACGTCGTCGGCTGTGAAGTGGTCGATCAGCACTGACCGCACCTGTAGGTAGAGGTGTCGGACGGATGCCTTCTGGCCGCGTTCGGCGCGGCGCGCCCACTCGTCGTAGGCCAGGCGAACGTTCGTGTTGATCGCGGTGACGACAGCCCGGGCCCGGATCTCGTCGGCGTCCGGGTCGTCGTCGGCGTGCAACACGATGGTGGTGAGGGCCTGCACGTATTCGTCGTCACGGGCGAGGGCGCGGGAGAGCAGGCCCGGCTCGGCGAGAACGAGGCGACGCGCCCGCAGGATGCGTGTGTGGGTGTCGGGCTGCTCGGCGTCGAAGGCATCGATGGACGCCAGGTAGGCCTGCTCGATCGTGCGTCTCACCTCGGGCGCCGCCCCGTCGACGGCGCGCACGCTGGCGATCAGCCGCTCCATCGAGTCGTCGTCGACGAACAGGGCGTTCTCTTTCGTCACCGCGTGGCGGTAGAAGGTACGCGGGGCGATGCCGGCCGCTTCGGCGATCTCCTCCACCGTCGTGGCGGTGACACCCTGGCGCTCGAAGAGCTCGATCGCCGCGTCGGCGATACCGCGACGGGTCTCACGACGTCGCTGTTCGCGCAGACCGCGGTGGGCGTCAGGGTCATCGGCGGGACCGGTGTTGTTCCGGCGCCGATCGTCGGGTTCGAGCATCCGCCCATTCTCGCACCCGAAGAACCGATAGTGGCAGTCACTGCCATATACTGAGTGGGGCGTTCGTGCGGCTCATCCGGCGCCCCCTCCCGCAACCGTGTGCAGCCCTGCCGATAGAAAGCCCTTCGTGACGCTCGAGAAAAACCCCGACACCGCTTCGATATCCGTTCCCGCCGCAGCAGCTGCGCCCCGGACCGGCCCCGTGATCGCCCTCCTCGTGGCCTCGGCCTTCGTCGTCATCCTCAACGAGACGATCATGGGCGTCGCCCTACCCCGGCTCATGGCCGACCTCGACATCACCGCCGCCACCGCGCAGTGGCTGACCACCGGATTTCTTCTCACCATGGCGATCGTGATCCCGTGCACCGGCTATCTGCTGGCGCGGTTCTCGCTACGAGGCCTGTTCTTCACCGCGATGTCGCTGTTCGCTGCCGGAACCCTCATCGCCGCGCTCTCGGCGGGCTTCGGGATGCTGCTCGCCGGCCGCGTGGTGCAGGCGTCCGGCACCGCGATCATGATGCCCCTGCTGTTCACCACCGTGCTCAACGTCGTGGCGCCCACCCATCGCGGGCGCATGATGGGCGTCATCTCCATCGTCATCGCCGTCGCGCCGGCGGTCGGTCCGACGGTGGCCGGTGTCATCCTCTCCGCACTGGACTGGCGCTGGATGTTCTGGCTCGTGCTTCCCATCGCCCTGCTCGCGATCGCGCTCGGCGCCGTGTGGGTGCGCAACGTCACTGAGACCTCACGGCCTTCATTCGACCCGCTCTCGGCCGTGCTCGCGGCCCTCGGCTTCGGCGGGCTCATCTACGGCCTCAGCCTCATCGGTGAGTCGGCGTCCGGTCACGCACCCGTGCCGGTCTGGATCCCGCTCGTCGTCGGCGTCGTCTCGCTCGTCGTGTTCGTGCTGCGCCAGCTGTCGTTGCAGAAGACGGATGCCGCCTTCCTCGACCTCCGCACCTTCGCCTCGCGCTCCTTCAGTCTCGCCGTCGTGCTCGTCGTCGTCGTGATGGCGGCGCTGTTCGGTTCGCTCATCCTGCTGCCGCTGTTCCTGCAGCAGGCGCTGGGTCTCGACACCCTGACGGTCGGCCTCATGATGCTGCCCGGCGGCATCCTGATGGGCGTCATCGCACCGATCGTGGGGGCGCTGTTCGATCGCTTCGGGCCGCGTCCGCTGGTCCTTCCCGGGATGGTCGTCGCCGCAGCGGCGCTGTGGGGTATGACGACGTTCGACATGAACGCCGAGATCTGGTGGATCGTGCTCATCCACATGACCCTCAACTTGGGGCTCGGTTTCGTCTTCACGCCATTGCTCACCTCCGCACTCGGGTCGCTGCCCCGATCCCTGTACTCGCACGGCAGCGCGATCACGAGCACCCTCCAGCAGGTGGCCGGCGCCGCCGGCACCGCCCTGTTCGTCACGCTCATGTCGGTGGGGACCGCCAGCGCCCTCGCTGCCGGCGACGCCCCCGGCGAAGCGATGACCGCGGGTGTGCACACTGCGTTCGTGGTGGGAGCGGTGATCGCGAGCGTCGCGGTCGTGCTCACCCTCTTCGTGCGCAAGCCCGCCGACGTCGAGGAGCCGCTCGCTCACCCAGCCGCGCACTAGGCCGAGCCTCCATCGGCTGTGGGGGCCGGACCTGCTCGCCCACGTGCGCGAATCGGGCTGCTGAACGCGCCCGTTCAGGGCGTGTTGCTTAACGCTGTGACGTCGTCGGCTTCCAGGCCGCTGCGATAAGCGAGGAGTCCTTCGATACCTCGCAGGAAGGTCGCGCAGATGGGCTGCGGGTCGGTCAGAGAGCCGGCGGTCATCGCGCCATCTCGGAGCATCACGAAATGTCGTGCTGCGGGTTCTGCGTCGATCTTGCCGGTCTGAGCGAAGAGTTCGGTCATCGTCCTGAGAAACCACTCCCGATGCTCGAGGACGGCATGGTGGACCGGGTGATCGGGGTCGGGGTATTCGGCCGCGGCGTTGAGGAATGCGCATCCGCGGAAGCCAGCGCCCTGGATGTCGTCGGAGATGGCCTGGGCGACTGTTCGGATGATGTCGTCAGGGTCGGCGCCGGAGGATCGGGCGGCGTCCATCCGGCCGCGGATCGCCTCGTCGATCTGCGTGAGGTAGGCGACGAGCAGGTCGTCCTTGCTCGGGAAGTGCCGATAGAGCGTGGCGCGGGTGACCTGTGCCTCGGCGATGACGCGATCTATCCCGACGGCGCGTAGCCCGTCGGCGTAGAAGAGCCGGCTGGCGGTGTCGAGTAGCCGAGTTCGTGCCTCCGACATTTGTGCCTCGTTTCTGGTGGTTGCTGTGCCTTCCAGATTATCAGATAGACAGAACGATCGGTCTTGACAGGGGAGTCCAGCTGCTGCATGCTCGGTGTACCGACCGTTCTATCTAGCAGAAAGAGAGCGCATGTCCGCTTCAATCCACACCGGCGCACCAGGGGTGGTCGAGCCCGCCACCAGTAACACGAGAGTGCTGCGAAACCTCTACTTCGTACGATTCGGGTTCGCTGTCACCTGGGCGATCCTGCTGATCGCGACCGCGCAATCGATCAACCCTGGCGCGATCGCCCTGCTCGTCCTCTACCCGTTGTTCGATGTCGCGGCAGCGATCATCGACTTCCGCTCTTCCGGGTCCAGCCGACCGAAGGCCCCGCTCTACATCAACATCGCGCTGAGCCTGGCGGCTGCGATCGGCCTCGCCGCTGTCGTCGGCTCCGGCATCCCGGATGTCTTGCGGGTGTGGGGTGTCTGGGCGATCACCGCGGGAATCGTCCAGTTGATCGTCGCGAGTCTGCGCTGGCGCATCGGAGGCCAGCTGGCACAGATCCTCAGCGGTGGACTCTCCGTCCTCGCCGGTGCCGGCTTCTTCCTGGTGGCGGCGGGGCCGAATGCCGCGCTGACCATCGTTGGCGGCTATGCGGTGCTCGGTGGCATCTTCTTCCTGATCTCGGCAATCCAGTTGCACCTCGTCATCCGAAAGGCGGGGAAGCGATCATGACCGAAGTCATCCGACCGTCCCTCATCGCGTCCGACGTAGACCGGGATGCCATCGTCGACGTGATCGTCATCGGCGCCGGACCGGTCGGCGAGAATGTCGCCGACCGGGTCGTGCAAGGCGGCCTGACCGCGACCATCGTCGAACGTGAACTCGTCGGTGGCGAATGCTCGTACTGGGCCTGCATGCCCACCAAGGCACTCCTCCGTGATGCTGCCGCGCTCCGAGCTGCCCGTGCCCTTCCCGCCGCGGGGCTCGCTGCGAGCGGCATCCTCGACCCCGCCGCCGTCTTCGCCCGTCGGGACCGGTTCGCCGAGCACTGGCACGATTCCGGTCAGGTCGATTGGCTGCGCAGTGCCGGCATCACGCTGGTCCGCGGACAGGGACGGATCAGCGGCCCTCGCACCGTGACCGTCACCGACACCGGCGACGGCACCACGACGATCCTGCGGGCACGCCATGCCGTCGTCATCGCCACCGGCAGCAGCGCATACATTCCGCCGATCGCGGGGCTCGCGGATGTCAGGCCGTGGACGAACCGCGAAGCCGTGGCCACCAACATGGTCCCGGACCGCCTGGCGATCATCGGGGGCGGAGTAGTCGGCGCCGAGATGGCGACGGCATTCCACGCACTCGGCTCCCACGTGTCCCTGATCTCTCAGACGCGCCTGCTTCCGCGGGCGGAGCTGTTCGCGAGCGAGCACGTCACCGAGGCGCTCCGTTCCGCCGGTGTCGCACTGCATCTGGACGCCGGCGTCATCGAGGCGCGACGGAACGATTCCGGCATCCTCGAGATCACCCTGTCGGACGGCAGCACCGTCGCGGCGGACGAGGTTCTCGTCGCCACCGGACGTACCGCGAACACCAAGGACCTCGGCCTGGACCGGATCGGTCTGGAACCGGGCAGGTGGCTGACGGTCGACCACACCCTCGCCGTTCTCGACCAGAACGGTGACCGGATCGGCGACGACACCGGCGCCGACCCCGGCGCAGCCTGGCTTTTCGCCGCCGGTGACGTCAACCATCGTGCACCGCTGACGCACCACGGAAAGTATCAGGCCCGCGCGCTGGGCGATGCCATCGTCGCACGAGCGAACGGTGCGGAACCCGGCCTGGACCCGTGGGGACGCCACGCCGTGACCGCTGACGAACTGGCGCTCACGCAGGTGATCTTCACCGCGCCCGAGGTGGCGACCGTCGGGTTCACCGCACAGGAAGCCGCGGCAGCCGGACGAGACACACGGGTCGTCGACTACGACCTGGGAAAGGTCGCCGGTGCCGCACTGCACGCCGACCACTATCGCGGCCAGGCCCGCATGGTCATCGACGCTGCCCGTAACACCGTGATCGGGTTCACCGCCGTCGGCCCCGACGTCGCCGAACTCCTCCATGCCGCGACGATCGCCATCGCCGGAGAGGTCCCGCTGGACCGCCTGTGGCACGCGGTGCCCGCGTATCCGACCATCAACGAGATCTGGCTCCGCCTGCTTGAGGCAGACGGCCGAGATCACGCCGTATCCGCCCCTGACAGAACTCTCGTCACGGTCGAGTCGGCGACCGACGCGGCAGTCGCCTGACGCTCCCCCCATCCACATCACCACTCAACGCAAGGAGTTCCACATGCCCACGAAAATCACTCTCATCTTCGACAACCCCATCGACCCCGGCGCCTTCGAGTCCGATTACGCCGAATTGGTCGACCGTGCCCGGAGCGTTCCGGGTCTCCTGAAGATGGAGACCTCCAAGGTCTGGCCCAAGGAGGACGGCACCGCCACTCCGGCCTACCGCATGATCGACCTTTACTTCCCCGACTACGAGGCAGCGAACGCGCCCTTGGGTACGCCCGAAGCAGGGGCCTTCTTCCGGCGCGCCAGCGAACTCGCGACCGGAGGAATGACAGGACTCTTCTCCGACGTCGAAGAGCCCTGAGCCTCGTCCGGGGGTCCATCCGGCGAACCATCCATCACGAAGACACGAAAGGAAACTCCCATGAACACCCACTTCTCAACGCGCCTCACCCAGGGCGCCAGCGCGGCGCAGCCCGCCCCCGGCCACAGCCCCGGTCAGCAGCCGGCTGCGAAGCCCACAGTCGTCCTCGTGCACGGCGCCTGGGCCGACTCGAGCGGCTGGGGCGGTGTGATCAGCAAGCTCGAGGAGGATGGCTACCCGGTACTCGCCGTCGCCAACCCGCTGCGCGGCCTGGCATCCGACTCGGCCTACGTCCGCAGCATCCTCGACTCGATCGACGGCGACGTGGTCCTCGTCGGCCACTCCTATGGCGGTGCGGTCATCACGAACGCCGCCACCGGCGCCGGCAACGTCAAGGCACTGGTCTACACGGCGGCCTTCACCCCCGACGAAGGAGAGATCATCGCGCAGTTCAACGACCCGGTCACGTACCCGGGCGCCGAGCTGACGCCCGACTCCCTCATCGTGCGCCCCTACCCCGGCGGTATCGACGCCACCATCGCCCCGGCCCGGTTCCGGCAGATCTTCGCCGCAGACCTGCCCGCCCGACAGACCGACGTCATGGCCGCGACCCAGCGCCCGACCAACGTGGCCGTCCTCGAGGAGCAGACCGGCGAGCCGGCGTGGAAGACCATCCCCAGCTGGTACCAGGTCTCCAACCAGGACAAGGCCCTGTCCCCGGTCGCGCAGCGCTTCTTCGCCGAGCGGATGGGCGCGCACACCACGTCGATCAACGCGTCGCACGCCGGATACGTTTCCCACCCGGACGAGACTGCGGAGCTGATCGAGGCGGCCGCCGGCGCGACCAGCTGACCACCCTCGTCACGCACCGGGCGTACGGGCCACAGTGACCCGCACGCCCGGTGCGTGTTGGATGACGAGTGCTCGACGCTGTTCCCTCGGTGTCGGATGGGGCCCACGCGTGGATCGGTGGGCGGAAGCCCGGGCTACGCCATTGGACGGGTGACGTCGTTCGCGGGTGGGAAGCGTCCGGCAAGGATCCCCGCCGGCGAAGGAGATGTGGGGTGAGCTGGGCGTGTGATGCGCTGGCGACTGGAGACGTCCGCTCAGTTCGATACAGCCGCTCGCAAGCTCGACCGGCAGATGCTGCCTCATTTCCTCCGCCCCTGGCCCCGCGCCCGCGAGGTCCGCTGTGCTTCGCCCGGATCCAATCGAGAGCTGATTCGCTTGCCGGGGGGCAATCTCCTCCGTCAAGTACTGGGATGCGTTGAGTGACTTGTCGCGGCAGGGGCGGGCCGGGCTGCGGATGGCCTGACCGGGTGTTGGTTAGTTGAGAGATTCGTAGCTCTGACCGTGTGGGCCCACCAACGCGACGGGCCTGCCGTCGACCGCGAGAATTGTGCGGCCGCCGACAGGCCTTTCGACCTGATCGGTGATGAATGGGAACACGCCGGGCCCTTCGTTGCTGACCCACGTGACATCGCCGAGCGCGAGCATCTTCTCAGCGAATTCTTGGCGTCGATCAGCCGGCAAGTAGACCAGGACCGCACTGTGGAAGACGACCACCTTCGCGCCTGCTGGCGCTTGCTTGATGAGTTCGGGGATGGCGGCCAGGATGTCGCCTTGCCGGAGGTTCGGCGGGTCGTCGGCGGCGATTGTGGAAGCGGCGTGAAGGCGGTCGCGCCGCGCTGTGTGCTCCGGCCAGACGAGTGTCTCGAGCCACGCGAGTTGGTCTTGATCGGTGGGATCGATGGGGTTGAGGTCTGCACCCGCCCGCCAGGCGATGCTGGGCAGGCGCGTTGGAACGTCGCGGGCGTCGATAACGCACGGGATCTGAACGACACTGGGGCCGCTCGCTGGGTCCAGAGAGACCGTTCGCCCGTCCACCTCGTAGCGGTAGCTGTAGCGATCCGGATAGAGACAGAGGCCAGCTGACGCGCCGGCCTCGATGAGCGCGAGCGGGCCGTCGATGCGGCTCAGTACTGGGAGCAGCACCGCGCAGCGTGCTGCTTCATTTGTCTGTGTTGCTCGCGCCATCACGATTGACACGACGCTCGTCCAATTCTCGACAAGCCATGCCCGGAACGGTGGGTATGGTCCGACCGGGGCACCAAGGTGTCGAGCTGCCGCGAAGACCAGGTTCGGCTGAACCTTGATCCCTGGGAGTTCGGAGATCAGATCAGCGATCTCGGGGTCTTCTGCAATTGCGGAAGACCATTCAAAGTAGGTGTTGGAGACGCCCTCCGCTTCGAACTCTGCGAACCTCCGGTAGACGTCTGCGATGCGAGCGCTCATGGCATCAACCTAATCGGGTGCAGGTCGGCCGAAGAGTCGTCATTAACCTCGATGGTCGGTTACGCAGCGAGCCCGTCTACTGGCTGCTGGTAGAGGGTGCCATCGCGGAGCATGGCGTAGAGGACGTCTGAGCGGCGTCTGGCCAGGGCGAGGAGTGCTTGGTTGTGGCGCTTGCCCCGGGCGATCTTGCGGTCGTAGTAGGCGCGGGATTGAGGGTCGCGGACCGCGGCGAATGCGGAGAGGAACATCGCGTTCTTGAGGATCTTGTTCCCACGTCGTGATGAGCACTCGAATAGGCGACCGGATACACATCAGGAACTCGATCCGCTGGGAGTTCGAATCCCACCTTCGCCGCCGGCGTCGAAGCGCCCGCAGGTCCCTTGAGAAGACGGGGAGCGGGGGTTTCGTCATGTCGGCGAACGCGTGTTCCGAAGACGCCTTCGCCCCGGGCCCGGGGAGGTAGCCCAGGGCCGCTCGCTGACATTCCGAAGGTGCCGTACTCTTCGATGGCCGAACGGTGGACCAGGAACCCGGGGGTGAACACGGATGAGTGTGAAGAGAGTGACGAGTGACGTCGTCGTCGGGCAGTCCGTCGAGCTGCGACCGTACCGCAAAGAGGATGAGTCAGACTTCGTGGGCCTGTTTCCTCGGCCACGCCGAGCTGAAGCCTTCGCCTCGTGAGGACGTCCCCGGCTGGGAACTCGTATACGTCATCCGTCGGTCTCACTGGCGAAGGGCTATGGTCGCGAGGTGGCGCGTCTTATCGCTCACTTCGCCTTCGACCGCCTAGGTCTCTCGGCTGTATTCGCCACTGTGGATACGGAGAATGTGGGATCGCTCCGGCTGCTGACCGGTATCGGTTTCGTCCAGACGAACCACCCGCGTGACGGGGAACGGGTCGCAATACTCATGAAGCCTGCCGCGGCCGTACCATCCGCAGCACAGTGACCGCGGCGTGAGGGGCGCTCGTTCGCGGGACGCGGCGTGCACCCGGCACCCTGTACGGTCACCGCTGTTGACCAGCACCTCCTGCTCGGCCACCGTTCACGATGTCCTGAAACCAGACAGTCAGGACACCCGCTGTTCGTGTTCGTGCAGCGCGGCGGCGACGCGGTCCAGGAACTCGCTGACGGCATCCATGTCGTAAGAGCCGCCGTGACGCGCGGAGGTGAGGAGCTGTCGGGTCACGACGTCTTCGCTGCGCAGGCGGGGCGTCCCGCCGTTCTCGTAGGCGCGGACAGCGACTTCGCACTCCCGCAGGAAACCGTCGACGTCCTCCGCGGAGAACCCCTCCACGCGGAACAGCCCCCTCCGCTTGCCCGGGGGGAATCGGACGCCGCGAAGCTCAGAGCTGTGCATTCCCCGACACTAGCGCTGCGGGCACTTCGCTGCGGAGCGCAGTCGGCGACCGGCTTCGTCGTTCATCCGGCCGGCTCCACTTGGGCCGCCCTTCGAGGAGCCCTGAGCGAGGCACGCTGCCGGCGGTTCAGGGCGTTGCGCTCGGTCGGGCACGGCGGCGGCGGATCGTCCATCGCGCCGCGAGCCCGATCGCGGCGACGAGGACGGTGGCCACGATCGGGCGCAGCGCCAGCTCCGGGGTCAGGAGTGCGCTTGCGAAGACCTGAAGCGCGTACTCGATCATCGCGGCCGGGTCGGAGGCGAGCACACGACTGCCGGCGGCGCTGCTGACCCCGGTGATGGCGGCGGGCGCGACCCAGACGACGATGAGACTCGCGAGAGCGGCGACGACGCGCCCAGGCGAGGAGACACCTGTCCATGCGATGGCGAGTCCGGTGAGCAGCGGGGCGACCCAGGCGATCAGTCCCACCACCGGAAGAAGCCAGTCCGGCCCGTAGAGCGTGAACGGCTGGAGGAAGCCTCCGATCCATGAGGACGCGGCGACCGCCGCGATCGTGAGACCGAGGAGCGCGCCCGCCCGAGGCGCCACGGCGATGAGGGTCTGGCAGAGCATCCCGATCAGAACGGACAGCGCACTCACCCCGACCAGAGCCGCCAGATACACCGCTGCCTGACCCGTCTCGGCAAGTCCGCTGCGGACGGCAACGGCCGTCTGCACGATCGCGATCAGCTGCAGCGCCGGCACGATGCCGAACAGCAGCATCCGGCCCCGCCGGCTGAGCCGATTCCGCAGTGACCGCGTGACCACTCCCGCCACGGCGGCACCGACGACCAGGACAGCGAAGATGAGCACGAGCGAGTACTGGCTGAACGGCAGCAGCACGAGCGGCATGTCTTCGGGCGCGGTGGGCAGGAGCCAGAGGTTCTGCAGCGGCAGTCGGAGACCCGTGGCGAGCCACGGCAGCAGACCGAGGATGACCGCGCCGACGGCCAGGAGTACAGCGGCTTCGTCGCGGACACCGCCCGACGGCGCGTGTCGAGCGCCCGCGGTAACGGCGCCGCTCTCGGTCATGGCCTGTCCTCGTGGGGTTCGCCTGTTGCGTGCTCGACGATTTCGACGATGACCGAATCCCACTGATTCACCTCTGTGCCTGCCGGCGGGCGCTGGGAGGTGATGTAGAAGAGTCCCGGCCATGCGAGAGCTGCGATAGGCGGACCGTCCGGGTCGGGATTGGCCAGCGCGACGCCGGCGTCGGACGCGACGTCGCGCCCGATATGGAACGGCAGTCCGACCACGTCCGGGACGATGACCCGGGGGCACATTCGTTCGGCCATCGCCCTAGCCCTGACCGACCCCGCCGAGCGATGTGCCGGGGCACCTGGTGAGCGCATCCACCAAGACCAGGCCGATTGCAAGTGCTACCCGCCGTCGCATGGCTTCAACCTATGACCAGCAGCTGAGGCGCCTCAAGCGCGAACCGCCAGGGCCACAGCGCCGGAGCTGCTCAGCCCCGTCTCACTCCACCACGCTTCGTGGAGCGTCAGGCGCAGGTCGCGCCGTGCCCCCGGGAGTAAGGCCGTTGTCCACCGCCGCAGTCGTCAGATGGTGACGCAGATGTCGTCTGAGGGACGACGACCGGAGACCACCCCGATCCTTACCGTGGCGGCATGTCACACGCTGCAAACCTTCCCTCCCATCCGCCGCAACGCCCACGCCCTTCGGGGTTGCCCCTCGTGGCGATCATCGGGCTGGCTGCGCTGCGCGTACCGGGACCCCTCCTGGAAGACCTCGGCATCCTCGAGGCCGGTCGGTGGACTTCGTTGCTGTTGTCCTGGGCGCCGGTCGCGCTGTGGATCGCCGTCGCGGTCATCCGCCGGGTTCGAAACCCGTTCCTGACGGTTCTGACGATCGGAGCGATCTCGGGCGTACTGCTCGTCATCGCGTACCAACTCCTCTGGAGCCAGCTGTTCGAGGACGACCCCGGTTCGGTCGGGGGCGGCGGCCTGCCGATCCGCCTCGTGGCCGTTCTCGGCGGGTTGATCACGGGCGCCGCCGCCGGCGCCGTCGGGGGACTGATCGCGTGGGTCATTCAAGCGGCGACGAACCGTCGCACCGGCCGCGCGTAGGCCCTCGGCATCGCCGCCGCACTTCCATCGATTCTCCGAGGAGCAGCATGCCCATCCAGGCGGAAACCAGTCCGAGCAGGAACCGTCGCCGCGGGCTGCGGCGCTGCCTGGGGCTGGTGTCAGCAGCCGTCCTCGCGACAGGCGCCTTGAGCGCGTGCGACGCAGCCGCGCGAGCACCGGTGGTCGATACCGTCGGTCAGGTCGACTTCGACAACCCGCTTGCCATTCCACCGATCGACCGCGGCACCGTGGCTTCCGACGGCGTGCGCGAGTTCGCCCTGCTCGCAGACGAGGGGGCCACCGAGTTCAAGCCCGGGGTGTCGACGACGACGTGGGGATTCAACGGAAGCTATCTGGGCCCCACGCTCGCGGCGACGATCGGTGAACCGGTGAGAGTCCGCGTCGACAACGAACTCGCCGTGCCCACGACCGTGCACTGGCATGGGATGCACCTTCCGGCGGAGATGGACGGCGGCCCGCACCAGGTCATCGATCCTGGTCGGACCTGGTCGCCCTCGTGGACCATCGATCAGGAGCCCACGACGCTGTGGTACCACCCGCACGTCCACGGTGAGACCGAGGAGCACGTGGAGATGGGGCTCGCCGGGATGTTCATCCTCGAACCCCCCGACCCCGGTCGCTTCGGGCTTCCTCATAGATACGGCGTCGACGACATCCCGGTCATCGTCCAGGACAAGCAGTTCACCGACGCGGGGCAGTTCACGTTGTCGACGCGAGGTTTCGTCGGCTCTCTGGGTGACACCGTCCTCGTGAACGGCACTGCGGCGCCGTACCTCGACGTGACGACCGAACGTGTCAAGCTCCGGGTGCTCAATGCCTCGTCGGCTCGCACCTATCGGTTCGCATTCGACGATGGTCGATCGTTCGACCTCGTCGGTACCGACGGCGGGCTGCTCGAGGCGCCGCACCGCACCGGGGAGGTGCAGCTGTCACCCGGCGAACGTGCCGAGATCGTCGTGCAGGTCGAAGCCGGAGAGCGGCCGGTGCTGCGCTCGACCGCACCCGACCTGGGGATGCCGGACGCCATCGCGGAGCTGAACGGAGGCGCCGACACCCTGGACGTCCTGCAGTTGCGCGCCGCGTCTGCGTTGGAGCCCAGCGAGCCCTTGGCGGATCGCTTCGCGGACATTCCGCGACTCGATGAATCCGACGCGGCGGAAGAGCGTCACTTCGAGATGGACGGACTGCAGATCAACGGTCAGTCCATGCAGATGCACACGGTGAACGAGATCGTCGAGGTCGACACGGTGGAGGTCTGGGCCGTGCGCAATCGCATGCAGTTCGGGCACTCCTTCCACGTCCACGACGTGCAGTTCCAAGTGCTCACCATCGACGGCGAGCCGCCGCCGCCCGAACTCGCCGGCTGGAAAGACACCATCTACACCCGGCCGGGAGTGCAGTACCGACTCATCATGCGGTTCGAGGACTACACCGATCCCGACACTCCCTACATGTACCACTGCCACTTTCTCGCGCATGAGGACGCCGGCATGATGGGGCAGTTCACCGTCGTGGAGGACGCGTTGACCGCACCATCCACTCTCCCCGGCGCGGGGGACATGGCCCCGGAAACGGGCCATGGCGCGGAGCACTGACGGCGGCACAGACGGGCGGCGTTCGTGCGGGGCGTCCGCCGCTCGCCCGAACGAAGTCGACGTCTGATCGCGGACATCCCGTGTCCTCGGCCAGGCGTAGCGTTCGCCAGATCTGAAGGAGGACACCATGACCTGGAAGATCGAACTCATCTTCATACCCGTGACCGATGTCGACCGCGCGAAGGCGTTCTACACGCACATCGGATTCGTCGCCGATTTCGATCAGCGCGTGAATGAGGAGTTGCGCTTCGTGCAGCTGACTCCGCCGGGCTCCGCGTGCTCCATCGCCTTCGGGACCGGACTGGACTCGGCCGTCGCGCCCGGCACCCTGGATGTCATCCAGGTCGTCGTGCCCGACGCGGATGCCGAGCTCCTCCGGCTCCGTGAGCTGGGCGTCGATGCCGACGGCGTGGACGAGCAGGAGTGGGGTCGATTCGTGCGGTTCGCCGACCCCGACGGCAACTCGTGGACGCTGCAGCAGCTGCCGGCCCGAGCCTGAACCGCAGGCGAGAGCGCCACCTCGAATCGTCGTACCGCAGGACGAAATAGCGCCTGTCGACCTGGGGTTATTCGCGGGCGCAATGTCGGTGGCCCTCGTCAGAATGGGGGTCATGGAGATCCTCGCCGACACCCTCCGCCACGTCGAGCAGCAGCTCGGCGAGGCCCTCGGTGCGGCGTTCCGAACCGACGAGCTGCGCGGGCTGGACGAAGGCTCGGTGATGTCGCTCCTGGCCGCCGCGGCGGGCGTCGTGCACCAGGCTGAGGCGCTGCTGGTGGCGACGGTCGCCGAGGTGCAGGAGCGGACGGATGTCGCCCCCTTCGCCGAGCGACCGACGACGCGGCACGGGTGCCGGTCGATGAAAGAGCTCGTGCAGCGGACGACGCAGGCGTCCGGACGCACCGTCGCCGACGTGCTGCGCGCGGCGTGCGCGATCCGCCGCCCCGTGTCGCCGTCGACGGGAGAAGTCCTCCCCGCGGAGTATCCCGCGATGCGGGAGGCAGCCGCAGCCGGCCTCGGGCTGGATGCCCTCGCGGCGGTCGTGGGCACGCTGGATGCCGCCCTGTGCACGCCCGGCGCCCGGGCGGCCGCCGATCTCGAGCTGGCCGCATCCGCACGCGGTCTCGGTGCGGGCGGTGGCCCCGCACCGAGTGCCGACGAGCTGCGGCTGCAGGCGCAGGTGTGGGCGATGTACCTGGACCAAGACGGCGCCGAGCCGCGCGAGTCGCGCGCGATGCGCAAGCGCGCCCTCACGGTGGGGGTGTGCCGCGACGGCATCGTGCCGGTCCGCGGGAACCTGCTGCCCGAAGTGGCCGCGCAGCTGCAGCGGCTGTTCGACAGCATCCTGAACCCCAAGGGCGACGGCCCCGATAGCCCGCTGGGGCCGCGCTTCGTGGACGATCCGCCGGACGCTCCGAGCGGAGATTCGGCCGACCTGCGCTCGCGGGTCATGAAGCAGCACGACGCCCTCGCGACGATCCTCACCGTCGCCGCGCGCTCGGGTGCCCTGCCGACCATCGGCGGCGCCGCGCCCACGCTCGTGGTCTCCGCCGACGCGGGCGACGTCGGCTCGGGCCGAGGGCAGGCCCACCTCGACGGATGCGACGAGCCGGTCTCGCTCGCAGTCGCTCGGCAGGTGGCGTGCACCGGGGCCGTGCAGCGGGTCACGACCGACGCCACGGGGCGCATCCTGGCGATCGACATCACCGATCGGGTGTTCGCGGCACACCAGCGCAAGGCCATCTCCCTGCGAGACGGCGGATGCATCATCCCCGGCTGTCACGTCGCGGCCTCGTGGTGCGAGATCCACCATGTCGTGGAGCACGTGGCGGGCGGCCCGACACACACCGACAACGGAGTGCTGCTGTGCTGGTACCACCACCGCACGCTGGACTCGAGCGGGTGGCACGTGCGGATGCGCGACGGCGTCCCCGAAGTGCGCGGTCCGTCCTGGTGGGACATCTCCCTGCGATGGCGTCCGATCACGAAATCGCCCGTGCGCCTGCTTCATACACTGCGTGCGCGCAGCCCCGGTGGCTGACGCGACCGGCACCTCACGTATTTCATAGCTTCTCCCTGAGCCAGATGCCAGTCCCCCGGTCAGTGGGATTCGAGTCCGTAACCTTGCGGAATGGCGCACGACGAGCTTCGGCCGGAGGACCTCTACACCGGCCCCATAGACCTGCCGGGAATGGCGACCTTGGATCACGAGGAGACCGATCCCGAGAAGATCGAGATCAGTTACGACGAGGCCCGCTATCCCGCGCGGCCGAGGCGGCTGCGTCCGCGCGACCAGTTCCGCGGTGGAAGTGTGCGCCGCATCAAGACCGACCCGCGCACCGCGAACGGCACCAACCCGTCGTACGTCGAATGGCTCGTGCGGCAGTCGATGCTCAAGGACGCGGATGTCCTCGCCCGCCAGCTCGCGGGACAGCCGGCGATGTGGCGCAACGCCTACGCGCGTCCCGATGCCCGGCGGGCCATCGCGACCAGCGACGTGTGGTTCACGGCCTACCCGATCTCGCTCATCACGCGGCCCGGGGAGTCGTTCCTGTCCGCGCTCGGCGACGAGGCGCTGTGGGCCGCCTTCGACCGGGTGGGCATCACCGCGGTCCACACCGGTCCGGTGAAACGAGCCGGCGGCATAGCCGGATGGCGCGAAACCCCGAGCGTCGACGGTCACTTCGACCGCATCAGCACGGAGATCGACCCCGCGTTCGGCACCGAGGAGCAGTTCCGCGCGCTGTGCGACGTCGCCGACACCCACGGCGGCAGCGTGATCGATGACATCGTGCCCGGGCACACCGGCAAGGGTGCCGACTTCCGCCTCGCCGAGATGGGGTTCAAGGACTACCCGGGCATCTACCACATGGTCGAGATCCTGCCGGAGGACTGGGGACTGCTCCCTGACGTGCCCGACGGGGTCGACAGCGTGAACCTCGATCCCGCGACCGAGAAGGAGCTCGAGGGGCGCGGATACATCATCGGCGCCCTTCAGCGCGTCATCTTCTACACCCCCGGCGTGAAGGAGACGAACTGGAGCGCGACGGCTCCCGTGATCGGCCCCGACGGCATCACGCGTCGCTGGGTGTATCTGCACTACTTCAAGCAGGGGCAGCCCTCGATCAACTGGCTCGACCCGACCTTCGCGGGGATGCGTCTGGTCATCGGGGATGCCCTGCACTCGCTCGGCGAGCTCGGCACGAGCGCCCTGCGCCTGGACGCCAACGGCTTCCTCGGCGTGGAGAAGAGCGCGGAGGGCCTCCCGGCCTGGTCGGAGGGGCATCCGCTCTCCCACGCGGCCAACCACATCATCGCCGGGATGGTGCGCAAGGTCGGCGGCTTCACGTTCCAGGAGCTCAACCTCACCATCGAGGACATCCGTGACACCGGGGCCGTGGGGGCCGACCTCTCCTACGACTTCATCGGGCGCCCGGGCTACCACCACGCCCTCGCGACGGGACAGACCGAGTTCCTCCGGCTCGCGTTGACGACCTCGATCGAGCTCGGCGTCCAGCCCGTCCAGCTCGTGCACGGGATGCAGAACCATGACGAGCTCACGTACGAGCTCGTGCACTGGGCGACGCGGCACGGCGACGATCTCTACCGCTTCCGCGGAAGTGAGATCACGGGCAGCCAGCTCGCCGAAGTCGTGCGCGCCGAGCTCACCGAGGGGCTCACCGGGGCGGCCGACTACAACCGCGTCTTCACGCAGAACGGCATCGCCTGCACGACGACGTCGCTCATCGCGGCGACGCGCGGGATCGCACGGCTCGACGACATCGCCGAAGCCGACATCCCCGTCATCCGCGATGCGCACCTCCTGCTCTGCGCGTACAACGCGTGGCAGCCCGGCATTTTCGCGCTCTCCGGCTGGGATCTCGTCGGCATGCTCACCGTCCCGTCGAACGAGGTCGCCGACCTGATCGCCGCCGGCGACACACGGTGGATCGAGCGTGGGGCGCACGATCTGCTCGACGTGGATCCGACCGCGACGCGCTCGGCGGCGGGCATGCCGCGCGGGCGCGCGCTGTACGGTCCGCTGCCGGCGCAGCTGGAAGACCCGGAGTCGTTCGCTTCGCGTCTGGCGCGCATCATCGATCTGCGCCGGGAGTACGGCATCGCGACCGCCTCGCAGGTCGACATCCCCGAGGTCGCCCACCCCGGCATGCTCGTGCTCGTGCACCGTCTCGACGACGGCGACCCGGAGGCGGATGCTCGCATGCAGGTGACCGTGCTCAACTTCTCGGCCGAGCCGACCGAGGGCACCGTGCGTTCGGAGCAGTTGGTGCCGCACAGCGAGGTCGTGGATGCTGCCTCGGGCGAGACGGTCGGGCGCGTCGACGACCTGCAGAGCTTCGCCGTCTCCTTGCCGGCGTACGGAGCGCTCTTCCTCGTCCTCGAGCCGGTGGAGCCGTCGGCGGAGTGACTCAGCCGAGCAGCGCCTCAGGGGCGAGGGCGGCGTCGATGCCCGCGAGGGGCACGGGCAGCCAGTCGGGGCGGTTGCGCGCCTCGTAGGTCGACTCGTAGACCGCCTTGTCGAGCACGAGCGCCCGCAGCAGCACGGAGTCGAGCGCGACCGCGCCGGCAGCACCGGCGTATGCGTCCAGGAACGCCGCGCGGCACGCCGCCGCCCATTCGCCGGCATCGGGTGCGCCGCCCACCGCGCCGGCGTAGTCGAACGACCGCAGCATCCCGGCGACATCGCGAGGCGGCAGGTCGGGAATCGCGCGCTCCTCCATCGGGCGGAGGGGCTCGCCCTCGAAATCGACGATGCGCCAGCCGCCCTCGGGCACCGCGAGCACCTGCCCCAGATGCAGGTCTCCGTGGATGCGCTGCATCCGCGGCCACGGGCGATCGAGTGCGGCCCGGTAGACCGCGTCGATCGCGGCGAACCGGTCGGCGACGGCGGGCACTTCGGCCGCGGCGACCTCGAGCCTCCGCCGCCAGGCGGCCGCCGTGGCCATCACGTCGTCGGGCCCGGCATCGGCGGTCTCCAGTGCGGCGCCGAGAGCTCCGTGCACCCCGGCGACAGCGTTCCCGAGATCGCGCGCGGCCTCGGTGAAGTCCCGCTGATCCCGCGCCGCTTCCAGCGCGATCTCCCATCCGTCCCGCACGCCGCGGAGGAAGTCCTGCGCGAAGCCCAGGGTGCCGCGCGCGACGCCGGATTCCCGCCCGACATCGGGCCACTCGGCGTCGAGGCTCCCCAGGAACCGGGGCACGTGCGGTGACCCCGCGCTGCTCAGCACGCGCTGGACCGTGACGTCGGGGTTCTCGCCGTGATGGAGGGTGCGGAAGAGCTTCAGGATGATCGTCGGCTGCCCGTCCTCGTCGAACACGATGGAGGTGTTGGACTGCTCGCCCGTGAGCACCCGCGAACCGGTCACCCGGCTGACATCGACACCCATCTCGGCGAGGATTCCGATGGCGAAGGCCGGATGCCGCGGCGCATCGACGAGCGGGCCCTCGCCGTCCAGGACGATGACGGCGTCCGCGGGGGTGGGGGAGGCGACGGACGCGAGCGGGACGTGGTAGAGCGCCGGGAGTGACCCCGCGTCGTCCATGAGCAGGTACCGCGTGGCACCCCCCGGGGCAGGTTGGGCGTCGAGGATCCGGAACCGGGGTTCGTGGCTCTTGCCCGCGTACCATCGCTGCTGCGCCACCCAGGCGCTGAGGTCATCCGTGAACTGCACACTCCACCATGACCCGGGGCGGGAACCGCGAGGAAGGGGTGGACGGGCGCGGGAGGCGCGTAGTACGTCGGGCTAACGGCGGGTCCCGATGTAGACCGTGTTCGAGGAGATTCCGCCGGTGAGACGGTTGTCGAACTCCACGACGTGGGCCGAGCAGTCGCTCAGAACCGAGGAGAGCGTGGTCAGGAAGTCGGCGTCGGGCGGGTCGTCCGACCACAGGGCGAAGACGCCCCGATCGGTGAGGTGCCGAGCGAGGGATTCGATTCCTGCCGAGGTGTAGAGGTCGGCGTGACTGGGATCGAGGGTGTGCCGCGGAGAGTGATCGACATCAAGCAGGATGACGTCATAGCGGGCGCCCTCGGGGGCGGGGTGGCGGCGCGCCACGGCGAAGAAGTCGTCGTGGACGAGGGTCACCCGGGGGTCTCTCACCAGCTGCGCCGACATCGGGAGCAGCTCCCGCTCATGCCAGCCGATCACCGCGGGGAGGGCGTCGATCACATCCAGCTTCCGCACGCGGCTGTCGTGCAGCGCCGTCGCGGCCGTGTAGCCGAGCCCGAGACCGCCCACGAGCACGTCGAGGTCAGTGCCTTCCGCGGCGGCGAGTCCCAGCGTCGCCAGCTGCTCCTCGGCGTGAGTGAACAGACTCGACATGAGGTATTCGTCCTTCAGCTTCACCTCGTAGATCAGCTCACCCGTGGCCGGGTCTGCGCGGCGGCGGAGGGTGAGCTCGCCCATCCGCGTCTCCTGCCAGTCGAGTTCCTCAAATCGGGCGATCATGGCGTGCTCTCGTCCTTTCGCCTCGGGGTGATTCGCGTCGGACGGATGTCGCGCCGTCCCTTCATCCTTGCGGATCGAGCCGGTGGTCGCGGCCCCCCTGTGATCCGAAGACCTCAACGGGCACACTGTGACCGGGAGGTGGCCGTGTCCCGATTCATGCTGACCGCGGTGCCGTTCACCGGTCACGTCGCGCCGCTGTGCGCCGTGGCGGCGGCGCTCGTCGCACGGGGGCACGAGGTGCGCTTCTACAGCGGGTCGGCTTTCCGAGGGCGGATCGAGGAGACCGGATCCACCTTCGTCCCGTGGAATGCCGCGCCGGACTTCGACGAGAACGACCTGGCATCGTCCTTTCCCCGACTGGTCGGCAAGAAGGGGGTGGGGCAGCTTCTCATCAACGTCGTCGATGTCTTCATCCGGACTGCCCCCGCCCAGGTCTCCGACTTGATGGCCGAGTGGGAACGTGTGCCCTGGGACGCGATCGTCGGCGACGAGGTGTCGGTCGGTGCCGTGTTCTTCGCGGAGAGGACGGGGTGCCCGCGGGGGACCTTCGCGGTGCTGCCCCTGAACATGGTGGGCCCGGGTGGCCCTCCCAGCGGGCTGGGCATCGCACCTGGCCGCAACGCCCTCACGAAGGCACGGGATGCGGCGCTCCGTGCCGCCGTGCCCCTCCTCTCGCGACCCCTGCGCGCGCCGCTCGCGGCGGCCCGGGCGGCGGTAGGACTTCCGCCATCGCCCCGGACCTTCGACCAGGTGGTCTTCTCACCCCGGCTCGTCGTGGCCAGCGGTTCGCCGCTCCTCGACTACGCGCGCGACGACCGGCCGGCCTCCGTCCACTTCGTGGGCGCCGTGCAACAGCTCCCCACCCGGCCGCCGTCGCTCCCCGACTGGTGGGGCGAGCTCGACGACCGGACCGTGGTGCACGTCACGCAGGGAACGCAGAACATCGACCCCGAAGACCTGATCCGCCCCGCTCTCGAGGCACTGGGCAAGAGCGATGTCCTCGTCGTGGTCGCCACTGGCATGCCGGGCCGCGACGTCCTGCCGTTCGCAGTCCCCTCGAATGCCCGCGTCGCGGGATTCCTGCCCTACGCCGAACTCCTTCCCCGAGTCGACGTCGTCGTGACCAACGGCGGGTGGGGCGGTGTGCTTGCGGCGTTGAGCCACGGCATCCCACTCGTCATCGCGGGCGGCGACCTGGACAAGCCTGAGGTTGCTGCGCGGGTGGCGTGGGCCGGCGCCGGCGTCAACCTTCGGACAGGCACGCCCTCGGCCGCGGCGGTCGGCCGCGCCGTCGGTCGGATCAGAGAGGATCCGACGTTCCGGGATGCGGCGGCCCGCGTCGGCGCCGACCTCCGCGGCCGCGGCGGCGCGCCCCGTGCCGCCGAGCTGTTCGAGACGCTCCCGGCGGAGTGAAGCTCCCGGCGCGGCAGCGTCTCGTGCGTCGCCGCTGTCGCTCGTTACGCGGAGGCGCCGCTGACTGCTCCCGCCGCGGTCTCGATGAGCTCTACGACTTCCGTCGGGTGGGTCAGCATCGCGAGATGCGGAGCCTCGACCTCGACGACCTGCGTCCCCGCGCGCTCATACCCGAAACGCTCGACATCCGGGTTGATGGTCTTGTCGGCCGTCGCCAGGAGGCCCCAGCTCGGCTTCGTCTTCCACGCGGCGGCCGTGGCCTTCCCGGTCAGGGCGGCGTCGGCGAACGAGCGCTGGGATACGGCGAGCACTTCCGCCGTCCGGGGGTCGAGACCGGCGGCGAAAACCGGGAGGAACCACTCGGGATCCACGGACAGGTCCACCCCGTCTTCCCGCCCCGGAACCGGGTTGGGGAGGGTGAGGATGTGCGCCGGAAGGTCGGAATCGGGGTAGCGGGCACCCATGTCAGCCGCGCTCTCACCCTCGTCCGGGACGTAACCGGCGATGTAGACCAAGCCGACGACGTTCTCGGCGGCTCCGGCAACGGTGATCACCGCGCCACCGTAGGAATGACCGACGAGGACGACGGGACCGTCCACGGCCTCCACGACCAGGCGGACGCTCGCGGCATCGCCGGAGAGCGTCCGTAGGTGGTTCGGAGGAACCACCACTCGATAACCCCGATCGAGGAGTTCCCGAGTGACGGGGGTCCAGCTCCCCGCGTCGGCGAATGCTCCGTGGACCAGGACGATGGTGGGCTTGCTCATGATTGTCTCCGCATCAGTTGGCCGTTTCGGAGGATCGCCGGCGAGTTCCCCACTGTAGGAGTACGTTGACCTCGTCAGAAAGAGGTGAAGTTGCACAACAGCTGTGCATATCTGCACGGACAGCCCGGGGGTCCACGATGGGTCAGAGCGTCGACATCCGCAACGTGCGGGCGGACGATCTCCGCTACCTCGCCGCCGTCGCAGACACGGGACGCGTGATCGCTGCGGCACGGGTCCTCGGCGTGGATCACAGCACGGTTTCCCGCCGCCTCCGCGCGCTGGAGGCCGCCCTGGGCGCGCGGCTGATCAGTCGTGGTCATGACGGCTGGGTGTTGACGGGGGAGGGCCGGATCGTCGCGGAGCAGGCGCGGACGATTCAGCAGGCCGTCGAGAAGGCAGTGCAGTTCGCGGCCAGAGTCGCGCCCGCGAACATCACGGGAACGGTTCGAGTGACCGCGGCCGATGGGTTCGGCACGCGTTTCGTCACTCCCGCTCTCACGAGGCTCCGAGCCCGACATCCCGGCCTCACCGTCGAACTGCTCACCGGGGCTCAGCATCTGAGCGGGCGCCAGACGAACTTCGATATCGCGCTCCTCATCGGCGAACCGCCCAAGAATCGCCTGTTCCTGGAGAATCTGTGCGCGTATGACTCCGCCTTCTACGCAACGGGCTCGTACCTGGAAGAGCATGGCGACCCCGGGTCGGCTGAAGAGTTGAAGCACCACCCGCTCATCTATCTGGTCGATTCGCTGGAGCGCGTGCGGGAGCTCGACCTCAGCGCCTTCGCGCCGGGGGCGACGGTGGGGTTCGCGTCGACCAACATCTTCGCCCTGCTCGAAGCCACACGGCAGGGCGGCGGTATCGGACTCCTCCCCAGGTTCATCGCAGAGACCACACGTGAGCTCCGGCGGATCGCAGCCCCGATCACCCCTGCCAGAGTCGACGTGTCGCTCGCGATTCGCCAGGAGGCGAGGGAGCGACGGGATGTTCAGGCCGTCCGTCTGGCTCTGCACCAGGAAGTCGCCGGCCGCCAAGACGAACTGGTGTGGCCGGTCTAGCCTCCGGCCGGCCGGCAGATCCTCGAGGGGCGGCCGCTCAGGACGACAGCAGATCGATCAGCTGGGCCTTCGTGAAGCGAGAGAAGCCGCGGTGGCCTGCGGCTCGCGCCCGCTCGCGCAGTTCCACGACCGTCAGCGACTGCAGGTCGGTCGTCGGCAGGGTGGCGCGCAGGGCTTCGTCCAGGAGGGCGGCGGGGGCCGCGGATTCGGCGACCGTGGATTCTGCGACCGCGGATTCGGCGACAGGGGATTCCGCGGCGCTCCTGGCCTCAGCCTTGGCCGCGGCCTTCTGAACGCGGGCGGTGGCGGCGACCGCCTTCTTCTGGACCTTTCGGGGGTGGCGCGCGATCTTCTTCTTCGACGCCTGCGACGCCTTCTTCGCTTCGTCCGCCAGCGCCCGCAGCTTCTTCGCGACCTTCTTCGGCAGGGTCTTGCTCAGACGCTTGGCGTCCTTGGCGGCTGCGGCTGCGGCATCCAGCGCCTCGCCGGCGGCCTTCGCCGCTTTGCTGTTCTCGGCCATGGGAACCTCCTCAGTCCTCGGATGCGGACGTGACGCGTCCGCACCCGTCTCCACCATGACCCGGGCGGGACCCGGGACGGAAGGGATGGACGCGCGCGGGACCGACGTAGTACTGCGACGGGTCCGTCGGGGCGCCGTTTTTTCGGCCCCGGCCGAAGCATCCCGCTCCTACGCTCGCGGCATGACCGACCACCACTACGCCACGACCCTGATGTGGACGGGCGACACCGGGTCCGGGTACGCAGGCTACGGCCGCGCGCACGACGTGGAGTTCGCCGGTGACATCCTCACCCTCAGCGCGGATGCCGCGTTCCGCGGTGACGCGTCGCTGCCCAACCCGGAGCAGCTCCTGCTCGCCGCGGCGAGCTCGTGCCAGCTCTTGTCGTTCCTCGCCGTCGCCGCTCGCGCCGGCGTCGCCGTGCTGGCCTACCGCGACGACGCGACGGCGGTGATGCCCGCCGTGCCCGCCCCCATGCGCATCACTCGCATCCACCTCGCCCCGCACATCCAGGTGCGGGACGCGGATGCTGCGGCGGTGTGCCGGCTGGTCCACGACGCCCACGAGGGATGCTTCGTGGCCAACTCGCTCACGGCGGACGTCGTCGTGGCGCCTGTCGTGGAGGTCGTGTCGTGAACGACCTCGCGATCGCGGTGACCGACGTCGCGACCGAGGTCGCCCGCATCGGTGCCGTGCTGGGGGCCGCGGGCATCGGCCTCGAAGGCGGCGGG
The DNA here is from genome assembly GCF_008727775.1 of Microbacterium lushaniae. NCBI lineage: Bacteria > Bacillati > Actinomycetota > Actinomycetes > Micrococcales > Microbacteriaceae > Microbacterium > Microbacterium lushaniae. The sequence goes on from NZ_CP044232.1 coordinate 352,135, forward strand.
GTGTGGGCAGGGGAGGCGCACTACCTCGTGGCCGACGGCGCGGAAGCGGTCGCGGCGCTCGAGGCTGCCGGCGTGCGAGGAGCGCGGGCGACCCCTGCGCTGGTGACACCGCTGCGCGCAGATGTCCCGGGTGAACTCGGTCGCATCATGTCGGCACTGGCGGCCGCGGGCGTCGTCGTCGGTGCCCAGTACAGTGACCACGACAACCGCAAGGTGCTCGTCGTCGACGACATCGAGCGGGCCCGGGAGGTGCTGGGATGAGCGAACCGCGTGCGTCCGTCGAATCCCTCGGGCAGGCGCTCGCCGAGCCACGTCGGCTGCGCATCCTGCAGGAGCTGCTCGGCGGCGTTCCGCTCCCGGCCGGGGCGCTCGCGGCACGCATCGGCGTCGCGCCATCCACGGTCAGCGGACATCTCGCCCGCCTGCAGGAGGCGGGGCTCGTGCGGGTCGAGCAGCGAGGCCGTGCGCGAATGGCGAGCCTCGCCGATCCGATCGTCGCCGAGGCCGTCGAAGCGCTGCTGCGGATGTCGGCGGAGCCGGTCGTCTCGTCCTGGTCGGGCAGTGACCGACGGCTCGCGATGCGGCGGGCGCGGTCGTGTTACGACCACCTCGCGGGCGACCTGGGCATCGCGGTGACCGATCACCTGGTTGCGCACGGCTGGGTGGACCCCGACGTCGGCGCGGCCACGGCCCCCGTCGACCGCATCGCCCGCGGGCTCGGTCTCACGCTGACGCCGGCCGAGTCGCCGCGACCTCTCGTGCGCGGCTGCACCGACTGGACCGCCCGCCGTGCCCACCTCGCCGGGCGCCTGGGCGCCGCCATCCTGACCGCGCTGCTGACGGAGGGGTGGCTCACACGCCGCCGCGACGACCGTTCGCTGCGCACGACGCCACGGGGGGAGGAGGGATTCTCCGCGCTCGGCATCCGGATCCCCGGCTGATCCCGGCGCGCCCGCTGCGGAGGCGTCCGCGTCAGCGACCGGGCGTGAGAGTCCCCGGCGGTGCATCCGTAGAATCATCATCGGGGCCGCATCCTTGTCCGCGGCTCCGCCCGCGGTGTCGCCGGACCGGTGCGCCGCGTCCGCAGACACGCGCGGCGATCCCTCCGGCGTGTCACGACGATGGCGTCACCCGTGTGACGCGGCCAGGAGACCGCACGTGACGATCGAGAGCTACAACTCCCACCGCGACACCTGGGCGGCCCAGGAGACGCTCGCCGAGCAGCTGATCCCACGGATCGGGCGGCTGTACCGCGACCACGGCGTGGTCACCTCCATCCACGGTCAGCGGCTCATCAATCTGTCGGCGACGGGCGTGATCGCCGTGCACGAGCGCGCCGCGCACCTCGGCCATGAGCAGCTGCGGCTGGAGGAGACCGCGCGGGTTCTCGACGCCCTCCTCGCCGTCGCGCCGCGACCCGCATCGGTGGACGTGGCTCGGCTCGCGAAGGCCTTGCGGGCCGAGGATGCCGCGGCCGAGGACGTGCTCGGCGAGCTGCTCGCCGACCTCCCCGCGCGGGGAGCCGATGGCACCGACGTCGTGCTGTACGGTTTCGGCCGCATCGGCCGCCTCCTCGCCCGCATCCTGATCGCCCACGCGGGCAATGGGCGCGGCCTGCGACTGCGGGCCATCGTCGTGCGTCGCGGCTCGGACAACGACCTGATCAAACGCGCGAGCCTGCTGCAGCGCGACTCGGTGCACGGCCCGTTCGAGGGATCGGTCACCGTCGATGCGGAGGCGGACGTCCTCATCGCGAACGGGACCCGCGTCCAGGTGATCTACTCCGACGACCCGGCAAGCGTGGACTACACGGTGTACGGCATCCAGGACGCGATCGTCGTGGACAACACCGGTCGCTGGCGGGACGAGGAGGGTCTCTCGCGCCACCTGCAGAGTGCGGGAGTCTCGCGTGTGCTGCTCACCGCTCCCGGCAAGGGAGCGCTGAAGAACATCGTCCATGGCATCAATCACGACACGATCACGGCGACGGATCGGATCCTCTCCGCCGCGTCCTGCACGACGAACGCCATCACTCCGGTGCTGAAGGCGATCGACAACGCGTTCGGGGTGGAGCGCGGGCACGTCGAGACCGTGCATTCGTTCACCAACGACCAGAACCTGATCGACAACTTCCACAAGGGCGACCGCCGGGGTCGGTCGGCCGTGCTGAACATGGTCATCACCGAGACGGGGGCCGCGACGGCGGTGGCCAAGGCGCTGCCGAAGCTCGCCGGCCGGCTGACCGGTTCCAGCATCCGCGTCCCCACGCCGGATGTGTCGCTGGCGATCCTCAACCTGACGCTGGCGAGCCCGGCCACCAAGGAGGGGGTCAACGACTACCTGCGGCGCACGTCGATGCACTCCGACCTGAGGCAGCAGATCGACTACGTCGAGTCTCCCGAGGTCGTCTCCACCGACTTCGTCGGTTCGCACCGCGCGGGCATCGTCGACGGCCTCGCCACGATCGCCGACGGGGTGAACCTGGTGCTGTACGTCTGGTACGACAACGAGTACGGCTACTCGTGCCAGGTGATCCGCGTTCTGGAGGAGATGGCCGGCACCCACCCGGTCGTCGTGCCGCCGCGCACTGAGGTGCGACGCGAGCTCACCGGCGTCTGACCGCCTGCGGCGCCGTCGTGTGCGCTCGACCGACCAGCCGGCCGTGGAAGACCGGCTCTTTCGCTGGAGGGTGATCCTGGTGCGCAGTCGACCCGAGGTGAACGCGGGGGATTACGCGAGCTTCCTTCCTCCCGCCCGCAGAGTGTCATCGGCATCTTCGAGCACGCAGTGGTGGACCTGGAGAGATCATCGAGTCCATCTGCTTCGACGACCCGATCCCGATGCCCCGGTCCGGATGCTGGTCGTCCACGGCGCAGGAGCCCACGCGTCGGCTCTGTGGCCCGTCGCGGCCCTGCTGGGCGGCCGCGGGATCGATCTGGCCGCCGTCGACCTTCCCCTCTACGGACGGACCGAGACGGCATCCCGTCACGCGGTGACCTATGAGGACTGGGTCGGGATGCTCGTGGATCTCATCGCCGCTGAAGACGATGGCCGCCCCCTCATTCTCTTCGGCGCCAGTATCGGTGGATTGCTCGCCGTGGAAGCGGCAGCTCGATCGGGCCGCGTCGCCTCCGTCGTCGCCACGTGCCTGCTCGACCCGCGCACCCGGGATGCGCGGGCGGTGATGACGCGAATGGGCCCACTCGCCCCTCTTCTCATGCCGATGCTCCGGCTGGTTCGCGGACCGATCGCCCGAGTGCCCATCAAGGTGGCGTGGGTCGCCGACCTCGGCCGCATGGGGCGCGACCCGGGTTTGGGGCGTCTCTGCGCGAGGGACTGTCGCGGGGGAGGAGCGTGGGTGCCGCTGGGGTTCGTCGCCAGCTACCTGCAGCATCCGCATGCCGAGGCCCGTGCCTCGCGCGTGCCCGTCCATCTGATGCACCCTGAACTGGATGACTGGACGCCCATGGCGTTGAGCGAGGACACATTGCGCGGCATGCGGAGTCCGAGCACCACGCGATTGCTGCGAGGGTGCGGCCACTTCCCTCTGGAAGAGCCCGGTCTGCAGGAGCTCGTGGACGGGGTCGAGGCGGTGGCGGCCGAGGCGGCCGCCGCGTATCCGCACGAGTTCTAGCAGTTCAGGGCCGCCCGTGCGACAGCGCGCCTCGCGCCCGCGGACGATCGGTCGGATGCGGCGGACGAGCGGTCGGGTGGCCCTGCAACCGCGCTGGGATCGTGTCGATATGCCCACGACCGCGCCCATTCCCCTCGCACCGGCCGGAGTCGCTCAGAAGATGCGCTACGGCGGACTCATCGCCCTGATGATGATGAGCTTCCTGCTCGTCACCGCCGAGTTCCTGCCCAACGGGGTGCTCACCGAGATGGCGGCGGGACTCGGCGTCAGCGCCGGTCAGGCTGGTCAGACCGTCACGGTCACGGCTCTGGTGGGCCTTGTCGCCGCGCTCACCGTGGGGCTCGTCTTCCCCCGCCTGGATCGCCGTTCCCTGCTGGTGTGGATGGCGATCGCGGCCGCGGTCTCGAACGTGATCGTCGCCGTCGCGCCCAACCTCGTGATCGTGCTGGCCGCGCGGTTCTTCCTGGGAGCTGCGATCAGCGCGTTCTGGACGATGTCGATCTCGGTGGCCGCGCGCATCGCCGGTCCCGAGCGCCTCGGGCGAGCAGTGATGTTCGCGTCTGCCGGAGCATCCCTCGCCACGGTCGCGGGCGTCCCGCTCGGGGTCTTCCTCAGCGGGATCCTGGACTGGCGCGTCGTCTTCGCGCTCGCCGGCGCTGCCTCCGGGTTGGTGGCGATCGCACTGCGCGCCCTGCTGCCGTCGGTCCCGGCCGCACCGTCGTCGAGCTTGGCGATCGTCGGCGACACCATCCGGCGACCCGGCGTCGCCCTCGCCCTGGTCGGTCACGTGCTCGTCGTGCTCGGCCACTTCCTCGCCTACACCTACATCCGTCTCGCTCTCGAACGCGTGCAGGCCGGCCCCGATGGCGCTCCGGTCGACGCGGCGACGATCGTGCTTCTGCTCGCGCTGTTCGGCGCGGGAGGCCTCATCGGCAACATCGTCATCGGGATGGTGGTGGACCGCTCGTTCGCGCTGTTCGCAGTGCTCGCGCCGGTGCTGATGGCCGGGGCCGTCTTCGCGACACTGCTCCTGTCCACGTCGGTGGTCGTCGTCGCGGTCGTCGCCTTCGTCTGGGGGTTCTTCTTCGCCTCCTGGCTCATCGTCGTCAACACCTGGGTGGGGCACCGGATGCCCGACCGACTCGAGGCCGGGGGAAGCCTGGTGGTCGTGGGCTTCCAGCTCGCGATCATGGTCGCCGCCGCGCTCGGGGGATTGCTCGTCGACACCGTCGGCGTCGAGCTGGTCTATCCGATCGCGGGGACGACCCTCCTGCTCGGGGCGGCCGTCTTCGGCGCGTCCAACCGGGCGCGCTGACCCTCGGCGTCGGCCGCCGGCACGGAGAGGACTGGCGCAGGTCGTCTCCGCCACCTCGAAGGAGTGACGCCGGTGTGCCGGCGGAACGCGCGGCTGAATCCCTCGTCGGACCCGTATCCCAGTTCGCGGGCGACGGCGGACACCGCCATCCCCTGCTCCAGCAGGCCTTTCGCCGTGCTCATCCGCACCGCCGCGACGTAACTGGCGGGGGAGCGTCCGAGCGCGCTTCGGAACCGTTCGGCGAACGCCGACCGCGACATCGCGCCCACGCTCGCGAGAAGCTCCACCGTCCAATCCCGGCCGGGCTGATCGTGGATCGCCCTGACCACCCGCTCCAGGAAGGGGTCGATCGGCGTCGACGCTCCAGCGGTCGGAGCGGTTGGGGGCTCCGCCCACGCTCGGATGGCCGACAGGAGCACCGTGGCGGCCATCAGGCGGCAGATGACGGGATCGCTCGCGCGATCACCGCAGGCACCCGGATCGGTGATCCCCATGCTCGTGGCAAGGGCGGCCGCGGCCGGCTCGAGGCGAGCGAAACCGGGGATTGCAACCACGTCCGGAAGGACGGCACGGATGCCGGCGGCCGCATCCGCCAGCTGGATGTCGACGATCACGATCGAGGCCCCCTGCTCCGACTCCAGCGCGAACGGCCGGGCTCCGAGGGTGAGGATGGCGTCGCCGGCGAGCAGTGCAGACCGGTCGCTGCCGCCCTCAGCGTCGATCCGCGGGGAAGATCCGGCGTCGAGCCGGCCGGCGAGGACGACCGCGGGATGCACGTGGGCGCTGCCCTCCGCCAGATACACGAGCGTGACCGCGGCGGGTGGGAAAGGCCGCAAGGCGGCCGGCGCCAGCCACGCGCGGCGCGTGGTGCCCACGTCCAGATGGATGGAGGACAGCAGTTGCGTCAGCCCATCCGAATCCACGGTCGCCATGCGGGCGCCAACGCCTCTTCCGCGGCGGCTATTCCACCGGCGTCGACGGACCGCGCGCCTGTGCGCCACTTCCTGCCGCGTGTCACCCGGGAGTGACAGGCGGGATGCCGCGGAGCGGGGTGCGCCGGAAGGGCTTCACTCACGGGATGCGGCGCCGTAAACTCAGGGGCGACATCGGGCCGAGAAGAGAACCTACGCATGCAGAACCCCATTGACGCGGCGGACGTCCTGGCGCTCGAATGGGACGCCGTACTGGCGCACCGCGGCGACGCCTCGACCGTCGCGCAGGTGAAGGATCGCTTCATCGACCACGGCGTCACGCCCGAGGCGGTCGCGGCGGCACTGCGAGACGGCGGGTCGGGCATCGCGGCGGCGGCAGCGAGCGGTCGCGAGGACTGGGCTGCTCCGTACGGCGGCTTCTTGGCCGTCGCGCTGATCGCGGCAGAGGTCGCGGCGTATTCGTCCCATCTCGTCGCCCGCGCCTCCGCCGTCCGATCCGTCGCCGTCGACGCGCTGCTCGAGGACTTCAGTGCGGTATCGGTCGCAGGCGAACTCGGTGTGTCCCGGCAGAAGGTCTACGAGATCGCACGCGACAGCGCGAAGCGGCGGGCATCGATTGCGAGAGGCCATGACCGACCGTTCTGATGCGCCCGAGCGCGCCGCGGGGGGTCCGCCTCCGCTGCATCCTGTGCAGGTGCGGGGTGCGCGGACGGCTTACGCGAAAGCCACGGCACTGCGCATGGCGTCGTCGCCCCACGCGATGATGGCGCTGATGCTCGTGCTGTGGGCGATCAGCGACAACATCGTGATGCCGGTCCTCGGAGCCGTGGTCGGGCTCGGCATCTGCGCCTACGTCGAACGGCACCACCGCGCCGAAGCCTGGGCGTTCATCCCCCGGCGGCGACAGCATCCCGGGCGCGACGAGCCGGCGCTGTGGTCGGTGGTCGCGAAGCTCTTCCCGCTGTGCGCACTCGCGTGGGCGCTCGGGGCCTACGTGTCGGCGCTGGGGGCGCGGGAGGCGGCGACGCTGGCCGGACCGGTCGCCGTCGGCGCGCTGGCGGCACTCGCGCTCGCCGAGCTCGCTGCGCTCCTGTGGGACCGACTCGCGCCCCGCGAGCGCCGCGTGGATGCAGCGCCCGCCGCAGTGGCCACCGCGTTCGCCTTCGGCTCCGTCCTCGTCCTGGCCAACGGCATCGCCACGATTCTCGATCGCAGCCGCTGGGAGCAGTCGGGATTCTTGATGGGTGCCGGCGTACTCGTGACTTACGTGACGCTGCTCCTGCTCGTGCGCCTGGTCCCCCGACGCATCCGGTGCGTGCCGGCCCGGCTACTCCCGACGTAACGGCCGCACGACACCCCAGGGTTGACAGGGCGTGCGGCGCCTGCCATTCTGTCACCCCAGGGGTTACACCTGCGCGGTTTCGGGAGGATCACATGCCAGCGGTTGTCGTCGACGCACTCCGCAAATCGTTCGGAGACGTCAGAGCGGTAGAAGACGTCGGCTTCGTCGTGACGGAGGGCGAGGTCTTCGGCATCCTCGGACCCAACGGCGCGGGGAAGACCACCACCGTGGAGTGCGTGGCCGGCGCATTGGCGCCGGACTCCGGTTCGATCCGGGTGCTGGGGGTGGACCCGCGACGCTCGCCACGGTTGGTGAAGGAGCAGGTCGGGTATCAGCTGCAATCGTCCGCGCTGCCGCCGACCCTCCGCGTCGGCGAAGCCGTCGACCTGTTCGCCGCGTTCTACGACTCTCCGGTGGACACGGCGGAGATCCTGGACCTCGTCGGGCTGGCCGAGGAGCGTCGGCGCCCCTATGGAAAGCTCTCCGGCGGCCAGCAGCAGCGACTCTCGATCGCCCTCGCGCTGGTGGGCTCGCCCAAGGTCGCCGTCTTCGACGAGCTCACGACGGGACTCGATCCCATCGGCCGACGGCTGGTCTGGGATCTGGTCGACCGCATCCGCGACGGCGGCGTGACGATCCTTCTCGTCACGCACTATCTGGACGAGGTCGAGCGGCTGTGCGACCGGGTGGCCGTGATCGACAGGGGGCGGACGGTCTTCGTGGGGACACCCGCCCAGTTGCGGCAGCGATCGGCGGGTGGTGCGAAAGAGCCGGCCACACTCGAGGACGCCTACGTGCGCCTGCTCGGCGCCGGCCGGTCGGGGCAGAAGGAGGAGAGCTGACATGCGGGCGACGCGCGCACTGACCAAGGTGGAGTTCCTGCTCTTCCTGCGAAACCCGACGAGCGTGTTCATGGCGCTCCTGCTTCCTTCCCTGCTCCTGCTCCTGCAGGGGTATGTCATCGGGGGGACGCTGGAGCCGGCGGGCGCCTCGGGGCAGCGCGCCATCGACTACTTCCTGCCCATCGCGATCGCGATCGCGGTCACGAGCGTGGCGATCACGAACTACCCGTCGGCCGTCGGCGCGTACCGCGAGAGCGGCGTGCTGCGCCGCCTGGCCGCGACCCCCGTCGGTGCGCATCGGGTGCTGCTCGCGCAGTGGCTGGTCGCTGTCGCGACTCTGCTGGCGTCGATCCTCGTCGCCTCGACGCTTGCTCGCCTGGCCTTCGACGCCCGCGCGCCGCGCAGCGCCCCGCTGGCGGTGGCGGTGGTCCTCCTCGGCGCCGTCGCGATGATGGCGGTCGGTTCGGTGATCGCGGCCGTCGCGGCGAGTGCCCAGATCGCGTACGGCATGGGATTCCTGGTCTTCGTGGCCTGCCTGTTCACCGCGGGCGTGTGGACTCCGGGCCCGATGATGCCCGAGCCGATCCGCACGGTGTCATCGTTCACGCCGGTGGGCGCGATGACCCAGGCCCTCACCGACGCCTGGTACGCGGGGACCGCGACATGGTCGCCCTTCCTCGTCATGGCCGCGTGGGCCGTGGTGGCGGGGGTCGTCGCGCTGCGCGTCTTCAAGTGGCGGTGACGCTCGCGGCTCGGTCGGCGGAGACGAGCGGGCCGACGGCCGCGGTGATCCGCGCGAGCAGCGGATAGGGGAGCCGCCGCGGCTGCATCTGGTTCACGGTTCCCGCGACCAGCAGCCCGTGCACCGGATCGGCGAAGAGCACGCTCCCCGTCGCGCCGGCGTGCCCGATCATCGGGGGCACGCGGATCGGGAACGTCTGCCACCGAGGCAGCGCGAACCGCATGATCCCCACCCCGTACTGCAGGGGCACCCAGCCGCCGAGCGGCGAGTTCCACTCCGCCGTCATCTCCGCGAGGTACTCGGCGGGAAACAGCTCGCCGGAGAGGAATGCCCGCAGAAACGCCAGCTGATCCTCGGCCGTCGCGACGACGGCGCCATCGGGTGCGAACGACGCCATCGTCAGCGGGATCCGCAGATCCCGGCGACCGTGGCGGATGGATGCGACGGAGTCGTAGCGCCCGAGGGTGTCCCGGGTGAAGAGCCACGTCGCCGAGAGCCCGAGGGGTTCGATGATGCGCGATCGCACGACCTGTTCGAACGGACGGCCCGTGCACAGCTCGATGAGGCGTCCGAGGAGCTGATAGTTGGTGTCGCTGTAGTGGGCGCGACCGGGGGATCCGGGTGCGAACGGACTCGGCAACTCGCGGGCGCGCTGAACGAGTCGATCGAAATCCCACGACTCGTCGCGGGTCAGCATCCTCTCTGCCAGGGAGGTGCCATCCGCGCCACGGAGCTCGAAGTAGTCGGGGATGCCCGAGGTGTGCCGCAGGAGCTGGCCCACCGTCACCTCCGCTGAGCGATCGATGCCCTCCACGACCGCCAGGCCGCGCATCGTCGCCGATCCGAGGATGTCGACGGCCCGGGTGTCGAGCTCCAACCGGCCCTCAGCCCGCAGCTGCATGATCGACGCCGCGGTGAACAGCTTGGTGATGCTGGCGATGAAGTAGGGCCGGTCCGCGCCCCACGTCCACGCGAAGCCGGTGGGCGGATGCGCGACGGCCAGGCTCAGCTCGCCGACGGCGGGCTTGCGCGCGTAGCGCCGGGCGAGCCGGTCGAGGCGGCGGCTGATGCCCTCGCTCGAGGGGTTGGCTGACATGCAAGGATGCTAACGCAGATATAGGGGAAGTCCTATAGGACGATGCGACATGTCACTCGGAAGTAGCGGGCGGCCGATACTCCGGAGTGATGTGGCGGCCGGCCCGGGTTCCTAGCGTCGAAGAGTGGACGTCATCAATGACTTCGTGGTTCAGGCCGCCGCTTCGCCGTGGGTGTTACTCGTGATGTTCGGCACCGCCGTCATCGACGGGGTCTTCCCGCCGATCCCCAGCGAAACGGTGCTGGTGGCAGCCGCGGCCGTGGCGTCGGCGAGTCAGGCGTATCCGACCGTCGCGCTGCTGTGCGCGGTCGCGGCGGTCGGGGCGGTCATCGGAGACAACATCGCCTACGCCCTGGGGCGTGGGTTGGGGACGACCCGGTTCGGGTGGATGCGACGCCCGCGCGTCGCCGCGCTCTTCGCGCGCGCGCAGCAGGGACTCGCCGAGCGGGGTGCTCCGCTGATCCTCGGCGCCCGCTACATCCCGGTGGGTCGCGTCGCCGTCAACATGTCGGCGGGAGCGCTCGGCTACCCATGGCGGCGCTTCCTGCCCCTCAGCATCCTGGCCGGCACCACGTGGGCGATCTACAGTGCCGCGATCGGGGTTCTCGCGGGGAAGTGGCTGGAGGGGCAGCCGCTGCTCAGCGCCGCACTGGGGGTGGGAGTGGCCGTCGTCATCGGCGTGGTGATCGACCGCGTCACGGTCGCTCGACGCCGGCGATCCGGGTCCGCGGCCCGGCGCGAGACCTTCAGGCCTGCCCCTCGAGTCGGCTGAGCAGCGTCGCGATCCAGGCCAGCTCCGCCCTGACGTGCTGCAGGCCGTTGTCGAGAGTGGCGACCCGCAAGAGTTCGGGGACGGTCGTGGGCTCTTCGGGTGCCTCGACCGACTCGAGTTCGGCGAGCTGCGCGAGCATCTCTGCCCGGCGACCCTCGAGCAATTCCCGCACGGCTGCCGGTGGCAGTCGATCGGCGAAGAAGAGCCGCGCGAGGAAGGGCTCGCGTTTGGGCTCGGGGGGAAGCGGGGAGGTCAGCCACACGTCGAGGGCTTCGGTGCCGGCTTCGGTGATGCTGTGCAGATGGAGGTTCGGCCGGTCGTCCTGCGGCACGGTCCGCCGGGTGGCCAACCCGTCCTCCACGAGGGCCGCCAGGGTGCGGTAGATCTGAGACTGGTCGGCGGTCCAGAAGTGTCCGACGCTCGCGTCGATCACCTTCTTCACCTCGTACCCGCTCATCGGCCGGTTCGACAACAGGCCCAGGATCGCAAATCGCAACGACACTTCTGGAGGCTAACAGCGTTATGTGCGCCATCCGGTGACGCCCGTCAGGAGCCGCTTGCGCGGACGCCCTCGGCGTCCTCCCGCAGCAGCGCGCCGAAGAGAGCGTGGCCGGGTTCCATCGGAGCGCTGGCGCGGAGCGGCCCGATCACCAGCGGGTCCGAACCCAGTGGTACCTCCTCGGGGTGGTGCCGACTTCGCAGCGCAATGCGATGGTTCGCCGTGTCGCGCATCGAGCGAGCCAGCGTCACCAAGACGCCTTGCAGCGGCCATGCCGTCCACGAGGTCGGAGAACCGCCACCGAACGCCCGACCGATCCACCTCTCCGGTCGGAACGGCTGGGCGCGCGCGGCGGTGCCGGCGGTGTCCCCGCGTGCACAACAGCGGAGATCCTGGCCGACACGCCGGATGCGGAGCCCCGCCGGCGGCGTGTCGCGGCGCGGGTCCGCAGTTGTGCACGAGCCCGGCCGTGGGGCACGGGATGGGGCGGCGGCGCGGGCAGGTGCAGCCCTCGCTGGCCGCTGCGCACAACGGCGGAGATCCTCGGCGACACGCCGGATGCGGCGCCCCCCGGCGGCGTGTCGCGGCGCGGGTCCGCAGTTGTGCACGAGCCCGGCCGTGGGGCACGGGATGGGGCGGCGGTGCGGGCTCCGGCGGCTGTCGGCATCCGCAACCGAATCCGCCGGCGAGGTTTCCCACGTTTGCGCCTGTTCGGTGCGATCGCGCCGGTAAGAAGTGGCGCGGTTGCGCGGAAGTGGCGCAGACGGGGGATGGGGCGGGCGCGCCGCCGTGATCGCGCGCGAGGTCGCTCGGGCTTCGCCGCGCCCACAGGATGAATCCACCCGCCGTGAGCCGATCCCACGGTCACCGGCTCGAACCGGATTCACGAGACCTTCTGCGCAGACTACCTGGGCTCGGGCCCCAGGGCGAGGGGGTGTCTGTTCGCATCCTCGTGCGGGGAGGCTGGAACCAGGAAATCCAACACCCTGGAGGCTTCATGTACTTTCACGTTCAGCAGCTGATCAACGAGATCGAGCAGGACGAGCCGGATCCCGCCGCCGCCAACGCGCTCCAGGAGGGGCTCGGCGGCCAGTTCGGCGAGATGCGCACGATGATGCAGTACCTGTTCCAGAGCATGAACTTCCGCGGACCGTCCGCTAAGCCCTACAAGGACCTCATCCAGGGCATCGGCACCGAGGAGATCAGTCACGTCGAACTCATCGGGACGACCATCTCGCGTCTGCTCGACGGTTCGCCCCGCTACCAGGGCAAGCCCACCGACCCGGTCGACGCGCCCGGCGCCAAGGGTGCCATCCCCTTGAACATCGCGCTGTCCGAGAGCAACATCCACCACTACCTCGTCGGCGCGCAGGGAGCCATGCCGGTGGATGCGGCGGGCAACCCGTGGCTCGGCAGCTACGTGTACAACTCGGGCAACCTGGTCCTGGACCTGCTCTACAACCTCATGCTCGAATCGACCGGGCGGCTCCAGAAGTGCCGGCTGTACGAGATGACCGACAACAAGACGGCCCGCAGCACGATCTCGTACCTGATCGTGCGCGACCAGGCGCACGAGAACGCGTACGCGAAGGCGCTGGAGACCCTCGGTGTCAACTGGCGTACGTCGCTTCCCATCCCCAAGACCAACGCGGAGAAGTTCCCCGAGGTCGCACGTCTGCTGGAGATGGGACTGCAGAGCAAGCAGTACTCGTTCGATCTGACGAACCTTTCCGAGGCGGGGAGGATCTTCCAGGGGATGTCGCCCTCGAACGACGGCACCAAGCTCGATGCGAGCGAGCAGGCGCCTGTCGGGGTGCCGATGACCATCGCCCCGGAGCGCTTCGAGGAGTTCTCTCCGGGAGCCGACACCGAGCTGCAGGAGCTCATCGAAGCCACCGCAGCCATGGAGATGGCGGACATCGAGCGGACCTTCGGCGAGATGAGCTGATCCCCCGATCACCGTGCGCCGGGCGGGTTCCCGCCCGGCGCACGGTGCTCAGCGAGGGTGCAGCGAGCGCGACTGAACCGCGTCGTACGTGGCGCGGATCGCGTCGACCGAACTGGTGTAGTCGGCCTGGACGACGCCGATGAACAGGCAGTCCACGACCATCAGCTGTGCGATTCGGCTGCCCAGCGCGCCGGAGCGGAACGGTGTCTCACGTGCCGCGGTGTAGAGCGCGACGTCCGCCTCGCGCGTGATCGAGGAGTCGGGGACGTTCGTGATGGCGACGGTTGCCGACCCGGCCGCGCGGGCCAGACGGAGGAACTCCACCGTGTCCATCGTCTCCCCGGAGTGAGAGATCGCCACCGCTACGCTTCGCGGCCCCAGGACGGCGGCTGCCGTCCACGCGGTATGGGCGTCGGGCCAGGTGATCGCCGTCCGTCCGATCCGGCTCAGCTTCCGCTGCAGGTCGATGCCGACGACAGCGCTGGCGCCCACACCGAAGACGTCGATGCGGTCGGCGCGGGCGAGGGCTGTCACGGCCCGTGCGAGCACGGCGACGTCGAGCACGTCGGCCGTGTCGCTGATGGAGAGCGTCTCATCGCGGGCGACCTTCGCGACGATCTGCTCGAGGGTGTCATCGGGTGCGATATCGCTCGCTGTCGCGGGGACGGAGTGAACGAGCAGGCTTGCGCGCAGCGTCTCCTGCGCGAGGTCGTGCTTGAGGTCCTTGAACCCGGTGAAGCCCAGCCGGCGGTAGAAGCGCACGACGGTCGTGGTCGAGGTTCCGGCCGCATCGGCGACCTCGTTGATGCTGAGGGTGGAGAAGGTCTCCGGATCGTTCAGCAGGGTCTCGGCGAGTCGCTTCTCGGACGGCGGCATGGCGGGGATCGTCGCGCGGATCGTGGCCAGCAGGGGGCGCACGGCACTCGTACGCGCGCCGCTGCCGCGCTGTCCCGTCATAGACCCACGCTAGCCGAATCCGGGCTTCGGCAGTAAGTTACTTCCGGGAAACAAATCTCGTAAATAATTGACCTATCCGATGGCGGTCGGCAATGAGGCCGCCGGTACCCGATCTGGAGAACCTCATGAAGAGAGCTTCTGCTCCACGCGCCGCCGTCGGCACCGTGGGGATCCTCGCCGTCGCGGCATTCGCACTGGCCGCCTGCTCCGCCCCCGAGACATCCGGCGAAGACTCCGACGCGCCGCAGAGCCTCGTGATCGGCGTCACGGCCGACGTCGACACCCTCCTGCCGTGGACCAGCACGCAGTTCCAGGCGACGCACGTGCTGCAGAACCTGTACGGCACGCTCACCGAGTTCGACGACGACCTCGCCGTCACCGAGGGTCTGGCCGAGTCGTGGGAGACGAGCGAGGACGGATTGACCGTCACGTTCCAGCTGCGCGAGGGCGTGACCTTCGCCGACGGGAGCGAGCTGGATGCCGAGGATGTCGTCGCCTCCTACCAGGCGATCAAGGATGAGGCGACCGCGGCCGTTTCTGCGAGCAACCTGGCCTCGGTGGAGACGATCGAAGCCGTCGATCCGCTGACTGTGCAGTTGACGCTGAGTGCCCCCGACGCCGCGCTGTTCTCGAAGCTCGGCGTCATCACCACCGCGATCCTGCCCTCCGATGTCGATCTGGAGGCGGTGGAGACCGAGCCCAACGGCACCGGCGCGTTCGTCTTCGAAGACCGCAAGCCCAACCAGTCCTTGACCCTCGCCGCCAACCCGGAGTACTGGGGTGGCGAGCCGGAGGTCGACACCGTGGAGTTCCGGGTCATCCCCGACCAGTCGGCGATCGTCTCGGCGCTGCAGGCCGGCAGCGTGCAGATGGCGGTCTTCGACGATCAGCTGGTGGCCGACACCATCGGCGGATCGGTCGAGGTGACCGAGACGCCGCAGCTGAGCTACCACGTGCTGCAGATCAACAGCCGCGTCGCGCCGCTGGACGACGTCAACGTCCGCCTCGCGATCGCGTGCGCGATCGACCGCCAGGAAGTGCTCGACACCGCCGCTCTGGGCGCCGGCGAGGTCACCGGCCCCATCACCTCGCCGGCCTTCCGCTCCGACCCGGATGCGCGCCCGTGCCCCGAGGGCGACGTCGACGCGGCGAAGGACTACCTGGCGGACGCGGGATACGAAGACGGCCTGACGCTGCGCGCCATCGTGAACCAGGACGGATACTCCACCGCGGTCGCCGAGGCGGAGAACATCCAGGCTCAGCTGAAGAACGCCGGCATCACCCTGGAGATCGAGTCGCTCGAGTCGGGTGCATACGTCGACCGCTGGGTGGCCGCCGACTTCGAGCTCGCCGTCGCGCTCAACGGCGGTCAGCCCGACCCCGACGCCTCCTACGGCCGGTATTTCACCAGCGCCGGCAGCCTCAACCCGGTCGCCGGCTACAGCTCGGAGACACTGGACGCCCTGTTCGCAGAGGGCAAGGCCGAGTCGGATGACGCCGCCCGCAAGGCCATCTACGATCAGGTGGCCGCGGAGCTCGAGGACAACGCCGCGTGGGTGTGGCTGTTCACCTCGTTCAACTACACCGCGACCGCCGAGGGCGTCTCCGGCTTCGTGCCCCTGTCCAACGGCTCGCTGCAGAACCTGCGCGACGTCACCGTCGACTGAGCACTCGCGGGTCGGGCAGGGCGTGACCGCCCCGTCCGACCCGCGTGGGAGTCCCATGCTGCACCGCATTCTCGTCTCGCCTGTGACGCGCCGCGTCGGCAGTGCGCTCCTGACCCTCTTCGGCGTCGCCGTGGCGGTGTTCCTGATGCTCCGGGCGCTCCCCGGCGACCAGATCACGGCCGCGTACGGCACCGAGGCGGCAGCCCTGTCCCCGGAGCAACGGGCCGCGCTGGAGGCCTATTACGGCGTCGACCAGCCGCTCATCGTGCAGTTCTTCACGTGGCTCGGGGCGGTGGTGACGGGAAACCTCGGCTTCTCCGCGAGGGCCCAGCAGTCGGTCCTGGAGATGACCGTGCTCGCCCTTCCGGTGACGCTCGAACTCGCCCTCCTCGCCATCGTCATCGCGCTGCTCATCGGCATCCCGCTGGGCATGCTGTCTGCCTCCCGCCCCAATGCGCTGCGCGACTGGGTGGGACAGGGCGTGGGGCTGGCCGGCCTCGGGGTGCCTGCGTTCCTCCTGGCGACGACCATGCTCGCCGTGTCGGCGCAGGCGCTGGGGTTCAATCCGAACGGGCTGGGGTTCGCCCGGCTGTGGGAGGACCCCGTCCGCAACCTCCAGCAGATGCTGATGCCGGCCCTCGTGCTCGGCTTCGGCATCGCCGCGCCGATCATGCGCACGACGCGGACCGCGGTGCTCGAAGTGCGCGGACTCGATTTCGTCCGCACCGCCCGCGCCAAGGGTGTACCGCCGCGCCGGCTGCAGTGGCGGCACGTGCTGCGCAACGCACTCATCCCCATCGTGACCATGACCGGCCTGCAATTCGGCTACCTCCTGGGCGGCGCCGTCGTGGTCGAGCAGATCTTCTCCCTCCCCGGGATCGGCCGGCAGGTCCTCCTCGGGATCAACCAGAAGGAGTTCGCCGTCGTGCAGAGCACCGTGCTCGTCATCGCGATGCTCTTCGTGATCGTGAACCTCCTCACCGACCTGCTGTACCGCCGCATCGATCCGCGGGTGCGTGCCGCATGAGCGATACCGTCACCGTCGCCGCACCCGCCGTCGCCCCTCGCTCCGCAGGGCGGGCCTTCGCGCCGCTGCTGCGCAGCCCGAGCGGTCTGACGGGCCTCATCATCGTCGGCGTGTTCGTCCTGCTGTCGATCGCATCCGCGTCGGGTCTCCTGGGAGATCCCAGCGCGCAGGACACCACCGCACGCCTCCAGCCGCCCTCACCCGCGCATCTGTTCGGCACGGATCAGTTCGGTCGCGACGTGTTCGCCCGCGTCGCGTCCGGGGTCGTCAATTCGGCGCTGGTCGCCCTCGTGGCCGTGGGCTTCGCCGCTGTGGTCGGAACCGTCGGCGGCGTCGTCTCCGGATATCTGCGCGGCATCGGCGACAGCGTCATCGGCGGCATCACGAACGTGCTCTTCGCCTTCCCGCCGCTGCTTCTCGCGCTGACGCTGGCATCGGTGTTCACGCGGAACTGGTTCACGGTGGCCGTGGCCATCGCGGTCGTGTACACGCCCATCTTCGTGCGCGTGACGCGCGGACCCGTGCTTTCGCTGCGCGAGATCGACTACGTCAGCGCCGCCAAGGCCACGGGGATGGGAAGCGTGGGCATCATGGCCCGGCACATCCTTCCCAACATCACCGGGATCCTCATCGTCCAGATCACCCTCTCGCTGTCGTGGGCGGTGCTCACGGAGGCGTCGCTGAGCTTCCTCGGCTTCGGCACTCCGCCCCCGGCCGCGTCACTGGGATCGATGGTGTTCGACGCGCAGACGCTCATCGTGGCCGCCCCGTGGACGATGGCCGGACCCGGCCTCGTGCTGATCCTGCTCATCATCGGACTGAACCTCCTCGGCGACGGACTGCGCGACGCCCTCGACCCCCACCGCAAAGGACGCTGACCCGGTGAACTTCGAAACCCTCACGACCGAAGCAGCCGATGCGCGTTACGCCCGGATCGACACGTTCGAGGTCGCCGAGCTGGCCACCCTCATGAACGAGGCCGATCAGGCTGTGCCCCTGGCCGTTCGCGCGGCGCTGGCACAGATCATCCCCGCCATCGAGGGGGTCGCCGAGCGCATGGAGCGCGGCGGTCGGCTCTTCTACGTCGGTGCCGGCACGCCCGGACGGATCGGCGTGCTGGATGCGTCGGAGATCCCGCCGACCTTCTCCACGCGCGATCGCGTCATCGGGATCATGGCGGGAGGACCCAGGGCCGTCGTCGAGGCGGTCGAAGGCGCCGAGGATGACGCCGGCGCGGGCGCGGCCGCGATCGACGCCGCCGGCGTCGGACCCGACGATTCGGTGATCGGGATCGCCGCCAGCGGGCGGACGCCGTTCGTCATCGGGGCGGTCTCGCGGGCGCGGGAGCGGGGCGCGCTGGGCATCGGGCTGTCGTGCAATTCCGACACGGAACTCAGCCGCGCCGCCGATCACGGCATCGAAGTCATCGTCGGGCCGGAGTTCGTCAGCGGATCCACCCGGCTGAAGGCCGGTACCGCCCAGAAGCTCGTGCTCAACATGTTCTCGACGATCGCGATGATCCGCCTCGGCAAGACCTACGGCAATCTGATGGTTGATGTGAAGGCGTCGAACGAGAAACTCCGTGTGCGCGCGACGCGCATCGTGGCGCAGATCGCGGCGGTCGGCCACGAGCGGGCACGCGAGGCGCTGGAGCAGGCGGGGTACTCCGTTCCGGTCGCCGTCGTCGCGCTGCGCCGGTCACTGCCCATCGAGGAGGCGCGCGCCGTGCTGGATGCGGCGGAAGGCCGATTGCGCGTCGCGCTGGACGAAGGGCAGGAGGCACGGCGATGAGGATCCTCGGACTGATCTCGGGTACGTCGCACGACGGCATCGACAGTGCCGTCGTCGAGTTCCGCCGCCACGAGGCCGGTCTGGAGGCATTCGTCGTGACCCACGGGTCGACGCCGTACACCTCGGAACTCCGTGACCGGCTCGTGCGGGCGCTGCCGCCCCGGAACACCACGTTCGAGGAGGTGGCGCAGCTGGACACGCTCATCGGGGAGGCCTTCGCGCGCGCCGCCGTCGCCGCGATCGCCGACGCGGGCCCCGTCGACCTGATCGTGTCCCACGGCCAGACGGTGTACCACTGGGTCGAGGGGCCCCGCGTCCTCGGCACGCTGCAGATCGGGCAGCCGGGGTGGATCGCCGAGGCGACCGGCACGCCCATCCTGTCCGATGTGCGCATCCGCGACATCGCCGCCGGAGGGCAGGGCGCGCCCCTGGCCTCCACGATCGATGAACTCATCCTCGCCGGCCGCGCCACGGGCGGCCGGCCCGTCGCCGCCCTGAACCTCGGCGGGATCTCGAACGTGACCGTCGTCGGGGCCGACCTCCCGCGGGCGTGGGACATCGGCCCGGCCAATGCGCTCATCGACGCGGTCGTCCGCGAGCGGGGCCTGCACGCCGCCGGCTACGACGAATCCGGCGCGATCGCCGCGTCCGGACGCATCGACGAGGAGCTGCTCGCGGTGCTCCTGGACGAACCGTACTATCGCCTCCCGGCACCGAAGAGCACCGGCAAGGAGCTGTTCCACCTCGACTACGTGCACGCGGCGCTCGGGCGGCTCGGACGCGAGGTCGACGACGCCGACCTCCTCGCGACGCTCGCGGCCCTCACCATCCGGACCGTGGCCGACGCGCTCGCCCCGCTCGACCCTGCCGAGGTATTCGTGTCGGGAGGCGGCGTGCACAACCGCGTCGTGACGGACGGGATCGCCCGCTCCCTCCCGGGCGCGCGCATCGGGCGCACCGATGAGCTCGGACTGGGGGCGGATGAGAAGGAAGCCGTGCTCATGGCCCTGATCGGCTGGCTGTCGTGGCACGGGGTGCCCGGCACGACGCCGAGCGCGACAGGGGCCAGCGGGGGGCGCCTCCTGGGCACACTCACGCCGGGCGCCGAGCCGCTGCGGCTTCCCGAGCCGTGCCCGCGGCCGGCCTTCCTGCGGATGGCGCCGCCGCAGGCGAGGGCGCGGGAGCATGGCTGAGAACGACAGCGAGCCGGCATCGGCGGTGGCGGGCGTCACCGCGCCCCGCGCAGAAGGGCACGCACCGCCGGGGGCCGTGTTCGCCGTCGTCGAGGACGGTCGCACCGACGTGTCGGCAAGCGGGGTGGCCGACGTCGAGACCGGTGCGCCGATGACCGTCGCCCACGCGTTCGACCTCGCCTCCGTGAGCAAGACGCTCACCACGCTGACGGTTCGGCGCCTGATCCATCTCGGTGCCCTCGCCGATGACACGACCCTCGGAGCGATCCTCGGGGCACGCGCGGGCGGGGCGGCCGAGGTGACGATCGACGACCTCCTGCGCCATCGCGCGGGACTGAGGGAGTGGTGGCCGCTGTACCTCGCACCGGAGGCGGTGGCGGATCCCGTCGCCGGCGCCCTGTCCTTGGCCCCGCGATATCCCCGCGGGGCGGGGCGGCACTATTCCGATCTCGGCATGCAGGCTCTCGGTGCCGTCATCGCCCAGGTGACGGGCTCCGACTTCGCCGCGGCCGTCCGGCAGGTGCTGCTCGACCCGCTCGCCGCCGCGAGTGTGTCACCCGGCGGCCCCGTCGCCGGCACGCCCGTGGCGGCGGGGCCTGACGGCGACGCCATCGAGCGCGAGATGGTGCGCAGTGGCGTGCCGTACCCCGTCGACGTGGATGCCGCGGGATTCCCGTGGCGAAGCGGCATCCTGCGCGGTGAGATCGCCGACGGGAACGCCTTCCACGCCTTCGGAGGCGCGGCAGGTCATGCGGGGTGGTTCGGCGACGCCGAGGGGATGCTGCGGATCGCCGCCGCGATCGCCGCGCCGGAGGCCTGGGGTCTGGGCGTCGCCAGCGGCGCGGCCTTCCGCACAGCCGTCGACGCCGGGCAGGGGCAGGGTCTCCTCCACTACCGCGTGCGCTGGCGGGGGAGGGAACGGCTCTTCCTCGGTCACAGCGGCTTCACCGGAACCCTCGTCGCCGCAGCGCCCGCGAGCGACGGTCAGCCCGCGGTGCTCACCGTCCTGCTGACGAACCGGCTGCACGGCCGGCCCGCACCCCGGAGGGAACACCTCGTGCCCGTCGACCTCCTCTGGCGCGAGGCGATCTCCCGCGCCGACGCCCTCCTCCACCCCTCGACGACGGGAGCCACTCCGTGACCGCCCCTCTCCTCTCCGTCCGCGACCTGCGGGTCTCCTTCACCACCCCGGGTGGGCGTTTCGACGCCGTCAAGGGGGTGAGCTTCGACGTCGCCGCCGGCGAGACGGTCGCGATCGTCGGCGAATCCGGCTCCGGCAAGTCCACCGTGGCGGCGAGCATCAACCGGCTCCTCGCCGAGAACGGACGCATCGCGGCGGGGGAGATCCGCTTCGAGGGGCGCGATCTCACGGGTGTGCCCGAGCGCGAGATGATCTCGCTGCGGGGCGCGGGCATCGGCATGGTGCCGCAGGACCCCATGTCGAACCTCGATCCGGTGCACACGGTGGGGGCGCAGATCCTGGAGGCGCTCCAGGTGCACGGCCGCCCCGGCGGGCGCGAGCGCGTCGTGGAACTGCTGGAGTCCGTCGGCATCCCCGATGCGGGGCGGCGCTACCAGCAGTACCCGCACGAATTCTCCGGTGGCATGCGCCAGCGGGCGCTCATCGCGATGGGGCTCGCGTGCGAGCCGAGACTGCTCATCGCCGACGAGCCCACGAGCGCACTGGATGTGACCGTGCAACGCCGGATCCTGGACACGCTGGCGGAACTGACGGGGGAAGCGGGCACCGCGGTCATCCTCATCACCCACGATCTCGCCCTCGCCGCCGAACGCGCCGACCGGGTGCTCGTGATGTACCGCGGGGAGTTGGTCGAATCCGGTCCCGCCCGCGCGATCCTCGAGGCACCGCACGAGGAGTACACCCAGCGGCTGGTCGCCGCCGCTCCGAGCTTGGTCACCGTTCCCCTCATCACCCGGCCTCCGGCGGGGCCTGCGCCGGAGACGCTCGTGAGCCTGGAAGGCGTGGGCCGCAGCTATCGGATGCGGGGGAGTGCGCGCGGCGAGGAGTTCTGGGCCGCCCGCGATGTCAGCTTCACCATCCCGCGCGGACGCACGGTGTCGGTGGTGGGAGAATCCGGGTCGGGCAAATCGACGACCGCGAAGATGCTGCTCGGGCTGGAGTCTCCCAGCGAGGGCGTCATCCGCATCGGCGGGAAGGACCTGTCCGGGCTGCGTCGGCGGCAGATGTTCGCGGTGCGGCGCCAGGTGCAGCCGGTGTTCCAGAACCCGTTCGCGTCGCTGGACCCGCGCTACACGATCGCCCAGTCCATCGCCGAGCCGCTGCGTGTGCACGGCATCGGCGACCGCAAGAGCCGCAGCATCCGTGTCCGCGAGCTCCTCGAGCAGGTGGCCCTGCCCGACTCCCTCGTCGAGCGGCTGCCGCACGAGCTGTCCGGCGGACAGCGCCAGCGCGTCGCGATCGCCCGCGCCCTGGCCCTGGAGCCCGAACTCATCGTCCTGGACGAGGCGGTGTCGGCCCTCGACGTGCTCGTGCAGGCTCAGATCCTCGAGCTGCTCGTCGCGCTGCAGGACCGCCTGGGCCTCAGTTACCTGTTCATCAGCCACGACCTCGCCGTGGTGAACATGATCTCCCACGAGGTCCACGTGATGCAGCGCGGCCGCATCGTGGAGTCGGGGACGCCGGAGCAGATCTTCCGCGCGCCCGAGCAGGAGTACACGCGCGAGCTGCTCGCCGCCATCCCGGGCGGCGCGCTGGCGTAGGGAGAGCGCATCCGGCCGCCTGCGGGCGAGCGGTCAGTGCGAGGGGAGCTTGATCGTGCCGGTGCCGGGGTGCTCGCGGGGCATCCGGTCGCGGTCGTACGTGATGTCGGTGTAGCCGTGCGGGGTCGGCCGGCCCTCGTCGTCGAGGTTGACGAACACGATCTTCTCGATCGTGAGGATGCGCTCGCGCGTGATCATGTTGCGCACGACGGCGCGCATGGTCAGCGACGTCTTCCCGAACCGCGTCGCGGTGAGGCCCATCTCGATGAGGTCGCCCTGCAGGGCGGATGCCTCGAAATTGATCTCCGAGATGAGCTTGGTGACGACCCGGTGGTTGCCCATCTGCAGGATGGCGTAGATCGCCGCCTCCTCATCGATCCACCGCAGCAGACTGCCGCCGAAGAGCGTGCCGTTCGCATTCAGATCCTCGGGCCGCACCCACTTGCGGGTGTGGAAATTCACGCCCTCTTCGGACCAGTACCACCCGTCGCTCTTGTCCGCCATGACACAACGGTACGCCGGATGCCGTCGGCGGCTCTTGACGCCGCGATCGTGCACCCTTAACTTAGGCACATGCCTAAGTATCGAGACGATGTCGATCGGGTGCTTCGCGCCCTCGCCGATCCCACCCGCCGTGGGATCGTCGAGCGGCTCGCGAAGGCGCCCGCGGCCGTCTCTGTGCTGGCGGAATCGTTCGACATGTCGCTGCCCTCGTTCGTGCAGCACCTGGGCATCCTCACCGACGCGGGCATCATCACGTCGGAGAAGACCGGCCGGGTGCGCACGGTGAGCCTGCGACCGGGCGCCCTCGACGTGCTGCACCTGTGGCTCGACGAGCAGCGCACCGACGCCGAGCGGCGGGCCGACCGGCTCGGAATCCACCTCGCCCGTCATCACGAAGGAGCCCCCTCATGACCCGTGTCCGCGTCGATCTCAACATCTCCCTCGACGGTCGCGCCACGACCGTCGACCAGACCCCCGATGACCCGTTCGGTCAGGACTGGGGCCGGCTGACGGAGGCCTACGTCGCCACGCGCACGTTCCGCGCACGCGTGCTGCACGACACCTCGGGCGCCGGCACCACCGACCTCGACGACGAATTCGCCGCCCGCTACTTCGAGGGCATCGGAGCCGAGATCCTCGGCGCGGGGATGTTCGGCCTGCACGCCCACCCCGGCGACCCCGACTGGCGTGGGTGGTGGGGTGACGAGCCGCCCTTCCGGGTGCCGGTGTTCGTCCTCACCCACGAGCAGCGCCCGCCGCTGGAGATGACCGGCGGCACGACCTTCCACTTCGTGACCGCCTCGCCGGAGGAGGCGCTCGCGATGGCCACGGATGCGGCCGGCGGCGCCGACGTCCGCATCGGGGGCGGCCCCACCACGGTGCGGCCGTTCCTCGCCGCGGGTCTCGTCGACGACCTGCACGTGGCGATCGCACCCATCATCCTCGGGCAGGGCATCAACCTGTGGGACGACCTGCGCGGTCTCGAGCGGGATTGCCGCGTCGAGACCGTGGTCGCCCCCAGCGGCACCATCCACGTCACCTTCACGCGGGAGCGGCGATGAGCGCCACGGGCCGGCGCAGCGTGGCACATGCCGGCTTCACCCTCGTGCGGGACTACCCCGTCCCGGTGGGCGAGGTGTGGGCCGCCTTCGCGGAGGAGGACCGCAAGCGCGAATGGTTCGGGGAGAGCCTCGAGTGGGAGACGGGGGAGTGGCGCTTCGATTTCCGCGTCGGCGGGCGCGACGTCGCCGTCGGCGCCTTCCACGGCGGGCCGGTCTCGCGCTTCGAGGCGACCTACACCGACATCGTCGCCCCGGAGCGGATCGTCGTGACGTACGACATGTGGCTCGATGACACGCACATCTCGACGTCGGTCGTGTCGTACGAGTTCGAGGAGATCGAAGGCGGCACGCGGTTCACCCACGGCGAGCACGGCATCCACCTGGACGGGTTCGACGACGGGTCGATGCGGGAGCGGGGTTCGGAGGGGGTCCTGGACCGGCTCGGCAGCTTCTTGGCGTCGCGTCGCGGCTGACGGATGCCCGCGCCGGTGTCAGGGCGTGTGCTCGCTCACGTCCTGCTCGACGATGCGGCCGGCCTCGGCGAACAGGTCGCGCATCCAGGCGTGCTCGGGGTCACGAGAGTGCACCGGGTGCCACCACAGGGCGTTGACGATCGGAGTGGGAGGGAAGGGCAGGCGCAGGAGGCGTGTCCCGCCCAGCTGTGCGGCGAAGGGGGCCAGTGCCCCCTGGATCAGGCCCACGCGGTCGGTCCCCTGCACGAAGTGCGGCAGGCTCAGAAAGCTCTCCACCACTACGGCGACGCGCGGCTCGATCCCGAGCTGCTGGATCTGCCGGCTCACGAACGTGAACGCGCTGCGGGAGGCGTAGGTCATCACCACCGGCAGGGTGCCGAGGTTCTCCATCGTCAGCTCCTCGCCGACGGCCGGGTTGTCATCGGCGACGAGCGCGAACCACGTATCGCGCCACGCGTCGCGATACGGCAGATCGCTCAGGAATCCGTGCGGGATGATCATCGCATCGGCCGAACGCAGCCGGCTGGCGGCGTCCTCCACCACCGCCGGCGTGTGCAGCATGAAACGGAACCGCACCCCCGGGCTGCGCTCGGCGGCGAGGCGCGACACGACGGTGCCGATCGTGGCGAAGCCGTAGTCGGAGCCGTAGATCGAGAACTCACGGGTGGACTCCGCCGGCGCCCACGTCGCCTGACTGTCGAAGACGCGCCGGGTCGACTCGAGCGCCGTCGTCACGTGCTCAGACAGGCGCACGGCGAACGGCGTAAGTTCGTGCGTGTTCCCGCGGCGGGCGAGGATCGGGTCGTTGAAGTGGGTGCGCAGGCGCGAGAGGGACGCGCTCAGCGCCGGCTGCGTCAGATGCAGGCGCTCGGCCGCGCGCGTGACGCTGCGCTCGGTCAGCAGGGCGTCGAGGGCGACGAGGAGGTTGAGATCCAGGCGGTTCAAACGCGAGCGGTCGACCATAAGAACGGATGATAGCCAACATCGGTCAAATCGACTTCCTTTATACGTGGAGTGCTTCCAGGATGGAGACAGCGGATCCGTGCCCCGCAACGTCTTGAAAGGGATCAACGATGATCAAACTCCTCGCGCACCTCTCCTATGTCGCGATCACCACGCCGGATGTGGACGCATCCGTCGAGTTCTACACCACGCATGTCGGGCTGACGGAGGTCGCCCGCGAGAACGGGCGCGTCTACCTGCGGTGCTGGGGGGACTACTACTCCTACTCGGTGGTCGTCGTCCCCGGCGACGAGCCGGCGCTGGAGACCATGGCCTGGCGCACCTCCAGCCCCGAGGCCCTCGAGGAGGCGGCCCGTCGCCTGGAGGCCGCGGGCGTGGAGATCGAGTGGTTCGACGGCTACAAGATCGGCCGCGCCCTGCGCTTCGTCGGCCCGTGGGGGCACCCCATGACGCTGCACTGGGATGTCGAGCGCCACCAGGCGCCCGCACATGTCGCGTCGATCTACCCCGACCGCCCGGAGAAGCGCTCCAAGGTCGCCGGCGCCCCGCGCCAGCTCGACCACGTCACGATCGCCACGAGCGACGTCGACGGGTTCGCGGCCTGGTACAACGAGGTGCTCGGCTTCCGCATCATGGCGCGGACGGTGCTCGACGAAGCCCCGTTGTCGGTCTTCTCGGTGCTCACCACGAACGAGAAGTCGCACGACCTCGGCGTCGTGCTGGACGGCTCCTCGCGCGCCGGGCGCGTCAACCACTACGCCTTCTGGGTGGACACGTACGAGGAACTGCTCATCGCCGCCGACACCCTCATGGAGCACGTCATCCCGATCGAGTACGGACCCTCGATCCACGGGATCGGCGAGCAGACGTTCCTGTACTACCGCGAGCCGTCCACGATGCGCATCGAGCTCAACACCGGCGGGTACCGCAACTACGTCCCCGACTGGACGCCCAACACGTGGAAGCCCTCGCAGGGATCGAGCAACCTCTATCGCAACGGCGCCATGCCCATGTCGATGACCGAGTCCTTCCCGCCCGCCGACGGACCGTCGGCGACCGAGGAAGGCGTCCCGGAGGAGATCCGCGCCGCCCTCATCAACCCGTACACGCAGCACGGCTGAGCCGGGCCGGCAAGGAGAATCCGATGACGAAGACGTCCAGCGGCCTGACCGCACCCTTCGCCCTGGCCCGCGTCGACGAGGGCGGGCGTGCGTGGCCGGCCCTGGTCGCCGGCGACCGCATCCGCCCGCTGACGCCGGCCGAGCTCGGTGCCGACGACCTCAACGCCTTCTTCGCCGATCCGGATTGGGGCCGGTTGGGCGCGCTCGCCGAGGAGGGGGGCGAGGGATGGCGTCCGCTCGAGCAGGTGACGCTGACCGCGCCGGTCGAGCCCCGGCAGGTGCTGCAGGCCGGCGCCAACTACCGCACGCACGTCGTGCAGCTGATCGTGGCCGGGCTGACCAAGGGCGACGCGGCGCGCGACCCGGAGGAGGCGCGCGCGCACGCGGAGCGGATCATGGATGCGCGGGCCGCGAGCGGGCGGCCGTTCGTCTTCATCGGCTTGCCGCAGTGCGTCGTGGGCGATGAGGTGCCGCTCGAGCTGCCCGCGTACAGTCAGACGCACGACTGGGAGCTGGAACTGGCCGTCGTCATCGGGCGCCCGGGATTCCGGGTCGACCGGGAGCAGGCGATGGAGCACGTGGCCGGGTACACGATCGTCAACGACATCACGACCCGCGACCTCCTCTTCCCCGCCGACGTGGGCGACATCGGGGCGGACTGGTACCGCGCGAAGAACGCCCCCGGGTTCCTGCCCACGGGCCCCTTCCTCGTTCCGGCCCCGTTCGTGGATCCGTCGGACCTGCGTGTGCGGCTCGAGCTGAACGGCGAGGTGATGCAGGATGCGACCACGGCAGAGCTCATCTTCGACGTGCCGTCGCTCGTGGCGGGCGCGTCGCAGACCGCGCCGCTGAATCCGGGCGACCTCCTGCTGACCGGAAGCCCGGCCGGCAACGGCCAGCACTGGAAGCGATTCCTGCGCGACGGGGACGTCATGACCGGCTCGATCGAGGGCCTCGGTACCCAGGTGGTGCGCTGCGTGGCCGAGGGCGGTGCGCGATGACCGCTCAGGGGGTCGTGGCCGAGCCGTCGGAGAACCCGGCGGATCTTGACCGAGGCAACCCCGAGGGCGAGATCGCCGCGCGGGCCGATGCCTACCGCAACTGGGGCCGCTGGGGTTCGGACGACGTGCTCGGCACGCTGAACTTCATCGACGAGCGCAAGCGCGCGGACGCCGCGCGGCTCGTCTCGGCGGGGCGCGTCATCTCGCTGTCGCAGAACTTCGACACCGACGGCCCCCAGAAGGGGTGGCGCCGGCGCATCAACCCCGTGCACACGATGACCGACACGGGAACCGATGCCGAGCGTGGCACGCAGGGCTTCCCGCACGGCATCGGCGGCGCCGACGACTACGTCACGATGCCCCTGCAGTGCTCGACGCAGTGGGATGGGCTCGGGCACATCTTCGACCACGGCAACGCGTGGAACGGTCGCCGGGCGGGTGATGTCGTCACCAGCGACGGCGACCTGGTCACCGGCATCGAGCATGCCCGCGACGTCATCGTCTCCCGCGGCGTGCTGCTGGATCTCGGCCGGCACCTCGCTCCGGAGACGGGAGAGCTGCCCGACGGCTACGCCATCACCGCATCCGAGCTCGACGCGTGCATCGCCGCGCAGGGTGCCTCCAGCGCCGTCGGCCGAGGCGACATCGTCCTGGTGCGCACCGGCCGCTACACGCGCGCACTCCGCGAGGGCTGGGGCGAATACGCGGGCGGCGCGGCCCCCGGCCTGTCGCTGACGACCGCCGGATGGCTGCACCGCACCCAGATCGCCGCCATCGCCACCGACACCTGGGGGTTCGAAGTGCGCCCCAACGAGTTCGACGCACCCGCCTTCCAGCCCCTCCACCAGATCGTGATCCCCAACATGGGCCTCACGATCGGCGAGATGTGGAACCTCGACGAACTGGCCGCGGCGTGCGTCGAACTCGGACGCTGGGAGTTCCTGCTCTCGGCGCCGCCGCTGCCGATCACCGGCGCCGTGGGGTCTCCGATCAACCCCGTCGCTCTCCTCTAATCCGCCACGATCCAGAACAGAGAGGTTCTGAACATGACCGCAGTGAGCAAAGTCGCCGTCGTCGGCAGCGGGATCGCCGGCCTGGCCGCCGCCATCCAGCTGGCCAAGGCCGGCGTCGACGTGGACGTCTTCGAGGCCAAGCCAGAGCTGACCGCACTGGGCTCCGGCATCTCCCTGCAGGGCAACGCCCTGCGCGTGTTCGACGCGCTGGGCGCGTGGGGCGACATCCGCGCCGCCGGGTTCGCCTTCGAAGGCCTCACCCTCCGCGCGCCCGGTCCCGACGCCCCTGTCGTCGCCGAGCTGCCCGACGTGAAGACGGGCGGCCCCGATTACCCCGCCGGCATGGGGATGCCGCGGGCCGAACTCGCCCGCATCCTCCTGGCCCACGCCGAGAAGGCGGGGGCGAGGATGCACTTCGGGGTGAAGGCGACCGCGCTCGAGCAGTCCGACGCATTTGTGGAGCTGTCCGTCGATGGAACACGTGCGGGGGAGTACGACCTCGTGATCGGGGCCGACGGGCTGCACTCGACGGTGCGCGAGCTGATCGGGATCGACGTCGAGCCGCAGCCCACCGGCATGGGCATCTGGCGGACCTTCGTCTCCCGTCCCGACGAGGTGCAGCGCAGCGAGCTGTACTACGGCGGACCGGTCTACATCGCCGGGTACACCCCGACGGGGGAGGACTCGATGTACGCGTTCCTGGTGGAGAAGGCGCAGGACCGGTCGGGCGTGAGCGACGAGGAGGCGACCGGCATCATGCTGGCCGAATCGCGCGCCTACGGGGGGCCGTGGAACCAGATCCGGGGCGACCTGGAGCGGGGCGCGCGGGCTCACTACACGTGGTTCACGCACCACATCGTCCCCGCTCCCTGGAACCGCGGGCGCGCCGTGATCATCGGCGACGCCGCCCACAGCTGCCCGCCCACGATCGCGCAGGGCGCCGCGCAGGGGCTGGAGGACGCCTTCGTGCTCACGCAGCTGCTCACCTCGCGCGACGAGCTCGACCAGGACCTGTGGGACGAGTTCCACGCGCGGCGGATGCCGCGGGCGCAGGCGGTGGTCGAGGCATCCGTCCAGCTCGGTCAGTGGCAGATCGACGGTGACCGCGACGCGGATGCCGGCGGGCTGATCTTCGGCATCGCCCAGAAGATGGCGCAGCCGGCATGATGGGCCATGTCGACGGCGTCACCGACGTGCACGCCCACGTTCTGCTCCCCACCCTCCACGCCGAGGTCGAGCGTCGCGTTCCCGAGCTGGTCGCCGAGGCGGCCGCGCTGGAGCTGCGCCGGCACGGCGCGGCCAGCCAGGCCGTGTCGGGCCCGATGGTCGGCGCCCGCATCCCGAAGCTGACCGACGTGGCCGTGCGCCTGGCCGACATGGACGCGCAGGGCGTCGAGCGGCAGTGGGTGAGCGCATCGCCGAACCACTTCTACCCGTGGGCGCCCGAGGGGCTGGCCGTGTGGGCCGCCGGCGAGGCCAACCGCCTCATCGCCGAGCACGTCGCGGCAGCGCCCGATCGCCTGATCGGCCTCGGCCTCGTGCCGCTGCAGCATCCCGAGCGCATCGTGGAGTACCTCGATGACGCCGTGCTCGGCCGAGGCCTGGCGGGCGTGGAGATCTCCTCCTTCGCCGGTGACGTCGAGCTCTCGGACGAACGGCTCGAGCCCTTCTGGGCGCGGGCTGCCGAACTCGGGGTCGTCGTCTTCCTGCACCCGTTCGGATGCAGCCTGGACGAGCGACTCGACCGGTTCTACCTCGCCAACACGGTCGGGCAGCCGACCGAGAACGCCGTGGCCCTGTCGCACCTCATCTTCGCGGGCGTGCTGGACCGCCACCCCGGGCTCCAGCTCGTCGCCGCTCACGGCGGCGGTTACCTGCCGACGGTGATGGGCCGATCCGACCATGCGTGGCGCGTGCGACCGGACGCCCGCGGCTGCGCGCATCCGCCCTCGACGTACCTGCGCAAGCTGTGGTTCGACACGGTCGTGCACGATGCCCGCACCCTGCGCGCCCTGATCGAGGTCGCCGGAGAGGACCGCGTCGTGCTGGGCAGCGACTACCCGTTCGACATGGGACTGGACGATCCGGTCGCCACGATCCGTGCGGCGGGACTGCCCGACGAGACCACGCGCCGCATCCTGGCGGGTAACGCCGCCGCGCTGCTGGAGAGCAGGAGGCACGCGTGAGGATCGCCCGGTGGCGCGACGGCGCCGACGTCGCAGAGGGGTTCGTGGAAGCGGATCAGGTCATCCCCTTCGCCGACGGGGAGAGCGTCGCGAGCGTCCTCGCCGGGGGCCTGGATGCCGCGCACGAGCTGCATGCGCGGACGCTGCGCGAGGTGAGCAGACGTCGACCGCTGTCGCAGGTGCGCCTGCTGGCACCGGTGGCGCCCCCGTCGGTACGCGACTTCGTGACGTTCGAGGAGCACGTGGAGGGCGTGAGTGCCGGTGTGGAGGGCAAGAGCAACGTCCCCGCCGAGTGGTACGACGCGCCCACGTTCTACTTCACCAATCCGCACACCATCCTCGGTCCCGGCGAGCCCGTGCGCCCGCCGGCCACCGAGAGGCTCGATTTCGAGCTCGAGCTCGCCGCCGTCATCGGCGGGGTGCCCGGCTCGGACGGCACGAACCTCGGCCCCGAGACGGCAGCGGGGCACATCTTCGGGTACACGATCATGAACGACTGGTCGGCCCGTGACCTGCAGGCCCGCGAGATGAAGGTGCGCCTCGGCCCGTGCAAGGGCAAGGACTTCGGCACGAGCCTCGGTCCGTGGATCG
Organism: Microbacterium lushaniae; assembly: GCF_008727775.1. Classification (NCBI taxonomy): domain Bacteria; kingdom Bacillati; phylum Actinomycetota; class Actinomycetes; order Micrococcales; family Microbacteriaceae; genus Microbacterium; species Microbacterium lushaniae. The sequence goes on from NZ_CP044232.1 coordinate 383,547, forward strand.
TGACCGCCGACGAGCTCGTGCCGTTCCTCGACGACGACGGATTCCTCGCGGTGCGAGCGGAGGTGCGCGTCAACGGCGAGCTCATCGGCGAGGACCTCATGTCGAACATGGGCTGGCCCTTCCCCGAACTCGTGGCCTACGCATCCCGCAACTCCCGCGTCGTGCCCGGCGACGTGCTCGGCTCGGGCACGGCCGGAAACGGCGGATGCCTCGGCGAGCTGTGGGGGCGCAACGGCGAGCTGTCACCGCCTCCGCTGGCCGAGGGCGACGTGGTCGCCATGCGCATCGAGGGCATCGGCGAACTCACCGCCGCCGTCGGAGCCGCCGTCGACGGTGGACCGATCGCGGTCGCCCGCCCGCGGCCCAGGCGCCGTCAGCGGGCGTGACGACACCGTCGCCTCACTGCGCGCGAACCAGTCGCTGACGACGATGCCGCCCGAGCCCCGCGGGGTGTCATCGCACGGCGTCGACGGCTCCGTCGCCTCGCGTCGACAATCCTCCGTCCTCTCCTGCCCGGCACCCCGATGACTGGCTGTATTCCGTCGGTGTTCATCCCCCGATCGTCTGGCGCCGGTGCGGCGGCGTCCCGTACGCACGTATGAGTGAGGAATGGACAGAGGAGAGGTCGGGATGAGTGCTGCAGGTGACCTGTCGCTGCCCCGCATCGATGTGAACTCGGTGCGCGTGAGCGCGTCGGCCGAGCGCGTGTGGGAGGCGCTCATCCAGAGCATCCCGGCCGCGCTGGCCCTCCCGTCGCCGTACCTGCGCCTGATCGGGGCGGATCCCGGGGCCCCGGTCGGGGCCATCCCCGCCGTCGGGTCGGCCGTCCCCGGCTTCGCCGTCACCGACGTGGTGCCCTCCCGCAGCCTGACCCTCGCCGGCCACCACCACTTCTCGAGGTACGAGCTGCGGCTCACGGTGGAACGGGCCCCGGCCGGCGCACTGCTCTCCGCGCACACGAGCGCGGAGTTCCCTGGCTTCCTGGGATGGGGCTACCGGCTCCTGGTGATCCGCTCGGGGGCGCATCGTGTCATCACGCGTCGGTTCCTCGAAGGGATCGCCCGCAGGGCGGCCCGGCCGCCTCGGGCCTGACGCCGGGGGCGGTCAGAGCGCGAAGCAGAAGACGAAGGTCGCCACGCAGATGGTGAGCATCCCCAGCGCGTTCAGATAGAAGTCGCGCCCGAGGTACCTCGCGCGGATGTGCATCGCCACCGCGACGGCGAAGTACAGCACGAGGGCGCCGGAGGTGACTGCGCCGAGGTAGGGGATCCAGATCCCGGCGATGAGCCCCGCGGCGGCGGCGAACTTGATCGGCGGCATCAGCCGCCAGTACCGGCGCGGCCACTTCACGCCTTCCAAGCAGCGAGCGATGAAGCTTGCCGGCCGAAGGCACATCAGGCCGTCGACCAGCTGGATCGCGGCCAGCACGATGACCGGCCACACCGGATCAGGCAGAGTCCACATCACTTTCCTCACGTCGGGTTGCCCTACCATACCGTATGGTATGGAGAATGGACAGGGGAGAAGGCCGGCACGGCGGATGCGGCCCGGCCGCCGCATCCGGCTCACCCGCGCGGCGCGGAACCCGGTGCGTCGGGAACGAGCGGGAGGAGCAGCTCGAACAGCCCCTTGAGCTCCTCGGCGTCGATCGGCGGCATGGCCATGGCCCCGCCGACGGCGACCAGGTAGGGCAGCAAGGCGGCGGCGTGCGCTCGGTCATCGCTGTCCACCAGCGGACGCCACACGCTCTGCAGAGCGCGGACGCGTGCCTCGTCGACCCGCGCCTGAACGGCGCGCGCCTCCGCATCGGTCGTCGCCCACGCGCGCACCGCGACCTCCAGCTGCGGGCGGTACAGGCCGGCGTCGTGCGGCTGGATCAGCGCGGTGAGCCGAGCGAGGACCTCGCGCGGCGCGACACCGGTCGCCGATTCGCCCTCCCCGGCGATGGCGTTTTCCAGGGCGTCGATGCAGAGGCGCTCGAACCGCTCGAGCACCGCACGCTTGTACCCCTCGGCACCCTCGAAATGGTGGTGGAACGAGCCCTTCGACAGTCCGATGCGCGCCGCGACCCGATCGATGCGCAACCCGGCGGCGCCCTCCTCCGCGAGGACTCGCAACCCCTCGTCCAGCCATCGATCCCGTGCGGCGCTCATCGGGCGACCGTACCATCCGGTACGGCACGGAAGGGAGCCGCATCGCCGCCGGTCGTACATCCACTGCCAACCTCCGTCGACGTCGCCGGGAGACGCTATCGGGGCACCCATGCGCGCGGATAGCATGCCCGCCATGACACGACCCGACCACCCGCAGCGGCCCCACGCCGCGGCCGCGACGGCGAGCGTCACCGACTTCGGGTGGACGCCGGTGATGCAGGCGGCGTGGGATCACGTCCGCACTCACGAGGAGGCGGCGATCTTCAACCACAGCGTTCGCGCCTATCTGCTCGCGCAGGCCCAGGCATCCGAGACGGATGCGGCGCCGGACGCCGAGACGCTGTTCCTGGCCTGCATCTTCCACGATTGCGGAACCGCCGCCGTCGACCCCGGCCCCGAGCGGTTCGAAGTGGAGGGGGCGGATGCCGCAGCCCGGTTCCTGGCGGACGCGGGCTGGGATGCCGAGCGCATCGACGAGGTCTGGCAGGCCATCGCGCTGCACACCACGCCCGGCATCGCCGAGCGGAGAGGGCCGGTGCCCCGCCTGACGCGGCTCGGTGTGCTCGCCGACTTCGGCGCCGGCGCCGTCTCACCCGCCGTGCGGCGTGACGTGGAGCGCGAGTATCCGCGCCTGGAGATCGAGCGCGTGCTGAGCGACGCCGTCGTGCGCCAGGCCATCGACCGGCCGGAGAAGGCACCCTCCGGTTCGTGGGCCGGGGCGATGAGGGCGGCCTTCCTGGCCGATCCCTCTCGCCCCGGCCTGAATCCGGCCTTCTGACCGCCCTCGCATCCCATGGACGTCCTCGGTGCGGTGGCCCTGTGCGTCCTCGCTCTCCTGGGCGCGGGCCTGCAGCGGATCTCCGGCATGGGATTCGCCCTGACGGTGGCGCCGGTCGCGGTGGTCGTCGCCGGGCCGGCCGGCGGGATCGCGGTCGTCAACGCGTGTTCGGCCCTCCTGGCCGCGGTGCTCACGGTGCACCTGTGGCGCGGCATCGACCGACGCCGTGCGACGGTGCTCATCTGCTCCGGCGTCGTGGGCGTCGGCGTCGGGGCTCTCATCACGCGCGCCGTCCCGGGGGCGTGGCTCGAGGTCGTCATCGGGCTGCTCGTGATCGTGTCGGTCGTGCTGGTGAGCCGTCCGCGGGTGCGGATGATGCGCGCCCGCGCCGGTGGGACGGCCGGCGCGGGGGTCGCCAGCGGGATCATGAGCATGACGGCCGGGATCAGCGGGCCGGCGCTGGCGCTCCACGCCGTCGCCACCGGGTGGGAGCCGCACCGCTTCGCTGCCACCGTGCAGCCGGTCTTCCTCGCGCTGGGCACCACGTCGTTCGCCGCGAAGGTCCTCGTTCCCGCCGGCGCGCTCGAGGACTCCGTGAACTGGGCGCTGCTCGCCGCCGTCGCCGCCTCGGCCCTGTGCGGCGCCACCCTGGCCGCAGCCATGGCGCGCGTCATCCGCGCGGCCGTCGCCCGCCGCATCCTGCTCGCGGTGAGCACGGCGGGCGGGGTGCTCGTGCTGGTGCGCGGCGCCCTCGCGCTCCTCGCGTGACGCCGTCACCGCCCGCGTCGGGACACGCCGTCACGCCGTCGCGCGGCGGGAGGCGGCCAGCCAGGCCGCCAGAGCCAGCAGGACGGCCCCGCAGACGCGTTCGATCCACACCGCCCCCGCGGCGTCTGAGCAGACGGATCGCCTGCGCACCGATGAGGGCGTACCCCAGCATGCCCGAACCCCGCGGATCGGCAGCCGGGTCGCCGTGCAGGAGGCTGCCTCGGGCGATCAGCATGCGCAAGCCCAGGAAGACGAGGTAGGCGACGCCGATCCACTTCACGATCGAGAACGCGGCAGCAGCACCGTGGGGCCGGGGGTGGCGATGGCCAGACCTCCCTCAGTGCGAGGCATGGCCTCCGGATCCGACCCTGCCGCCGTCGCGGCTGGGCTCTCCGTCGCTCACGATGAACTGCGACATGAGTCCCTCGTCCTCGTGCAGGAGGAGGTGGCAGTGGATCATGTACGGATGCTCGTCGTCGGCGTAGTCCTCGAACCGCATGATGATGCGGTACTGCCGACGCGGCTCCAGGTAGATGGTGTCCTTCCACCCGAGCAGTTCGGCGGGGGGCTGCTCGCCGTCGATGTCGAGCACCTGGAACTGCACGTCGTGCACGTGCCAGTTGTGCGGGAAGAGGTCGCGATTGGTGACCTCCCACACCTCGGTCGAGTCGACCTGCATCACCTCGTCGATGCGGTTCATGTCCATGCGCCGGCCGTTGATCTCACGGTTCTGCACTTCGAAGGTGCGCTCGGTGTCGGCGTCGGAAGCGTCCAGCCGGGGGATGTCGGCGAACTGCGCCGCGAGGGGCGGCGACGGGGTGAGGGTCGCCGCCGCGCGGACGCGCAGGACGTCGAACGTGTCATCGCCGCCGTAGGCGGAGGGCAGGGCGACATCCCCAGGTCCGGGGGGAACGACTGGAGCATGGCCTCGGTGCCGGCCTCGACCGACACGACGATCTCTGCGCGCTCGCCGGGGGAGAGGCGCACGTGGTCGGTCTCGTGAGGGGCCGCCAGCAGGCCGCCGTCGGTGCCGACGAGGGCGAAGGAGCGGCGGTCTTCGAACCCGAAGTCGTACGTGCGGGCACTGGATCCGTTCAGCAGCCGTAGCCGCACTCGTTCGGTGGTGGCATCCAGGACGGCGCCCCACGCTCCGTTGGTGAGGACGACGTCGCCGAGCACTCCCACCTCGTTGCCCTGGGCGTCGAGCTGGAACTGCCCGTCGTCGAGGAACTTCTTGTCCTGCACGATGACCGGGATGTCATCGACCCCGTACTCGGAGGGAAGACCGAAGTCCTGCTCCTCGGCGCTGTCGATGAGGAACATGCCCGCCAGTCCCCGCAGCACGTGGTCCTCCGTGCTGCCGTGGGGATGCGGGTGGTACCAGAGGGTCGCCGCTTCCTGATCGATGCGCCACGTCGGACGCCACTGGTCGCCCGGCTCCACCATCTGGTGCGGGCCCCCGTCCATCGCCGGCGGCAGGTGCATGCCGTGCCAGTGCACCGTGGTGGCTTCGGGCAGGTCGTTCTGCACCTCCACGGCCACCTCCTCGCCCTGCTGCGCGCGGAGGGTGGGGCCGAGGAAATCGCCGTTGAACCCCCACGTCGGGGTGGTGCGCTCGTCGTGCAGAAGCTGGCGCGATCCCTCCTGCGCCGTCAGGGAGAACACGCGCACCCCGTCGACGACCTCCGATTCGGCAAGCGGGGGGATGGGGAGTGCCGTGTCGAAGGTCGGCGGCCCGTCGGGCACGAACGCCGGGCCGCTCGAGGGGAAGGAGGGAAGCACCGAGCACGCGGTGACCGTCGCCACGGCGGTGAGCAGGGTCGCGCCCGCCAGCAGCACCGGGCCGAGGATGCTCCGGCGGCGACGGGAGACGGTGATGCGGGCAGCGCGGGGTTCCATGCCGCCACGGTAGGTATCCGCTCACCGCGACGCGTCCGGCGTGGATCGACAGCTGGCGTCGCCCGGCGTCTACATTCGCCCCCGCAGGGATGCGACGTAGGCGGGGGGCATGCCCACCTCCTGGAAGTAGCGCGCCGAGGCGGCGATGTCGCGGCGCTCGTACGGCGAGTCCAGCCGGCCGTCGTACCAGTGCCGCGCCAGCCGCCACAGCGTGGGGATGTCCACGACCGTGTCCGCCGGGATCCCCGACGTCGCGCTCCAGCGGTCCACGCATCCCCTCCCGCAGAACACGCGCTGCAGACTGCACGTGCGGATGACGTCATCCCACGCCGAGGCCGCGGGGATGGGGAAGGCGACCACCTGATCCCCCGGCGGAGGCGCCTGCCGCTCGACCACCCACGCGTGTGCCGCCCCGCAGGCCGGGCACGCGGTGGCCACCAGCGCGCGCGGCTCGCGGTCGACGAGCTGGGGGATCGCGAACGCGTCCCACGCGCACCCGCCCCACCACAGCGTGTGCGCCCCCTTCACCGAGAAGCCGAAGTCGCGCGATGCGAAGGGGTGCGCCAGGACGATCCCGCCCTCGTCCCGGACGATGTGATGGGCGTCCGCCAGAACGCGCAGCCCTTCTTCCAGCCACCGTGCGGAGCGGCCGGTCGCCCTGCGGAGCTCGTCGTCGCCGGGTGCGCGACCGCGTGCGGCGAAGGAGTCGTACACGGCGCGACGTAACGACTCGTGCTCGGGGCTCAGTGACACGGGTCCTCCTCGTGCCCGGCACGCTACCCCCGGGTGCGCAGCCGGCGCCACGCCCCGGAGCGACACGTCAGGTCGGCCCCGGTCGACCTCGGGCGTGCCCGGTTGTCGAGCGGTGACGACTGCGCGGCGGGCGACGCCGGGGCTAGCCTGCGCGCACGCCGAGGCATCCGCGCGGCGGATCTCGGGAAGGGAATGCGCCGTGCCGTCACCGCTGCGTCCACACCGCGCCGTCGTGGCCGGAGCAGGCATCGCCGGTCTCGCGGCGGCGAACGCGCTGGTCGCCGACGGGTGGGAGGTCGACGTGTTCGACCGGGCACCCGCGCTTCGGCGCGGAGGGACGGCCCTGGGGATGTGGCCCTCCGCCATGGCGGTCTTGGATCGGCTGGGGGTGGGGGCGGCGGTCCGCAGTCACGCCGTCGAGGTGCACGGCGGGGCGATCCTCCGGCCCGACGGCGCGACGATCGGGCGCATCCCCGCTGGTCGGAGCGCGCATCTGGTCTCGCGCGCACGGCTTCTGGAGACGCTGCACGACGCGCTGCCGGCCGGCACGGTGCGCTGGTCCCGGCCCGTGGAGGCCGGCGAGCACTTCCCCGGCGCCGACCTCGTGGTCGCCGCCGACGGCATCCACAGCCGGCTCAGAACCGGACACTGGGCGGATGCGGCGGCTCGGCCGCTGGGGACCGTCGCGTTCCGCGGCGTCGTGCCGGGGCATGTCGACACGGTGACCGAGACGTGGGGGCGGGGGGCGATGTTCGGCATCACGCCCTCCAGCGACGGAATGGTGAACTGGTTCGCGTGCCTGCACCCCGACCGCGTGGACCCCGGGGCATCGAGCCCGACGGCGCTTCTTCGGACGGTCTTCGCGTCGTGGCATGCGGCGATCGGGGGTGTGCTGGCCGCCATCGCCGACGACGGGGTCGACCGGCGCGATCTGTTCGATGTGCGCGTGCCGGGGCGGTTCGCGCGGGGAAACGTGGTCCTCGTCGGGGACGCGGCGCACGCGATGGCGCCGAACCTCGGTCGCGGCGCCTGTGAATCTCTTCTGGACGTGTGGGCGCTGTCCCGCAGCGTCTGCACCGACGGGATCGAGACCGGACTGCGGCGCTACGACCGGATGCGGCGGCGCCGCGTGCAGCGGATCGTGACGGCAGCGCGCCTGGTCAACCGCGTCGCCACGGCGCAGCGGCTGCTGCCCGTGCGCACGCGCGCGGCTCGCCTGCTGCTGGCATGACGTTCGGCCGAGCGGCGAGCCGGCTCGAGCATCGCCGGGGATGTCGCCCGGGAACGACACACGAGCCGCACCGATCGCCCTACGATCTCAGCATGTCGCGCACCGCCGTCGACGTGGAAGACGGGGCCGCCCAGCCGGCGCCGTGGGTCCTCGACGTGCTCCTGGCGGCGGCGGTGACCCTCACGATCTCCCTGATCATCGCCTCGAACGCCGGCGGCGGCACCTCCTCCGGCTGGGCGTACCTGTGGGCGATCGGCCTGGGTGCGGTGCTGCTGCTGCGCCGGCAGCATCCCGTGCTGGTGGTGGTCGTCACCGTGGTGGGGGTGCTCGCCTATCACGCCGCCGGTAACACCCCGATCGGGGTGGCGGTCCCCCTCGCCGCCGCGGTCTTCTCCGCCGCGAGCCTCGGCTGGACGCGGGTGTCGGCCGCCGGTTCGGCCGCCATCCTGGGCGTCTCCGTGGGCTACCGGCTCTGGGAGGGTCAGGACGCCGCCTTCGTGGTGCTGTACGAGCTGCCGCGCGAGGCCATCCTGCTGGCCGGGGCGGTCGCGTTCGGCTACAGCGTGCGCTCGCGGAGGCTGCTGCGGCGGCAGGCGGAGGAGATCGCGCGGCTGACCGCAGAGCGCTACGCGCGCGCCGCCGACCAGCGCGTGCTGGCCGAACGCCTCGCGCTCGCCCGCGATCTGCACGACACCGTGGGGCACTCGCTCACGGTCATCGGCTTGCACACGCAGGTCGCGCAGGAGGCGCTGCCCACCGACGAGAGCGCCGTCGCACGCGCCCTGCGGACGATCTCGGACACCACCGCCGACACGTTCGCCGACCTGCGCAGGACGGTCGCGGGCCTGCGCAGCGACGAACCGGCCGCGCGGTCCCCCCGCGCGCTGTCCGACCTGGAGACGGCGATCGCCCCGGCCCGGCAGGCGGGCCTGGAGGTGTCGGTGGCCGTGTCGGTGCCGACGAAGCTGGCCCAGGTCGTGGAGACCGCCATCTATCGCGTCGTGCAGGAGTCCGTCACCAACGTCGTGCGCCATGCCGACGCGAGAGGAGTGGCCGTGGAGATCCGTGAAGAGGAAGAGGGATCGTCGGTGTCGGTCGCCGTCGTCAACGACGTGCGGCGCCGCCCGGGGCGGGAGCCGAGCGCGGCGAACGCACCGGGCAACGGCATCATCGGGATGCGCGAGCGGGTGGCGCTGCTGGGCGGGACGTTCACCGCGGGCCCGGAGGACTCCGGTTTCGCCGTGCGTGCGCGCATCCCGCTGGAGGTGACGTCGTGACCTCGGTCGTGCTGGTCGACGACCAGGACCTCGTGCGCGCAGGGCTGAGGGCGCTGCTCGCGCGGGATACCGGCATCGAGGTCGTGGCCGAAGCCGGCGACGGACGGGCCGGAATCGAGGCGGCTCGGAGGTACCGCCCCGACGTGGTCCTGATGGACCTGCGGATGCCGCGCATGGACGGTATCGCCGCCACCCGGGAGATCCGGGGGACGAGCGCCTGGCCCGTACGCGGGTCGTCGTGCTCACGACCTTCGACGACGATGCCGACATCGTCGAGGCCATCAGGGCCGGGGCCAGCGGTTACCTGCTGAAGAACGCGCCCGCCGAAGACCTGCGGGATGCCGTCGAGCGGGCCGGGCGCGGGGAATGGCTGCTGTCGCCGTCGGTGACGCAGCGCGTGATGAAGCTCGTCGCGGCGGGGCAGGCCGCCCCCACCCCCGACCCGCGCCTGGCGTTCCTGAGCGCCCGCGAGATCGACGTGCTCACGCGGATCGGCCACGGCGACACGAACGAGGAGATCGCCGCAGTGCTGCACCTGAGCCCGTCCACCGCACGCACCTACGTCAGCCGCATCCTCGCCAAGATGGGCGCGCGCGACCGGCCGGAGCTCGTCGTGATCGCCCATCGGTCGGGACTCGTCCTGGACTGAAGCCCGACAGGCCGGCGCGAGCAGGCTAGTGCGACGCCGGCCGGCGCAGGAACCAGCAGGGAACGCCGAGGACCTTCTCCTCCGCCACCACCACATACCCGAATCCGTTGTAGAAGGGCACCGCTTCGGGGCGATCGGTCTCGAGGTAGCCCACCGCGCCCACGGCGTCGAGGGCGGCGGTGTGCCTCAGCAGCAGGAGGGTCCCGAGGCCCTGCCGGCGCATGCCGGCGTCCACCGCGACGGGCCCGAGATGGACGTGCGCCTCGTCCGGGTCATGGGCGGCCCACCCCGACTGCCAGGCCACCAGGCGGGAGAGGACCCGGGGCCCCATCCGCAGCGCGGTCAGGGCCAGCCACGCGCGCTCGCCGGCCGTCGGGCGGCACCGCCCGGGCGGGGTCCATCCGGCCACGGCGACCAGATCGTCGCCGCTGAAGGCGCCTTCCATCCGGAGGCCGTGGCGGCGCGAGAGCATCGTCCGCATGATCGCCGTGTGACGGCGCTCGCGCGTGCGCCGGCCCTCGCCGTAGACGGCGCGGTGGATCGGGTTGTCGGACATGCCGACACCGAGCAGCTCGGCGGCGTGATCCGCGTCTCGTTCGACGAGTTCGCGGACCACGAGATATCGGTGCAGCGCGGTCATTCCCACCTCCGGGGTTCCTGGGCTCCGATTGTGGACATCCCGCGCGCCCGAGCACGGCCTGCTCCCGGCGACGGATGCGACGACACGGAGCGAGAGCGGAGTCGTCCGGCGGCGACGACCGCTGTCGCGCCCGGCGGCTACCGCGCCCGGCGGAGGGGTGCGCACGATGGCCGCTCGCATCGAACGAGAGGGAACTCCCCATGGCCACCTGGTTGCTGGCGGCCCTGCTGACGTGTGCGTTCATCGTGGGGCTGTCCCTGCTCGTGCGCTGGATCCTGGGCGTCCCGGTGAGGTTCCTCCGCAGTGTCGGGGCCGGCATCGCCGCGTCCTTCGTCGTGCTCCCGCTCGTGTTCGTGACCGTCGGCGCGGTCGGAGGGGTGGATCTGCCGGCGCTGGCCGACGGGGACCTCGCCATCGGCGAGACGGCGACCGTGCTGCTCGCACTGGTGTGGGTGCTGTGCCTGTCGGCGGCCCTCCTGGTGTCGGCGGAGCTGTTGCGGCCCTCGGCGTCCACGCCGGGTCTGATCGCCGTGGCGCGCAGCGCTCGCGATCGCGCTCGCCGTGCCGCGCGATACGTGGAGGTGACACGCATCGCGCTGCGGCACGGGCTCGGTCCGCTGCTGCAGGGCAGGCCGGCGGGTGCGGGCGAGCTGGCGCCGGCGCTGGTGGCCGCCCTCACCGAGGCCGGTGTCGTGTTCGTGAAGTTCGGGCAGGCCCTGGCCGCCCGCCGCGACCTGGTTCCGGCGTCGCTGGCCGATGGCCTGACCTCGCTGCAGGCCCAGGTCCTCCCCGAGCCCTGGCCCGTGATGGAGCGGACGCTCGCCGACGAACTGCGCCGCCCGATCCCCGACGTGTTCGCACACGTCGAGCCGGTGCCGGTGGCCGCGGCATCCGTCGGTCAAGTGCACGCCGCCACCCTCGTCACCGGGGAGCACGTGGTGGTGAAGATCCAGCGCCCGGACACCGCGCGGCAGGTCGACATCGACGTCGACATCGCGCTGCGCCTGTGCGCCCGCATCGAGCGTCGGTCGGGTCTGGCCCGGCAGGCGGGGCTGCTCCGGATCGCGCAGGACCTCACCGCTCTCCTCCGCCAGGAGCTCGACTTCACCGTCGAGGCGGCGAACCTGCAGCTGCTCACGGCCGCCGGCGAGGATGCTGCGACGGCGCCGGTCCTGCCGCGGCTGTATCCCCAGGCGAGCGGCCGACGCGTCCTGACGGTGGAAAGGCTCAGCGGAGCACCGCTGGCGGCCCGGCCGCCGGCCCTGGCGGCACTCGCACCGGAGGCGCGGCGGCGCGCGGCGGTCGGAATCGTCGACGGCGTGGTGACCCAGCTGCTGGTGCGCGGCATCCTGCATGCCGATCTGCATGCCGGCAACATCATGCTCCGCGACGACGGCACGGTGGGGCTGATCGACTTCGGGTCGGTGGTCGTGCTCGATCGCGAACAGCGCGACCTGCTGACGGCGCTGTTCGCCGCCTTCCGTGCAGAGGACGCCGCATCCGCCGTGGCGATCGTCCGCCACCTCTCGCCCGCCGCGGACCGGGCGGCGGACTGGGAGCTGCGGCGAGACATCGGCCGGCTGTTCACGATCGGCGCCGTGAGCACCGACACGCACGTGCTGATCGACGGGCTGCTTCGCATCCTGCGCCGGCACGGGGTCGCGCTGCCGGGGAATCTGGCTGCCGCGATGCGGTCGCTCGCGACGCTCCAGGACGCGGTCGAGGTGCTCGATCCGACGTCGGATTTCGCGTCGCTGTTCCTGGAGCGGGCGCACGTGCTCACGACCGCGCAGCGCTCAGCCGAACGGCTCCGGCTGGAGGCTGCCTCGCGCGGCCTGGCGATGATGCAGATGCTGCGCCGCGCGCCCGACCGACTCGACCTCCTCCTCGACGCCCGTGTCAGGGGAGCAACCGACGGAGGGCGGCGGGAGGCCGCCCTCCGTCGGTCGTGGCTGGCGCGTGCCGGCGCCGCGATCGGGGGAGCGGCGTTGACCGGCGGTGTGGCGCTCGCGGCGCTCCTGCTGCTGCTCTCCGGCGGCGGGCCCGTGCTTCCGCCCGGAGTGCCGCTGCTGCCGTTGATCGGTGCGGCACTGTGCCCGATCGCCCTCGTGGTCGGGTTGCGCACCTCGCTGGCGGTGCGCAACCTCGGCGCCGAACCGGCCTGACCATCGCGGGCGGGATGTCGAGCGAAAGCGACTTCGGATCGCGCCTGTGGGCTGGTGACCGGGCCGACCCGGCCTCCTAGCGTGGCGCCATGCTCGATTCATCCCACACCGGTGCTCAACCGCCGCGCCGTGCACATCGCCCCATCAGCTGGCTCGCCGTGATCGGATTCGGCGCGCTCGCCCTCCTCTGGCCGCTGCTGCGGATCCTCGGCCTGGAGTCCGCGCTGGGCGACCCGGTCGCCGGCATCCTCACCGCCGCGATCGTCCTGGCGGCGTGGATCCTGGGCGCCGGCTTCGGCGACGTCCCCCGTCCGGTGGCGACCCTCGCCCTCTCCGGCATCGTGTTCGCCGTGCTGCTCCTGCTCACCTCGCTCCTGCTCGGCCTGTGGCGCGGAGCCGGTGTCGCGCCGTTCGTCTTCGGCGTGCTCGTCGAAGCAGGCCTGTGGGGAGGGCTCGGCGCGCTCGCGGGACTCGCTGCCGCCGGCATCCAGCGGGCCCGCCGGCGTGGTGGGGCGCACCCGACGGCCAAGCCGACACGGCGATGACGGCGCTGTCGTCCGAATGCGATCACGGTTGTCGCCCCGGGCAGGGCGAGACGCAGCATCCGCTCCTCCTACCGTGACGCCATGACCCAGAACCCGCAGACCTCGCCCTCGATCGCGCGCCGCAGTCCCTTCGGGATGCCGGTGCTCGCGCTGTTCGGCCTCGCCGCCCTCGCCCTGCCCCGCGTGATCCTCCACGACCTCCGCCTCATCGACCCGGGCGGCGTGCTCACGTGGATCCTCGCCATCGGGCCGATGATCGTCTGGATCGTCGTCGCCGTCGTCCGACGCGTGCCCAACCCGTTCCTGACGCTCCTCCTGGTGGGGGCGATCTACGGCGCGCTCTCGGTGATCATCCACCAGCTCCTCTGGGTGAACGCGTACGCGGGGGATGTGCCCAGCATCGGCGGGCCGGCCGCTACCGTCGTCGCGCGCGTGGCGGCCGTGCCCAGCGGCCTGATCACCGGCGCCGTCGTGGGCGCGATCACCGGGCTCATCGCGTGGGGCCTCAGTGCCCTCACCCGCAGCCGGGGAGGCAGCCGCAGCCGCTCCTGACAGCTCGGCTCAGCGGCTGCCGCTCCCCCCGTCAGCCGCTGAGCCGGGCGCGCAGGGCCGCCAGCTCGGCGTCGGTGAGCCCGCCCTGCTGCAGATACGCGGCGGATCCGCCGCGCGCATCCACCCAGGCCAGCGCCTTCTCGATCGCCTCGGCCGGCGTGCCGGCGACGAGTTCGCGGATCTGGTCGGTCACGGTGACGCCGAGCGCCTGGACCATCGCGAACATCCGCTGCGCCCACGGGCCGTTCAGGTGCTCCTGCGACGCGTGGTAGTCGGCGACGACGGCCGCGCGCTCGACGCCCACGGCGTCCAGGATCAGCGCCGTGCCGACGCCGGTGCGGTCTTTGCCGGCGGTGCAGTGCACGAGCACCGCCGTGGGCGGGTCGGCCGTGGCCGCACTCACCAGGCGTGCGAGCTCGGCGAACGTCGCGGCCGCGTGCTCGAGCATCTCGACGTACACGTCTCCGAGCGGGGGGATGAGTGCGAGCGCGGCCTCGGCGGTCGCCGCCAGCACCGCGGGGTCGGTCCCTGCCGCCACGGCCTCGGCGCCCTGCTGGGCCAGTCCGACCAGCGCGCCCTCGGTGACCGGCAGCTCCACGACGCGGAAGGGGCGCGAGGAGGGGAGCCGATCGGGGGCGAGCTCCCGTTCGAGCGGCGTGCGCAGGTCGACGACGACCCCGATGTCGGTGGCCGCCAGCACGTCCAGAGCCTCCGGGGTGAGGCCGCTCAGCGCGTCGGAGCGGTAGAGCACGCCGAAGGGCGTCGCGCCGCCGCCGGCCAGCGCCATCCCGCCGGTGTCCCGGAAGTTGAAGGTTCCCGCAAGCTCACTGGTCACCGCGTCAGCCTAACCATCGCGTCTGTGCGGCCCCTGTCGGGAGGGGTTCAGCAAACGGCGGCGACAATGGTGGGGGGCGACCGATGGGCGGTCGCCCGTCGAGGAGATCTTCCATGCCCCAGGCCGGCGTCTCGCAGCCCCCTCTCGCGCGCCACTCCCTGAACCTCGTCCCCGAAGGGACCGAGCCCTCGCTCGCCGCCGACACGTTCAAAGCGGCCTTCCGCGAACATCCCGCCGGCGTGGCCGTCGTGACAGCGGATCCCGGTGAACACCCCGTCGCGATGACCGTCAGCTCGCTGGCGTCGGTGAGCACCGAGCCGCCCCTGCTGGTCTTCTCCGCCTCCGTGCTCTCCTCCAGCACGCCCGTGCTCGAGGACGCCGAGACGGTCGTCGTCCACTTCCTCACCGACGAGCAGCTGTGGCTGGCCAAGCTGGGCGCCGACAAGGGCGCCGACCGCTTCGCCGACGCATCCGCGTGGCAGCGCCTGCCCACCGGGGAGCCCCTGTTCCCGTCAGCCTTCGCGTGGATCCGGGGACGCGTGGCGCACCGGCTCGAGGCGGGCAACTCCATCCTCTACGTCGTCCACGCCCTGGAGGCGAGCGTGCCGGGGGATGCCGCGCACGCGGGCGACCCGCATCCGCTCGTCTACCACGACCGCACGTGGCACCGCCTGGGCCCCTGGTCGGCGATCTGACGGGGCCGGCGTCCCGGCTACCATCGGCACCGTGACCAGCACGACAGCACAGCGCACCCGGTGGGCCATCCTCGGGCCCGGAGCCATCAGCCGCGACTTCCTGGCGGGCCTGCACGCCTCCCGCTCCGGGATGCTCGCGGCGGTGGGCAGCACAGACCCCGGCCGCGCCGAGCGCTTCGCCGCCGACGCCGGCGCGCCGTTCTCCGGGTCGTACGACGAGGTGCTCGCGCGGCCCGACATCGACGCCGTGTACGTCGGCACGGTGCACACGACCCACGCCGACCTCGCCATCCGCGCGCTGGAGGCCGGCAAGGCCGTGCTGTGCGAGAAGCCGGCAAGTCCCACCGCCGCCGAGGTCGACCGCATCCTCGCCGCCGCGGAGGCGGCCGACCGGCCGTTCGTGGAGGCGTACAAGAACCGGTTCGGACCGTGGGCCGACGCGCTCCGCCAGGTGCTCGCCGACGGCGCGGTCGGTCGCCCGGTGCGGGTCGAGGCGGCCTTCGGATTCGACGCCGGCACCCGCAGCGGGCGGCTGTTCGATCCGGCGCTGGCCGGCGGCGCGATCCTCGACGTGGGCTGCTACCCGGTGTCGCTCGCGGTCGAGGCGGCGTCCGCCTCCCGCGCCGTCGCCCCCGACGCCGTCGTGGTGGCCGACGCCGCCGGTGAGCTCGTGGGTGGCGTGGACGGCGAGTCCCGCGCGCTCATCCGCTTCGGCGCCGTCGAGGGGGCGCTCGCCACGTCGATCGTGCGCGATCTTCCCTCCTCCGCCGTCATCCACTGCACCGGGGGCGCCATCGAGCTTCCCGACGCGTGGGGCGGCCGGGCGGAGAGCCCGACGACGATCGTCGTGCGCCCCGCCGAGGGTGAGCCCACCGTCGTGTCGGTCAGGGCCGTGCAGCCGATGGCCGCCGAGGCCGATGCCCTCAGCCGCGCCCTCGCGGAGGGCCGCCGCGAGGCGCCGGAGATGCCGTGGGCGCACACCCGCGCCGTCGCCGCGGCGCTCACGGCCTGGCGCTCGCGCATCGTCCCCTCCGCACCCTGATCGCCTGCCCCACCACGTTCGCGCCTGTTCGGTGCATCCGCCACACTTCAAAGCGGCGCGGATGCACCAAAATGGCGCGGACGTGGGACGCGTGGCTGGGCGGACGCGCGCCCGGATCTCCTGAGTTCTGACGGGCCGGGCTGTCGGGTGCGCCGTTACGCTGGGACCTCGACGCCCGATGGGGACCCCCGCCGCGGGGGAGGAGGCCGCGCGTGCCCGAGTTCGCTCACCGACGGACGGATGCACGGCTTCGCCTGGTCGACCGGGACGGCACCCCCCTCGCCGGTGCCACCGTGACGGTCGCCCAGACCCGGCACGCGTTCGGATTCGGCAACATCGGCTTCGACTTCATCGACCCGGTCGCCGGCCCCCCGCCCCACGAGATCGCCGAAGCCACCGACCGTGGCGACGCCGAGCCGGAGGACCCTGCCGCCCCCGCCGAACTGGACGTGCTCGCCGAGGCCTACCTCTCGCTGTTCAACGCCGTGACCCTGCCGTTCTACTGGCGTCTGTTCGAGCCGGTCCGTGGCGTCACCGACGCCGAGCGGCTCCGGCGCACCGCCCGGTGGTTCCGCGATCGCGGCGTGACGGTGAAGGGACACCCCCTCGTGTGGCACACGCTCGCCCCGACGTGGCTGCTCGACCTCGACGACCGCGCGGTGGAAGACGCCGTGCGCGAGCGCATCCGCACCGTCGTCGCCGGGTTCGCCGGCACCGTGGACCTGTGGGACGCCATCAACGAAGCCGTCATCCTGCCCGCGTTCACGGCCGAGGACAACGCCCTCACGCGCCTCGCGCAGCGACACGGGCGGCTGGGGATGGTGCGGATGGCCTTCGAGGAGGCGCGGGCGGCCGGACCCGACGCGCGCCTCGTCCTCAACGACTTCGACCTGTCGCCGGCGTACGAGCGGATCATCGACGAGAGCCTGGACGCCGGCGTGCCCATCGATGCCATCGGGCTGCAGACCCACATGCATCAGGGATTCCGCGGCGAGGACGAGATCGGCGAGGTGCTCGACCGGTTCGCCCGGTTCGGCCTGCCGCTGCAACTGACCGAGACGACCCTCGTGTCGGGGGATCTCATGCCGCCGCACATCGTCGACCTCAACGACCACGTCGTCCAGGAGTGGCCGTCCACCCCGGAGGGCGAGGAACGCCAGGCCGACGAGATCGTCCGTCACTACCGCACGGCCTTCGCCCATCCCGCCGTCGAGTCGGTCACCTACTGGGGGCTGACGGATGCCGGAGCGTGGCTGGGCGCCCCGGCCGGCCTCCTGCGCGTGGATGGGTCTGGCAAACCGGCGTTCGACGCGCTGCGCGACCTCATCCGCCGCCAGTGGTGGACTCCGCCGGCATCCGCCGCGGCCGACGCCGACGCGGTCGTGGCGGTGCGGGGGTTCGCCGGCACCTACCGGGTGAGGACGGATGCTGCCGAAGCCGACGTCGAGCTGCCGGCCGGCCCGTTCGCGGTCGATGTGGTGCTGGCGGGGGAGAGATGACCGCGGGCCGGCGGACGAACTGGGCGGGCAACCTCGTCTACTCCGCGGCGGAGGTGGTATCGCCGGCATCGGTGGACGAACTGTCCGGCGTGGTGCGCGGCGCCGACCGCATCAAGCCCTTCGGCACGCGCCACAGCTTCAACACCGTCGCCGACACCGAGGGCGTCGCCGTCTCGGTCGCCGGGCTCCCCCCGGAGGTGTCGATCGATCCCGGACGCCGCGTCGTGCGGGCCGCGGCGGGCCTGCGGTACGGCGACCTGGCCGCTCGGCTCGACCGCGAGGGGTGGGCCCTGTCCAACCTCGCCTCCCTCCCGCACATCTCCCTCGCCGGGGCGGTGGCGACCGGGACCCACGGCTCGGGCGACACCGCGGGCTCGCTCGCCTCCGCCGTCGGGGCGGTCGAGCTCGTCACCGCCGACGGCGCCCTCCGCACGTTTCGGCGGGGCGATCCCGACTTCCCCGGCGTCGTGGTCTCCCTCGGTGCGCTCGGGGTCGTCACGACGGTCGAGCTCGACATCGTGCCGCGCTTCGACATCGCGCAGACGGTGTACGAGGATCTGCCGCTGGATGCCGCGCTCACCCAGTACGGCGCGATCACCGCCGCGGGATACAGCGTTTCGCTGTTCACGACCTGGCGCGATCCCGACGTCGTCGAGCAGGTGTGGGTGAAGCGCCGCGCCGAGGCCGGGCCCGCCCCCGACACCCTCCTGGGCGCTCGCCGCGCCGCGGTCAAGCGGCATCCGCTGCCCGGCGTCGACCCGCAGCACTGCACCGACCAGCTCGGCGTCCCAGGCGCCTGGCTCGCGCGCCTTCCGCACTTCAAGCTCGAGTTCACACCCTCCAACGGCGATGAGCTGCAGACCGAATACCTCGTCCCGCGGCGGCACGCGGGCGAGGCGATCCGCGCCGTGGCGGCGCTCGCCGGTGAGATCGCACCGCTTCTACTGGTGTGCGAAGTGCGTTCGATGGCCGGTGACGACCTGTGGCTCTCGCCGGCGCAGGGCGGAGCCGTCGTCGGCATCCACTTCACGTGGCAGCCCCGCCAGGTCGAGGTCGAGGCGCTCCTCCCCGACATCGCACGCGCCCTCGAGCCCTTCGCCGCGCGGCCGCACTGGGGCAAGGTGTTCGACGCGGATGCGGTCGCTCTCCGCCTGCCGGAGCTCTATCCGCACTGGGACGACTTCCGCTCCCTGCGCCGCACCCTCGACCCCCGCGGCGTCTTCCGCAACGCCTTCCTCGACCGCCTCGGGGCGTAGGCGCCCGCCGCACGGCGAAAGTGCATCGACTCGGCGAAACCGCACCACATCCGGTGCACTTTCGCCGCCCTGATGCACTTTCGGGCAGGACGGCGGGGATGCTGTGGCCAACGTGCGGGTTTCCTCAGGTCGTCTTGTGGTTCGCGTGCACGAGCGACGTCGAGGGTGTCCGAGACCCTGCGGCAACGCTGCGACGAGGCTGGCCATTACCCCGCCCGAACGTTGCGGCGCGGGCCCAAGACTGTAGATGTCGCAAGGGCAGCCGCTCCGGATCGGAACGGGCACCAGGCCGGCGACATCCCCTCCCCTCATCTGCGGCCCACCGCCGCGAAGCAAAGGACATCCCATGAAGAAGTTCGTCAAGGCCTCGATCGCCACCGCTGCAGGCGTCACCCTCCTCCTCGGCGGCGCCGGCACCTTCGCCAGCTGGAACGCCTCGGCCACCACCGCGGGTGCGACCATCGCGTCGGGCAACATGGTCGTCGAAGACTCCGGCGACGCCGGCTCCTGGACCGCCAACGGCGCGGCCATCTCGCTCGCCGGCTACTCGATCGCGCCGGGCGACACCCTCACCTACACCAAGACCATGTCGGTCAGCGCCGAGGGTGACAGCATCCAGGCCACGCTCGGTCTCACCGGCGGCTCGATCGCCGCGGCCGACCCCACCGACGCGTCCGACCAGGCGCTCGCCGGATACCTGCAGGCAGGCGCCACGCTCACCGCCGCAGGCGAGGGCATCAGCGGCACCGGCCCCACCTTCTCCGTCGCTCCCGGCAGCGGCGTCGTGGACGAGGACGTCACCGTCACGGTCACGATCGCCTTCCCCGCCGGCGACACCGTGGGCGGCAACAACGACGCCATGGGTGGCGCGGTGAACCTCAGCGACCTCACCGTCACGCTGACCCAGAACACCAACTGACCCGCCGCTCCCGCTGGGCACGAGCCCACGACACAGATGAGGACCAGGATGCTTCGCCCCCGCCTCCGCCCCGCGCCCCGCGCACAGCAGCACCGCCGCGCTTCGGCGCCGGTGCGCATGCTGCTCGCCGCGCTCGGCACGGCGGGGGCGATCATCCTGGGGATCGTCGCCGGCAGCGGAACGTTCGCCGCGTGGGCCAGCAGTGCACCCGCGGCCGGAGCCGTCACGGTGACCGCCGGGTCCGCGGCCCTTTCGCTCACCCCCCTCTCCCTCACGGCCACCGACCTCTACCCCGGTAAGACGGTGTACGCCGCCACCACCGTCCGCAACGCCGGCACGACGCCTCTCGCCCTCGCGGTGCAGGCCTCCTCGGCCGCGGCGACGCCCTTCACCTCGGCGCTCGTGGTGTCAGCCGGCAGCGGCACGGCGGCCAACTGCACGGCCGGTAGAGTGGCGCCCACGGTGACCACCCCCCTCGGAGCCCCTGCCACCCTCGCCCAGACCCTGGCGCCGGGTACCACGGCGACCCTGTGCATCGGGGTGGGCCTGCCCGTCGGCGCACCCGCCGCGGCGGCCGGCGCCGCTGCCGGCGCCCTGTCCATCACCGTCTCCGGATCCCAGGTGTCCCGATGACCCGCCGTCGGCTTCTCGTCCCGATCGTCGCGATCGCGACGTTCGTCGCGCTCGCCAGCGGCGGAGCGGCGGCGGCCGCCTGGCTGGCAAGTGCGAGCGTGACGGCGAACGCCTCCTCCGCCACGGTCGCCACGACCCTCACGCAGGCCGGCAGCCTCACCACCACGTACCGGTATGCGGGCACGACCTCCCCGACCGCCCGCGGAACGCTGGCGATCGCCAACACCGGCCGCGCGCCGCTGACCTACACGCTGGCCAACCAGCTCACCGGCAGCACGGCTCTCGCCCAGAAGACCACGCTGCAGCTGTGGACGGGAACGTGCGGCCCGACTCCGCCGAGCACGGGCGTCATCACGACGACCCTCGCCGACCCCGCCCCGCCGCTCCCGAGCGCGGCGCGTACGATCGCCCCGGGCGCCACCGTCACGGTGTGCCTGGCCACGCGCATCTCCGGAACGGATGCCTCGGCCGCCAACGCCGCCCTGCAGGGGCAGAGCGTGACCGCCGTCTTCCGTGTGACGGGCGCCGTCGGGTCGGACTGGACCGCCACCGCCGAGGCCGCACCCTTCACCCAGACGGCCTACCGCATCGACCCCGCGGGCGCCGTCGCCTGCACTGCGGCGCGCTGGGGCGAGGTCACCCTCAACTGGACCGCCCCCGCGAACCGGGTCGCAGGGTCCCCCGTGACCTACCGCATCTTCGACACCGCCTCCGGGGACACGCTCGACACCGTGACCGCCGACGCGGCCACCGCATCCGTCACGCTCGGCGGGTACGACCTCCCCCGCAACGGCACGTTCGCCCTCGCCGTCGAGGCGCGGGATGCCACGTCGGGAACCACCGCCACGGCGTCCGCCCCCGTCTCTGTGATCCGCACGACGCCGTGGAACCTCGGCATCCTCTTCCCCTCCCTGCGCTGCTCATGACACACACCGCCGATTCCGACCTCCGCCCCACCCGGCGCTCGCAGCGCGCGGCCGCACGTGAGGAGGCGCGCAGGCACAGCCTGCTGCACTACCTCGCCGTGTCGATCAGCGCCGCCATCCTCGCGCTGATGCTCGCCGTGGCCGCGGCCGTCATCGGCCTGCCGGCACTCGCCGGCGGCAGCGCGATGACCGTGCTCACGCAGTCGATGGAGCCGCGGCTCCCCCCGGGCACACTCGTGGTCATCCGGCCCACCGACCCGGACGAGATCAGAGTCGGCGACGTCATCACGTACCAGATCCGCTCGGGTGAGGCCGCCGTCGTCAGCCACCGAGTGGTGTCCAAGACGTATGAGAACGGCGAGCTGACCTTCATCACGAAGGGTGACAACAACCCCGACAACGATCCCGAGCCGGTGCAGGCCGTGCAGATCCGCGGGACGCTCTGGTACAGCCTGCCACTGCTCGGCTGGGTCAACAGCGTCCTCAACGGCCCCAATCGCGTGATCGTCCTCGCCGTCGTCGCGGGCGGACTGTTCCTCTACGCCGCCGGTGTGTTCTTCTCCTGCGCGCGCGGGCGGCGGCGCCGGGCCGGCGCGGAGCCCGCAGAAGAAGACGCGGCGACGACGAGCTGACCCGGGCAGCGGATGGCGCGTGAGACCGGCCGCGCCGCATCCGTCAAGCCCCCGTGACGCCTTCGGGGCCTCGGCCTAGCATCGAACGCATGTCCGAATCGAACGACTCCGCAACGAACGATGACCGCGAGATGCTGGGGGCGACGGGAAATCCCGACAACTCCGCCGAGAAGGACCCGTCGACCTGGGTCACGGGCGACGAACCCATGACCGCACCTCAGCGCAGCTACCTCGACACCCTCGCGCGGGAGGCGGGCGAGGAGATCCCCGCCGACATCACGAAGGCCGAGGCCTCCGAGCAGATCGATCGTCTGCAGAACAAGACCGGTCGCGGCACGGAGTGAGCGCAGCCGCCTCGGTCGATGCCGAGCGGATCGACGCCGGCCTGGTGCGGGAGCTGCTGGCCGAGCAGTTCCCGCACTGGGCGGGTCTGCCGGTGCGCGCGGTGGCCGCGGGAGGCAACGACCACCGCATGTTCCGCCTCGGCGACGACTTGAGCGTGCGGCTTCCCAGCGCCCCCGGCTACGTGGCGCAGGTGGAGAAGGAGCAGACCTGGCTGCCGCACCTGGCCGCCGCCGTGCCCCTGCCGATCCCGCGTGTGCACGGCCGTGGTCGCCCCAGCCCTCGCTTTGCCGCGCCCTGGTCGGTGTACGGGTGGATTCCGGGGGCCCCCGCCGCCCACACGCCGATCGGCGACCTCGAACGGTTCGCCGCCGACCTCGCCGCCTTCCTCGTTGCCCTGCGCGCGGCCGAGGCCGCCGACGGTCCGGAGCCGGGCACGCACAGCGCCCACCGCGGCGGGCCGGTCGGGCACTGGGACCGGGAGGTGCGCGACCTGCTCGACCGCGTGTCGGGTCGCGAACGGGTGCTGGCGGAAGGGATCTGGCGCGATGCCGTGGCGGCGGATGCCGAGACCGGGCCGGCGCGATGGCTGCACGGCGACGTGGCCGCCGCGAACCTGCTCGTGCGCGACGGGCGGCTGGCCGCCGTGGTCGACTTCGGATGTGCGGCCGTGGGCGATCCCGCGTGCGACACCGTGCCGGTGTGGACCTTCCTGCCCGGCCCGGCAGGGTCGGTGTTCCGCCGCGACCTGGCTCTGGACGATGCGACGTGGGCCCGCGGACGCGGCTGGGCCCTGTGGAAGGGGCTCATCATGCTCACCAACACCGCGCCCGGCCAATCGGACTTCGCGCGCCGCGTCCTGTCGAACCTGTTCGCCGAGGCCTGACCGGCGCGCCCTCGTCCCCGAGAGTGCATCACCTCGGCGAGTGTGCACCACATCCGGTGCACTTTCGCCGACTCGATGCACTTTCGCGGCGCGGCGCGGCGGGCGGGACGGGCACGGCGGGCGGGACGGGCGCGGCGGGCGGGAATGTTGCCGTGTGTGACGGGCGGAATCGGGGGTGGGGCGGTCGGCGCCCTAGCGTGGCGGGGCGGCGGTGACGCACCCGGGTCACGCCGCCCCTGGCTCAGCGAAAGAGGACGTCCATGCGCAACTCCCGCACCCTGCTCGCCGGAACCGCGGCACTCGCGCTGCTGCTGACCGGATGCGCCGGAGCATACACGCCGTCCGCCGACGGCGGCGAGACCGCCGAGAAGACCACGATCACCGTCGGCTTCAACCCCGGCCCCTACCTGGAGATGTTCCAGGACGGCATCGTGCCGATCCTCGAGGAGGAGGGCTACACCGTCGAGACGGTGGAGTTCACCGACGGCATCGTCACCAACGTCGCCGTCGACTCCGGCGAGATCGACGCCAACATCATGCAGCACCCCGTCTACCTGGAGTTCGTCAACGCCCAGGAGGGCCTGGACAACGCCGCTCTCGTGCAGATCCCCACCCCTCGCATGGGCCTGTTCGGCGGCAAGAAGGACTCCCTCGACGACGTCGCGGACGGCTCGAGCGTGACGGTGCCCAACTCGCCGTCGAACCTCTACCGCGGCCTGCTGATCCTGCGCGAGGCGGGGTGGATCGACTTCGACGACGTGGACGACCCGAACACCGCCGACCTGTCGATCATCACCGACAACCCGCACGACCTGGACATCACCGCCATCGAGAACGCCCAGCAGGTTCCGGCGCTGCAGGACGTGGACTACGCCGCCATCCAGGGCAACTTCATCATCTCCGGTGGCCTCGACTACGACGACGCCCTGGCCGTGGAAGACCAGCCGGTGGAGTTCTCCAACGTCGTGACCGTGCGCGGCGCCGATGTGGACGCGCCCTGGGCCGAGGCGATCAAGGCCGCGTACGAGTCGCCCGAGTTCATCGAGTACATCACCTCCTCGCCGCAGTACGCCGGGTTCAACCTGCCCGCCTGGTTCGAATGAGCAGCAGCCGATCGGGGACGATCGTCTTCGACGACGTCTCCAAGACCTTCCCCGGAAGGGCCGCCGACACGGCGGCCCTTCGCGGCGTCTCCCTCGAGGTGGCCGAGGGAACGGTGTTCGGGGTCATCGGCTACAGCGGGGCCGGCAAATCCACCCTCATCCGGATGGTCAACGGCCTCGAGCAGCCCACCACCGGGCGCGTGGTCGTGGACGGCGTCGACATCGGGGCGCTCCGGGGGCGGGGACTGCGCGAGGCGCAGAAGCACACCGGGATGATCTTCCAGCAGTTCAACCTCCTCGAAACCGTCCGGGTGCGCGAGAACGTCGCGCTGCCGCTGCGACTGGACGGCGTGGCGAAATCCGCCGCGCGCGCCCGCGCCGAGGAGGTGCTCGATTTCGTGGGGCTCGGCGACAAGGCCGACAGCTTCGCCGGTGAGCTCTCCGGCGGGCAGAAGCAGCGCGTCGGCATCGCCCGCGCACTCGTGCGGAACCCCCGCATCCTGCTCTCGGATGAGGCCACCAGCGCGCTGGATCCCACCACGACGGTGCAGATCATCGATCTGCTGCGCGACATCAACCGCGAATACGGCACCACGATCCTCGTCGTGACGCACGAGATGGACGTCATCAAAGACCTTGCGCATGAAGTCGCGGTGATGGCCGAGGGCCGCGTGGTCGAACGCGGGAGCGTTCTGGACACGTTCCTGCATCCGCGTGCCGGCATCACGCGCGACTTCGTCTCCACCGTGGTCCCGCAGGGGCTCCCGCGCCGCGTCGTCGACCACCTCGGCAGCGAGGGGCTGTGGCGCCTGCTGCTGCTGGATGAGGAGGTGACGCAGCCGCTCGTGTCCGACCTCATCCGCGACCTGGACGTGTCGGTCAACATGCTCCACGCCGACATGACCGAGATCCAGGAGCACACCGTCGGGCAGATGATCCTCAAGGTCACCGGCGACCCTGCGCGCGTCGCCGCGGCGCGCGCCTACCTGTCCGCGCGCGTCGTCGACCTCAAGGACGTGATCGCGTGAACGGCGACCGCTGGACCCTCATCACACCCGACATCTACCTCACCGCGCTCGGTGAGACGCTGCAGATGCTCGGCGTCGCGCTCGTGCTCGGTTCGATCCTCGGCATCGCCATCGGCACGGCGCTCGCCCTCACCCGCCCCGGGGGAGTGCTGCCCAACCGGGCCGTGAACCTCGTGCTGGGCATCGTGGTGAACATCGTCCGCTCGCTGCCGTTCATCATCCTGCTCGTCGCGATCCTCCCGTTCACGCGGTTCCTCGTGGGCACGAGCATCGGGGTGTGGGCGGCGATCGTGCCGCTGACGGTCATGATCGCCCCCTACATCGGGCGGCTGGTGGAGAACTCGCTGCTGGAGGTGCCGCGCGGGGTCATCGAGGCCGCTCGTGCGATGGGCGCCTCGCCGTTCCAGATCTTCTGGCGCTTCCTGCTGCCCGAGGCCCGCGGCTCGCTCATCCTCGCCGTCACGATCGCGACGGTGGGGCTCATCGACGCCACCGCGATGGCCGGCACGGTGGGCGCCGGCGGCATCGGCGACCTCGCGCTGTCGTACGGGTACCAGCGCTACGACGGGTTCGCTATGGTCGTCACGGTGATCACCCTCATCGTGCTGGTGCAGGGCATCCAGATGGTCGGGTCCTCGATCGCCCGGCGATTCCGGCGGCGCTGACGATGGCCGCCTTCCGGCCCGCCGCCCGCGTCGAGGCCCTGCCGCCGAACTTCTGGGGCGCGATGGACCGGGAGATCGCGCGGCTGAGCGCGCTCCCGGGCCCCCCGATGATCGATGTCTCCAAGGGCAATCCGGATGTCCCCACCCCGGAGCACATCGTCGCGGCGATGCAGCGCGCGGTCGCCGACCCCGTGAACCACCGGTACCCCGCGTACGCGGGCCGGCCGGCGCTGCGCCGCGCGATCGCCCTGCGGTACCGGGAGGACCATGGCGTGCAGATCGATCCGGATGCCGAGGTCGCGGTGTCGCACGGCTCGCACGGGGCGCTCCTGGCCGCCGTCATGGCCCTCGCCGATCCCGGCACGAACGTCGTCCTGCCCGACCCCGGGTACCCGCTCTACACCTCGGCGACGGGCCTTGCCGGCGCGCGCGTGGTGCCGCTGCCGCTCCCGGGGGCGCACCACCAGCCCCACTTCGACGCGCTCGCGGATGTCCCGTCCGCCTCGGTGCTGCTGCTGAACTATCCGAACAACCCCACCGGCGCCCTCGCGACGCCCGAGACCTTCGAGGCGGCGGCGGCGTTCGCCCGGCGCACCGGCGCCGCGTTCATCCACGACTTCGCATACTCCGCCCTGGGTTTCGACGGCCGGCGCCCGCTGTCGGCGCTCGCCGTCGATCGCGGTCACGACGTCACGGTGGAGGTGCAGACACTGTCCAAGACGTACAGCATGGCCGGCTGGCGGGTGGGATTCGCGGCAGGCAACGCCTCGATCATCGCCGCCATCGCCCGGTACCAGGCGCACGCGTTCAGCACGCTGTTCGGCGCGGCTCAGGAGGCCGCCGCCGCGGCGCTGTCGGGCGACCAGTCCGCCGCGGCCGAGCTCGTGTCGATGTATCAGCGCCGGCGCGACGTCGTCGTGGCGGGGCTGCGGCGCATCGGGTGGGACGTGGCGACACCCGAGGGCTCCTTCTTCGTGTGGGTGCGCGTCCCCGGCGGCGGCGATGCCGTCGAGTTCGCCCGTCGCCTGAGGGAGGAGCAGCGCGTGGCCGTGGCCCCCGGTGACGGCTTCGGCGAGCGGGGGCGGGGATTCATCCGGCTGGGTCTGGTCCGCGACGAGGTGACCCTGGGCGAGCTCGTGGAGCGGCTGGACGCGTTCGCGTCAGGCCAGCGCATCCCGTAGCGCCCACGCATCGCGGACGGCGTTGCCCCCGAGGTCGTTGTTGAAGTAGGCGTACACGTCGCGGCCCTGCGCGAGCCACTCGCGGATGCGGTCGGCCCACCACGCGATCGCGTCGGGGCTGTACGAGCCGTTGTACAGGGTGTCGTCCGGCCCGTGCAGGCGCACGTACACGAAGGATGCGGTGGCGCGCAGCACGCACGGCAGTCCCGCGCCGCTCATCACGCAGTAGGCCGCCCCGTGGCGCTCCAGGATCTGGAAGACCGCCTCATCCACCCATGACGGATGCCGCAGTTCCATGACGGGGCGCGAGTCGGGCGGGAGGCCCTCCAGGAAGGCGGTGAGACGGGCGTCGTCGCGTTCGGCGCCGGGCGGCAGCTGCGCGAGGAACGGCCCGCGCTTGCTGCCCACGGCCGCCAGGCCGGTCGCGATCCGCTCCTGCCACTCGGGAGTGAGCTGGAGGCTGCGGGCGTGAGTGACCCCGCGCGGCGCCTTGATGGCAAGCTCGAATCCGGGCGGCAGCCGATCGCGCCACGCCGCGAACCGCTCCGCCCGCGGCCACCGGTAGAAGCTGGTGTTCAGTTCGACGGTGTCGAACTCCTGTACGTACCGGGCGAGCTGATCGCGCGTGCCGCGCTCGTACAGCACGCCCCGCCAGTGCGGATAGCTCCACCCGGACGTGCCGATCCGTGCCCGCGGTGCGCTCATGCCGGTCCTTCCCGCATCGACCCTCGCCGATCGCGTCGGCAGGTCGCAGCGGGTTGACCCGGCGGCGGGGCGGCGCTATCGGGGCGGGAGCGACTCCGCGGGGCCGGTGACGGCGGTGGCCTCCGCGAGGTGGTGCTGCTCGGCGCGATGCAGCTCGTCGAGGAATTCGACCACGGTCCGCCGCTCCTGAGCGCCCAGCCCCGCAGCTGCGGACGAGATGGCCACCCGCCGTACCGCCAGCAGGCGGCGCGCCGGCGACCCCGGGGGCACCGTCGCGCGGATCAGGACGCTGCGCCGGTCCTGCGGATGCGGCTGACGCTCCACCCACCCGGCACCGGCGAGGCGATCGATGAGGGCCGTCGTCGCCGCCGAGGAGATCCCCAGCAGATCGGACAGGCTGCTCGGCGTCGTGGTGGTGGTTCCCCTGGATTCCAGGTCGAGCAGGTGCCGCAGCACCGCGGCGTCGTTGGGGCCGATGCCGAGGGCGTGGAGCACCGCGCGATCGACCGACTTCTCAACGCTCACGAGATCGTCCAGCGCCCTGACGACGTTCTCCGCCGACGCGGTGTGCCTCACATCATCCTTCCCCGCGATTCGACTCGAAAAGCGAGATACTCCAGATCATAGCAAGTAGCCTGACAACCTTTCCATGTTACCCGCTGTCCCGTCCCCGGCGGCGGCTGTCCGTGAACTCCCCGCGAGGGGTGGACGCCACGCACAGGTGCTGGCATAGGATGCCGGACGTGGGTGAATCGCGGGCCGAGTCGTCGCGCTATTGGTACGGCGCGTCCGAGGAGGAGCGCCGTTCGCGGGCGATCGAGGTGCTGCAGGCGTTCCGCGTCTACCGCGCGGCGGAGATCGCGATGCGTCGGCGCACGCGCGAGTCGATGTCGATGGGTGAGAACGAGCTGCTCGTCCTGCGCTACCTCCTCAAGGCCTCCGGCGAGGGTCGATCGGTCTCCCCGAGCGAGCTGACCCGCTATCTCGGGGTGTCCACGGCGTCCACCACCGCGATCATCGACCGTCTGGAGAAGTCCGGTCACGTCACGCGGGTGCCGCACCCCTCCGATCGGCGCAGCATCCTCGTGGTGGCCACGGCCGAATCCGACGCCGAGGTGCGGGCCACGCTCGGCAAGATGCACGAGCGCATGATGTCGGCTGTGATCGACATGACCCCCGAGGAGAGCGCGGTCGTCGTGGCGTGCCTCTCGCGGCTCCAGGATGCCGTCGATCAGGTCGATCCGCACCCTGCGGACGAGGAACCGCCCCGGCCGGTGTCGACGGCGATCTGACCTGCGCGGAACGATCGCTAGGCAGGTTGGATACCAGTTCGCAGAGCATTCGCGTTTGCCGAATCGGCGTGCGACGATGAGCGCATGGACGACAAGGCGGTGGATGCTGGTCAGTCGGCGATCCCGCCCGAGGGGGCCGTGCTGGAGATCGAAGGCGTGGCCGTGACCTCCTTCACCGCGGTCGTGCAGCGCCTGCGCACCGACTACCCCGCCGTCACCGCCACGCGCATCGAGACGATCCTGCTGCGCGAGTGGGACGCGTTCACCGCCGGTCGCCCTCTCGTCGTCCCCACCGCCGTGGAGGCGGGGGTCCGGGAGATCCTCGACCAGCTCTGACGTCTACGCCGAGGGGGACTCGGGGGGCTCTGCCACGAGCATGAGGCCGCCCGACGAATTGGCGGAGTTGGCCAATTCCTCCATCCACGTGCGACTGAGCATCGCCGGCTCCGGGTCGTCGAAGACGAAGCGCAACGGGATGGACGGATGCAACCACACGGTGCTCCGCCCCGGTTCCTGACCGTCGCCGTGCGTCCAGGACAGCGTGAAGCTCTCCCCGCGTCGCAGCTTCGTCGCGATGACCACCTTCAGGTGAGCCAGTGCGCGATCCTCGATCTCGATCGGGGTGGCGGAGTCGCCGTAGAAGATCGTTCCCACCCCACCACGATACGACTCGGCGCACCCGCGAAGGCGGGCTTGCATTCCGCCCTCGCCGCGCATAGCGAGGGTGAGGGGGTGCGTACGTCCCGCTCCTCGCGGGCGGCTAGGCTCAGCGCATGGGCAGATTCATCTACGACACGATGCCGAACTCCGTCGACATCGACGATCGCACCCTCGCACACCTCCGCATCGTCGTGATGAACAAACTGCGCCGCTCTGAGTCGTTCATGTTCGACGTCGAGGTCGGCGACGGCAGCGGTCGGCGGAGCTTCTGGATGCACCCCGCCGTTCCGATCCAGTTCCACTTCTTCGGCAGCCGGAGCCCCCGCATCAACCGCGCGTGGGTCGAGGAGCTCATGCTGGTCGCGAGCGGCCCGAACGGTCTCTCGATCGTTCCCGAGCCGGCCGAGGACTCCTTCGTCGAAGAGGGCTGACCGCCTGGCAGCGGCCGGGGCGTCAGGACGTCTCGGTGCGCTCGGCCCGCACTTCGAAGTGCTCGGCGACGAGCATGATGCCTCCGGAGGAGTTGGCCGAGTTCGCCAGTTCTTCCACCCACTGCCGGCTCAGTGTCGCCGGTTCCGGGTCGTCGAAGACGAAGCGCAGCGGAATCGAGGGATGCAGCCACAGGGTGCTGCGCCCGCGCGGCTGGTCGTCGGGGTGGCGCCATGACACCGTGAAGCTCTCGCCGCGTCGCAGCTTCGTCGCGATCACCACCTTCAGGTGCGCGAGTGCACGGTCCTCGATGTGGACCGGAGCGCCGGAGCCGCCGTAGTAGATCGTGCCCATGCCGACCACCCTAGCCGTCCGCCATGGCGCGCGGGATACGCCCGACGGGGGAGGCTGTCAAGGGGATGCGCGAGCGGCGTGCGGTTGCGAGGCTGGAGGCGTCGGAAGGAGATCACCGTGACCCCACGTCGGGAACCGGCCAAGCCGGACGATGAGGATGCCACGCAGGGGACTCCACGCGTCGATGACGCGTTCGCGGGTTTGACACCCATCGACGTGGTGGAAGGCGAGTTGGTGCCGCGCGCACGGCGCCGGTAGCTGTCATCCCTCCCAGAAGTCGGAACCGCGCCGCCCCGGTCATGGATCGAGGCGGCGCGGGCGTGTGTGCTCAGAAGTGGTTCGGTCCGTCGGGCAGAGGGGTCGGCTCCGACGGCGACGGCGCGAGCGGCTCGTCGGGATAGGGCGCGAGCGGCTCGTCGGGGTGCGGGGCGAGAGGTTCGGCCGGAGGTGCGCCCGGCGGGGGGCCGGGGAGACCGGGGGAGACGGGGGCGTCGGGAGGCAGGGTCGGATCGCTCATCCCGTCACTCTCCTGGACGCGCGCCGGCGACGCGACGGGTTGCCCGGTTCAGCCGGCGGGTGTAGCCGCCGATGCCCGCGCACCGGCCGCCGGATCTTCCAGCAGCGGCTCGAACACGGCCTCGGCGGCGCCGATGAGGAGGCGTTCGGCGGCCAGGGAGGCCACCCGCACGTCAAGTCCCTCCGCGCTGGCGGGCATGGCCTGGGCGGCGACGGCGCCGGTGAAGGCGGGCAGATCGAGTTCCGCGAGCGTGGCGAGGAACCCGCCGAGGACGATGACGGACGGGTTGAGCACGTTGACGGCGTTGGCGAGGGCTGTTGCCAGGATGCGGCGCTGACGTGCGGTCTCGGCCGTCACCGCAGCGGAGCCCGAATCCGCCAGCGCGGCCGCGAGCGCGGGCTCGTCGGCGGCGGTCATCCCGAGCACCTCCAGGAGGCGTGCGCGGCTGACTTCGTCCTCGAGCACCCCGCCCGGTGCCCGCCGGTCGCTGTCGGAGACGATCCCGGGGCGGTTCTGCCCGAATTCGCCGGCGTAGCCGCCGGCACCGCCGACGGTCATCCCCTGCACGATGACGCCGCCGCCGATCCCGCTCGCACCGCCGTTGAGGTAGACGACGTCGTCGATGCCCCGCGCGGCCCCGAAACGGTGCTCGGCGAGGATGCCCAGGCTCGCGTCGTTGGCGACCACGACCGGCAGACCGGTGGCCTCGGCCATGAGGGTGCACAGCGGGACGTCGGTCCAGCCCAGGTGCGGCGCCGTGCGCACGACGCCGTCGGCGCCACGGACGAGACCGGGCACGGCCACGCCGATCCCGGCCACGGTCGCATCGGCCAGCTCCGCCGCCCGCCACCGGTCGACGTGCTCGCGTACGAGGCGTGCGGTCTCGTGCGGATCGAGCAGGTGATCCATCTCCAGGCGCACGCGGTGCGGGATGCCGCGGTCCAGTCGCACCACGGCGATCTCGAGGGCGTCGACCTCGGGGTTCACGGCGATCGCGACCACCCCGGGAGAGGTCGTCACCACGGGGGAGGGGCGCCCGACGCGTCGCTCGGGGCCGGGCGCGCTCTCGTGCACGAACCCCAGATCCACGAGTTCGCCGACGAGGTCGGCGATCGTGGACCGGTTGAGCCCCAGCTCGGCGGTGAGGGTCGCACGGGATGCCGCGCCGGCGACGTGCACGCGCCGCAGGATGCGTCCGAGGTTTCCGGCGCGCACCCCCTCGATCCCGGTCCGCGGCGTGGTCATCGCCCCAGGCTATCGAGCCGACGGCTTCACCCCCGACATTTGTTGCCGCCGCGGACGAACCCGCCGACCTCTGCCCATCGGAGAGCGGGGACGGTTGACCCGCGTCCGCCGGGTCGATAGGTTGTGTGTGGCAACATTTTTCGACGACGAAAGCGTGGCACTCATGCCTACCCCCACTCCTGCGGACAAGTTCTCCTTCGGCCTCTGGACCATCGGCTACAACGGCAACGACCCCTTCGGCGGTCCCACCCGCCCTGCACTGGACGTGGTCCACGCGGTGGAGAAGCTCGCCGAGCTGGGCGCCTACGGGCTCACGTTCCACGACGACGACCTCTTCGCCTTCGGGTCCACGGACGCCGAGCGTCAGACGCAGATCGACCGCCTGAAGGGTGCGATGGCCGACACCGGCATCGTCGTGCCCATGGTGACGACCAACCTGTTCAGCGCCCCCGTGTTCAAGGACGGCGGGTTCACCTCGAACGACCGCGCGGTCCGCCGCTACGCCCTGCGCAAGGTGTTCCGCCAGCTCGACCTGGGCGCCGAGCTCGGCGCGCAGACCTTCGTCATGTGGGGCGGGCGCGAAGGCGCCGAGTACGACTCCGCCAAGGACGTGCGGGCAGCCCTGGAGCGCTACCGCGAGGCCGTGAACCTGCTCGGCGACTACGTCACCGACAAGGGCTACGACATCCGTTTCGCCATCGAACCCAAGCCCAACGAGCCCCGCGGCGACATCCTGCTGCCCACGCTCGGTCACGCCATCGCGTTCATCGATTCCCTCGAGCGCCCCGAGCTGGTGGGCCTGAACCCCGAGGTGGGGCACGAGCAGATGGCGGGTCTGAACTTCGCCGCCGGCATCGCCCAGGCGCTGTACCACGGCAAGCTGTTCCACATCGACCTCAACGGCCAGCGCGGCATCAAGTACGACCAGGATCTCGTCTTCGGCCACGGCGACCTGCACAACGCCTTCGCGCTGGTGGACCTGCTCGAAAACGGCGGCCCCGGCGGCGTCCCGGCCTACGACGGTCCCCGCCACTTCGACTACAAGCCCTCCCGCACCGAGGATGAGACGGGCGTGTGGGAGTCGGCCGCGGCCAACATGCGCACGTACCTGCTGCTGAAGGAGCGCGCCGCGGCCTTCCGCGCCGATCCCGAGGTGCAGGAGGCGCTGGCCGCCGCGCGCGTGGACGAGCTGTCGGTGCCGACGCTGAACGAGGGCGAGTCTTACGACGACTTCCTCGCCGACCGCTCCGCGTACGAGGACTTCGACCCGTCGGTGTACTTCGGCGGCAAGGGCTTCGGCTTCGTGCGGCTGCAGCAGCTGGCCACCGAGCACCTCATGGGTGCTCGCGGCTGACGCGATACCGGATACGTTGAGTGTCCGAGACACCGTTATCGGGCGCGCGCGCGTCCAGGTGTCTCGGGCACTGAACGTTGGAGAGAGAGCGAGCATCCGATGGCGCTGGTAGCCGGGGTCGATTCGTCGACGCAGTCCTGCAAGGTCGTCATCCTCGACGCCGACTCCGGTCTCATCGTGCGGGAAGGCCGCGCGACGCATCCGGAGGGCACCGAGGTCGACCCCGAGTACTGGTGGCAGGCCCTCCAGACCGCGATCGCGGAGGCGGGGGGCTTCGACGACGTCGCGGCCGTCTCGATCGCCGGGCAGCAGCACGGCATGGTGGCCCTGGACGAGGGCGGGCGGGTCATCCGCCCGGCGCTGCTGTGGAACGACACGCGTTCGGCGCAGGCTGCCGCCGACCTGGTGGCCGAGGTGGGCGCGGAGGCCTACGCCGCACGCACGGGCGTCGTGCCGGTCGCCTCCTTCACCGCGAGCAAGCTGCGGTGGCTGCGGGATGCCGAGCCCGACAACGCCGCGCGGGTGGCGGCGGTGGCGCTGCCGCACGACTGGCTGACGTGGCGCCTGCGCGGCTACGGCCCCGAGAACCCGCAGCTCGACGCGCTGACGACCGACCGTTCGGATGCGTCGGGAACGGCGTACTGGGGGGCGGAGGGGTACGACCGCGACCTGCTGACCACCGCGCTCGGCCATGACGCCGTCCTCCCGGTCGTGCTCGCGGCGGGGGAGAACGCCGGTACGACCCCCGGCGGGGTGCTCGTGGGCCCCGGCGCCGGCGACAACGCCGGTGCTGCGCTGGGGATGGATGCCGCGCCCGGCGACGTCGGGGTCTCCATCGGCACCTCCGGCACGGTCTTCGCCGTCACCGACCACCCCGTCGCCGACCCCACCGGCACGGTCGCCGGCTTCGCCGACGCCGCCGGCGGATATCTGCCGCTGGTGGCGACGCTCAACGCCGCGCGCGTGCTGGACGCGACGGCCCGGCTGCTGGCCGTCTCCCACGACGAGCTGGCCGCCCTCGCGCTGGCTGCCGAGCCCGGCGCCGGCGGTGCGGTGCTCGTGCCGTGGTTCGAAGGTGAGCGCACCCCGAACCTGCCGCACGCGCGCGCGTCGCTGTCGGGGCTGTCGCTGGGCAACACCACGCGGGAGAACCTCGCGCGAGCCGCCATCGAGGGCATGCTCGCCGGCCTTGCCACTGGCCTGGACGCCATCCGCTCGCTCGGTGTGACGGCCGAGCGCGTGCTGCTGGTCGGCGGCGCCGCGCGCAGCCCCGCGGTGGCCGCGATCGCGGCGCAGGTGTTCGATGTGCCCGTGGCCGTTCCCGCGCCCGGGGAGTACGTCGCCCTCGGCGCCGCCCGCCAGGCGGCCTGGAGCCTCACCGGCACGCGGCCCTCCTGGCCCCTCGCGCTCGAGCGGGCCGCGGCATCCGACCCGCGTCCGGACGTGCGCGCCGCGTACGACGCCGTCGCCGCGCGGCGGGCCGAAGAAGCCGCATCGCCCTGGCGCTGACGCCCGACGGCGGTAAGGTCACACCTCGGCGATGGGGAAACCCGTCGACTCGCGCGCCACGACCGTGAAGGCGGGCTGGATCGTGCGCGGGGGCTGGCGCGGACCCTTCTCGGCGATGCGCTCGAGGAGCAGGTCGACGGCGACCTCGGCGATGCGCTCCTTCCCCGCGTCCACGCTCGAGAGCGAGGGCACCGAGAATCGGGCCTCGTCGATGTTGTCGAACCCCAGGACGGCGACGTCGCCGGGCACCGAGAGGCCTTCGCCCGCGAGCGCGCGCAGGGCGCCGAGCCCGAGCGTGTCGTTGAGGGCGAAGACGGCGTCGAAGGCCACGCCCTCGGCGATCATCGCGTGCACCGCCGCGGCGCCCGCCGCGCGCGACCAGTGCGCGCAGGGGCGCACCAGGGCGGGGTCGGCGGCCAGGCCCGCCGCCGACAGCGCCTCCTGATACCCGCGCAGACGCAGGCTCGCCGAGCTCGGCTCGGCCGGGTCGCCGTCGGTGCCGCCCAGCACCGCGATGCGACGGCGCCCGATGGCGATGAGATGCTCGACGCCGGCCCGGGCGGCGGAGGTGTTGTGGATCGCGACGTGATCGGTGGGCCCGCCGAAGATGCGGTCGCCGAGGAGGACGAGCGGGTACTGCACGTCCAGGAGTGCGGCGTCGGCCTGGCCGAGCTGCACGGGGCTGAGCAGCAGGCCGTCGGTGAAGCGCCGGCGACCGCCGGAGACGGCCAGCAGCTCGGCTTCGCGGTCGCCGTTGGTCTGCTCGACCACGACGCCCACCCCTCGCGCTTCGGCCGCGCGGATGATGAAGTCGGCCAACTCGGCGAAGTAGTTCTCGCGCAGCGCCGGCACGGCCAGGCCGATGATGCCGGTGCGTCCCGAGCGAAGGCCGCGCGCGGATGCGTTGGGGCGGTACGCGAGTTCGGCGATCGCCGCCTCCACGCGACTGCGGGTGCCCGGACGGACGTGGGGGTAGTCGTTGATGACGTTGGACACCGTCTTGATGGACACGCCCGCCACGCGCGCGACGTCATGCATCGTCGGCCCCATGGATCCCCCTTCCGGTGGCACGTGAACCCACTCTAGGGCTCGATGCCTCGCCTGAATCCTGCCAGGGGAGCGCGCCCGTCCGGTCGCGCCGTGGATTCCTTGACACTCGCGCGGGGCGACCCCTATCTTTTCTACAACGTTGCTCTACAACGTTGTATAAGCGCTCGCCCGCCCCCCCGCTCCCGAGCGTGGTCCTGCATGACAACGAGGTCTCAGCATCCGAAAGGACACCCGGTGAAGACAAAGCCCGCATTCGCTGCCGCGGCGACGATCACGCTCGCCGCCGCTCTCGTCTCCTGCTCCGGCGGAGGCGCCAGTACCGGTGGGAACGACGCCACCAACTGCACCAACACGATCCCCAAGGAAGACCTGCCCGTCGTCACGATGTGGGCGTGGTACCCCAACATGGAACTCGTCGTCGACAACTTCAACGACCAGAACGACGAGGTCCAGGTGTGCTGGACGAACGTCGGTCAGGGCGGCGACGAGTACGACAAGTTCCAGACGGCCATCACGGCGGGCACCGGCGCCCCCGACGTCATCATGATCGAGGCCGATCGCATCCCGACCTTCCAGATCCAGGAAGCGATCGTGGACATCAGCGACTACGGCTACGAAGACGTCAAGGACGACTACAGCGAAGGCGCGTGGAAGGACGTCTCCGTCGGCGACGGCGTGTACGGCGCACCGGTGGACGGCGGCCCGATGGGCATGATCTACCGCGCCGACATCTTCGAGCAGTACGGCATCACGCCGCCCACGACGTGGGAGGAGTACGAGGCGGCCGCGCAGACGGTGAAGGACGCCGGCGGTCCGCTGTTCGGCGATCTGGGAGCCAACGTCCCCGCGGTGTTCATGGCGCTGCAGTATCAGGCGGGCGCCCAGCCCTTCACCTACGACTCGGCGTCGCCGGAGACGATCGGCATCGACCTGAACGACGACGCGTCGAAGAAGGTGCTCGACTACTGGGCCGGCCTGGTCGAGAAGGGACTCGTCGGCACGCAGGATCAGTTCACGCCGGAGTACATCTCGGGCGTGATCGGCGGCGACTACGCCACGTACATCTCGGCGGCCTGGGCCCCGGGGTACCTCACCGGCGCCGGCGTCGGGGAGGGCGACGACGCGGGCGTATGGAAGGTCGCGCCGCTGCCGCAGTGGGAGGGCGCGGATCCGGTGTCGGTGAACTGGGGCGGCTCCGCCTTCTCGGTGACGAGCCAGGCGGCCGACCCGGAGCTGGCGGCCAAGGTCGCCTTCGGCGTGTACGCCGACGACGCCTCGCTGCTGGACGGCTGGCAGAACCAGGTGATCTTCCCGCTGAACCTCACGGCGCTGAACTCGCAGGAGTTCGTCGACTACGAGGTGCCGTTCTTCGGCGGGCAGCAGGCGAACAAGGAGGTGTACGTGCCGGCGGCCAACGACTACGCCGGCATGACCTACACGCCGTTCGGCCAGTACTACTTCGACGCCTTCACCGAGCAGCTCGCCTCCATCAACGAGGGCTCGATCACGGGTTCGGAAGCCGCCGACCGGCTGCAGGACGATGTCGTCGGCTACGCCGAGGAGCAGGGCTTCACCGTCGAGTGATGCCGCCGCACGCGGGTCGGCCGCCGGGCCGGCCCGCGTGCGCGGTGCATCCCTTCTCACCGGAGGTTTCCATGACCGTTGATCTGGCGCCCAGCGCCACCACCGTCGCCGCGGCGCCCCGGCGCCGGCCGCGACGCCGGATGCGGCAGAGCGTCGTCGGATGGGGCTTCGTCGGCCCCTTCGCCGTCGTGTTCCTGGCTTTCCTCGTCGCACCCCTGCTGTTCGCGCTGTACCTGAGTCTGTTCCAGAACCAGCTCATCGGCGGCACGCGATTCGTCGGGTTCGGCAACTACGTCAAGGCGTTCACCGATCCCAATTTCCTCGACGGCATCTGGTTCGTCATCCGCTTCTCGATCGTGCTCATCCCGCTGCAGATGGCGGTCTCCCTCGCCGTGGCGCTCATCCTCGATGTCGTCACGGGCTCGTTCGCCCGGTTCTCGCGCCTGATGATCTTCCTGCCCTACGCGATCCCCGCCGTCATCGGCGCGCTCATGTGGGGCTTCCTCTACAGCAAGAGCTTCGGGCCGCTGGCTGAGCTGTTCGGCATGTTCGGGCAGGCGGGCCCGGATTTCCTCAGCCGGGAGCTCATCTTCTTCGGGCTGCTCAACATCGTCACGTGGCAGTGGGCCGGCTACTACATGATCATCCTGTACGCGGCGCTGCAGGGGATCGATCCGACCCTGTACGAGGCGGCGCGCATCGACGGGGCCAGTCAGTGGCAGATCGTGCTGCGCATCAAGATCCCGCTCATCGCGCCGGCGCTCGTGCTCATCCTCGTGTTCGCCCTCATCGGCACGCTGCAGTTCTTCAACGAACCGCAGATCCTGCGCTACCTGGCCGCGGGCGCGATCCCCGCCGACTTCACCCCGAACATGTACGCGTATCAGCAGGCCTTCGCCCTCGCGAATTACAACTACGGCAGCGCGATCTCCTTCGCCCTGGGCGCGGTGGTGTTCGTGTGCGTGTACATCTTCATGTTCATCACGCGCAAGCGGGGGAGCTTCCTGTCATGACCACCGCCCTCGATCGCTCACGCCGTGCTGCTGCGCGCCGCCGCCACCTGCCCATGCAGATCCTGCTGGGGTTCCTCGTGGTGTACTTCCTCATCCCGTTCTGGTGGGTCATCGTCAACAGCTCCAAGACGGCGGCCGGCCTGTTCGGCGGCGGCAGTTCCCTGTGGTTCGCCGACGTCGTGGACTACGCCGGCAACTTCGCACAGCTGTTCACCTTCCAGGACGGCATCTATCTGCGGTGGCTGGGCAACTCGGCCCTGTACGCCTTCGCCGGCGGCCTCGGCGCCACCATCCTGGCGGTGGCGGCAGGCTACGGTTTCGCCAAGTACCGGTTCGCGGGACGCCAGCTCGGCTTCGCCATCCTGCTCGGCTCGGTCATGGTGCCCACCACCGCCCTGGTGATCCCGACGTTCATCATGTTCGCCGAGCTGGGGATCACCAACACCATCTGGGCCGTCATCCTGCCGACGCTGCTCAACCCGTTCGGGGTGTACCTCATGCACGTGTACGCGCGCGACGCCGTCCCCGACGAGCTGCTGGACGCCGCCCGCGTGGATGGGGCGCGGGAGTTCCGCATCTTCGTGCAGGTCGCCCTGCCGATGCTGCGCCCGGCCATCGTCACCGTGCTGCTGCTGTCGATCGTGGCGTCCTGGAACAACTACTTCCTGCCCCTGGCGATGCTGTCGGACAACCGCCTGTTCCCCGTCACCGTGGGGATCGGCCTGTGGCAGGGAATCGCCTCGGCCAACAACTCCGGGGGCACGTCGCTGTGGAGCATCATCATCCTGGGTTCGCTCGTCTCGGTGATCCCCCTCGTGATCGCATTCCTCACCCTCCAGCGGTACTGGCAGGGCGGATTGTCGATCGGCAGCTTGAAATGACGTGGCCGAGCACGGCCGTCCCGCACCATCCGGAAAGAGGAGCATGACTTCTGCACGTGTCACCATCGACCCGCACTTCGTGGTCGGAGCCGTCGATCGCCGCCTGTTCGGCTCGTTCGTCGAGCATCTCGGTCGCTGCGTCTACGACGGGATCTACGAGCCGTCGCACCCGTCGGCGGATGCGGACGGCTTCCGCCAGGACGTGATCGATCTCGTGCGCGAGCTCGGCGTCTCCACGGTGCGGTATCCGGGTGGGAACTTCGTGTCGGGGTACCGCTGGGAGGACGGCGTCGGGCCGCGTGCCGACCGGCCGCGGCGGCTCGATCTCGCGTGGCACTCCACCGAGACCAACGAGATCGGCCTCGACGAGTTCGCGACGTGGTCGGCGAAGGCCGGCAGCGAGGTGATGTACGCCGTGAACCTGGGCACACGCGGGGTGCTGGAGGCGCTCGACGTGCTCGAGTACGCCAACCTGCGTTCGGGCACCTTCTGGTCGGATCGCCGTGTCGCCAACGGCCACCCCGAGCCCCACGACATCCGCATGTGGTGCCTGGGCAACGAGATGGACGGCCCGTGGCAGCTCGGTCACAGCACGGCGGAGGAGTACGCGAGCCTCGCCGCCAAGACCGCCAGCGCCATGCGGCAGGTCGACCCCGACCTCCAGCTGGTGGTGTGCGGGAGCTCGGGAGCGCAGATGCCCACCTTCGGCGAGTGGGAGCGGGTCGTGCTGGAGCGCACGTACGACGACGTCGACTTCATCTCGTGCCACGCCTACTACGAGCCCAAGGGCGGCGACTACGCCAGCTTCCTCGCCTCGGCCACCGACATGGACCGCTTCATCGACACCGTCGTGGCCACGGCCGACCACGTCAAGGCGATCCGCCGCAGCGACAAGACGATCGACATCTCCTTCGACGAGTGGAACGTGTGGTACCAGTCCCGCTACAACGACGTCGACAAGATCACCGACGTCGAGCAGTGGCCCGTCGCCCCGCGCCTGCTGGAGGACACGTACTCCGTCGCCGACGCCGTCGTGGTGGGCAACCTGCTCATCTCGTTGCTGCGTCACGCCGACCGCGTGAAGTCGGCGAGCCTCGCCCAGCTGGTCAACGTCATCGCGCCGATCATGACGGAGCCCGGCGGCCCTGCGTGGCGCCAGACGACGTTCTTCCCCTTCGCCGTCACGTCGCGCCTGGCGCGGGGCAACGCCCTCGAGGTGCGCCTGGAGTCCCCCGAGTACGACACCGAGCTGTACGGGACCGTGCCGATGATCGACGCCGTCGCGACGCACGATCCCGGGACGGGGGAGACGACGCTGTTCGTGGTCAACCGCAGTCTGACCGAGGAGGTCACCCTCGACATCGACGTCACGATGCTCGGGGCGGTGCAGGTGCGCTCGGCGGTGAGCCTGCACGACGACGACATGCACGCCGCCAACACGCTCGCCGACCCCGAGCGCGTGGGCCTGCGTGAGGCCGCCGCCGCCCGCGGCGACGAGCACACCGTCTCGCTGACCCTCCCCGCGGTGTCGTGGACCGCGGTGACCCTCGGCTGAGCGGCGCCCGTGACCAGCGCCGCACCCGAAGCCCGTCGCACCCCGCACGCGCAGTCGTGGCGGGATGCATCCGCCGATCCCGCGCAGCGGGTCGAGGACCTGCTGGCGTCCATGACGCCGGCGGAGAAGCTGGCACAGCTCGGCAGCCACTGGGAGGACACCCGCGACGCCTCCGAGATCATCGCGCCGATGCAGGACGTGCTCGGCCGCGGCCGGCTGCCGTTCGAGACGGCGGCAGCCGCCGGCATCGGGCACCTCACGCGCGTGTTCGGCACGACGCCGGTCGCCGCCCGCGCCGGCATGCAGAAGGTGCGGGCGGCGCAGACCTTCCTCCGGGAGCAGACGCGCCTGGGCATCCCCGCGATCGTCCACGAGGAGTGCCTGACGGGCTTCACGACGCTCGGGGCGACGGTGTACCCGATTCCGATGGCGTGGGCGGCGACGTTCGACCGGGGCCTCGTGCGGGGCATGGCGCGTGCGATCGGCGAGGACATGGCAACGGTCGGTGTGCAGCAGGGTCTGTCGCCCGTGCTCGATGTGGTCACCGACTACCGGTGGGGGCGCGTGGAGGAGACCCTCGGCGAGGACCCGTACGTGGTCGCCACGCTCGCGACCGAATATGTCAGCGGGATGCAGGAGGCCGGTGTCATCGCGACGCTCAAGCACTTCGCCGGGCACGCGTCATCCCGCGGCGGCCGCAACCATGCGCCCGTCTCGATGGGGGAGCGGGAGCTCCGCGACCTCGTGCTGCCGCCGTTCGAGATGGCGGTGCGCGCGGGCGGGGCCGGAAGCGTCATGAACTCCTACACCGAGACCGATCGCGTGCCGGCCGCGGCCGACCGCTGGCTGCTCACCGACGTGCTGCGCGGCGAATGGGGGTTCGAGGGGACCGTCGTGTCGGACTACTGGGCGATCGCGTTCCTGAAGTCCAAGCACGGCGTCGCCGAGACGATGGCGGATGCGGGCCGGCAGGCGCTGCACGCGGGCATGGACGTCGAACTGCCCGACACGTCCGCGTTCCGTCTCCTCGCCGAGGACGATCCCGATCCCGAGCGCACGCGCGCCGAGATCGACACGGCCGTGCGGCGCGTGCTCCGCCAGAAGCTCGAACTCGGCCTCCTCGACGAGGGGTGGATGCCGCCGGACCCGGCCGATCACGACCTGGACAGCCCGCGCAACCGCGAGCTCGCGCGCCGGCTGGCGGAGGAGTCGATCATCCTCCTGGACAACTCCGCCGGCGCGCTGCCCCTGCCCGACGGCCTCGGCCGCGTCGCGGTGGTCGGCCCCGGCGCGAGCGATCCCCGCGTGCTGATGGGCGCGTACTCCTACCCGATCCACGTGCTCCCGCGCCATCCGGACCTGGGCCTCGGCATCGACGCCGCGCCGGTGGCCGCGGCGCTCGCCGACGCGCTCGCGGGCACGGACGTCATCGTCGAGGAGGGCGTCCCGCTCGTGGACCCGCCTGCCCCCGGCGTCCTCGAACGCGC
Source organism: Microbacterium lushaniae (assembly GCF_008727775.1). Lineage (NCBI taxonomy): Bacteria > Bacillati > Actinomycetota > Actinomycetes > Micrococcales > Microbacteriaceae > Microbacterium > Microbacterium lushaniae. The sequence goes on from NZ_CP044232.1 coordinate 426,234, forward strand.
GGTCGCGGCGGCGCGCGACAGCGACGTCGCGGTGGTCGTCGTCGGCGACCGGGCCGGCATGTTCGGCAAGGGAACGTCGGGCGAGGGATCGGATGCGCCGGATCTCGAGCTGCCCGGTCACCAGGGGCGGCTCGTGGATGCCGTGCTGGACACCGGTACGCCGGTCGTGCTCGTGGTGGTGTCGGGACGGCCGTATGCGCTGGGCCGCTACGTCGGGCGTGCCGCCGCGATCGTGCAGGCCTTCCTCCCCGGCGTGGAGGGAGGCGGCGCGCTCGCACGCGTGCTCACCGGCGCGGTGAATCCGTCCGGTCACCTCCCCGTGCAGATCCCTCGCACCGGTGGAGCGATCCCGCACACCTACCTCGCCCCGCCGCTCGGGCAGGACGGCGATCGCATCAGCAACCTGTCGATCGCCCCGGCGTTCTCCTTCGGGCACGGTCTGTCCTACACGGAGTTCGAGCTGGGGGCCCTCGCCCTCGACGCCGAGCAGATCGACGTCGCCGGATCGGTGCGCGCGTGCACCGAGGTCCGCAACGTCGGCGCGCGTGACGGATCGGTCGTCGTGCAGCTGTACGCATCCGACCCGGTCGCCCAGGTCACCCGCCCCGTCGCGCAGCTGGTGGGCTACGCCCGCGTCGAGCTGTCCGCCGGCGCCGCGGCCGAGGTGACCTTCACCCTGGCGGCAGACCGCTTCTCCTTCACCGGCCGCGACCGTCGCCGCATCGTCGAGCCCGGCGTGATCCGACTCGCCGCCGGACTGTCGCTGGCGGCGACGACCGCGCCGGTCGCCGTCACGGTGACCGGGTGCACGCGGGAGGTGCCGGCGCCCGTCCTGGACACGCCCGTGCACATCGTGCCGCTCCCAACGGCTGCGATTCACAACGTTGGAAACGCCTCTTGACCGGCGCGTGACGCCCTGCGAGAGTGTCGGCGTACGGCACTTACGACGTTGTAAATCCGCCCTCGGATGAGTCGACGTCGTCGATCCCGTTGCCCCCAGCCGGCCCGTGCGGGCCTCCTTCGTCGCGCCTGCGCACGGTCGGACACGTCACACGAGATGAGGAATCGATGGAGATCACATCCGAGAGCCGGCCGCCGAGCCGGTTCCCGCGCGCCAGACGCGCGGTCGCGGTGCTCACGGCGGCGATCGTCGCCCTCACCGCCCTCGCCGGCGCGGTGCCGGCCACGGCGGCCGAGCCGTGGATCACCGTGCAGGACGACGGGTACCTGCGGATCGCGGTGCCCAACGCCGCGGTCGAGGAGGCGGTCGGGCCGGTGTCGCAGGTGGTCGTGGAGGGCAACTTCGGTCCCTCCGCGAACTGGGCGCAGATCGGCCTGCAGCGCAGCGGCGCCAACTGGACGGCGACGTACGGGCCGTTCACGCCGGGGCTGTACTACTACCAGATCACCGGTGACGACAGCAAGGTGCTCAAGGATGCGAGCAACCCCACGACCGTGGCATCCGAGCCGGAGTGGAGCACGTTCTTCATCCCGGGCGAGTCCGCGGCTCTCCTCGCCGACGCGCCCGAGGAGGCCGGCACGATCGAGACGCTGACATACGACAGCTCGGTGGCGGACGAGGAGCGCGAGGCGCTCGTGTGGGTGCCTCCCACCTACCAGCCGAAGGGCAAGAAGCTGCCGGTGCTGTACCTCCAGCACGGTGGCGGTCAGAGCTACCGCGACTGGGTCGAAGTCGGTCGCGCCGAGCAGATCCTGGACAACCTGTGGCTGTCGGGCCGCCTCGAGGACATGCTCGTGGTGATGGGCAACGGCAACGTGCCCGATTTCCCGGCGGAGCTCATGGACAACATCGTCCCGGCCGTGGAAGACGCCTACCACGTCTCACCGTCCAAGAAGAAGCGAGCCCTCGCCGGCCTGTCGATGGGCGGCGGTCAGACCTTCGAGGTCTTCCGCGAGCACCCCGGCGAGTTCTCCCAGATCGGAACCTTCGGCGCCGGCCGGTTCGGCGACCTCGACGACATCCCGGTGCGGAAGATGAACAACCGCACCGACCTGTTCCGCGTGTACGTCGGCAACCCCACCGACGTGGCCCACAACGACGTCTACGACTCGTTCCAGAAGTTCGACGAGCTCGGCCTGGAGTACCAGTTCGACGGCGTCAACCCCGACGCCGGCCACAACTGGAACGCGTGGCAGGAGAACCTCATCGACTTCGCGCCGCGGCTGTTCACCGGCCAGGCGAGCGACCCGGCGATGAGCGAGGGCCACACCGCCCTCACCGAGCGGTTCGAGCCGCCCGCTCCCGGCACCACACCCACCCCGTGGATCTCCGAGGACGGCTTCGTCACCTTCGAGACGACGACCGAGTTCGCCGACGCCGAGTACGTCTCGGTCTGGGCGAACTGGGCCCCCGGCGGCAGCTGGCTGCGCGTGGAGATGAACAAGGTCGGCGACCGGTGGCGTGCCACCGTGGGGCCGCTGGAGTCGAAGTTCTACCATTACCGCTTCATCGTCGATCGGCAGCCGGTGAAGGACGCGTCCAACCCGACCTTCGTCACGAGCGAGCCGGCGTGGAGCACGTTCCTCGTCCCCGGTGAAGGGGCACGCCTCCTCACCGACGTGCCGGCCGGCTCCGGCGGCGACCTCGCCGTGATGTCGTACCAGAGCTCGGTGGCCGGTCAGGAGCGCAGCGCGTACGTGTGGACGCCACCCGGATACGACGCCGAGCGTCCGGAGCCGTACCCGCTGTTCGTGCTGAACCACGGCGGCGGACAGAGCTGGACGGACTGGGTCGAGGTGGGGCGCGCGCGTCAGATCCTCGACAACCTCTCCCTCGACGGCGCGATCGAGCCGATGGTCGTGGTCATGCCCAACGGCAACGTCAGCGACTACCCGAGGGAGCTCCTGGAGAACGTCGTGCCCGTCACCGAAGAGCGCTACAACGTCAGCGGCAATCTGGCCAAGCGCGCCCTCGCGGGGCTCTCGGCCGGGGGAGCGCGCACGGTGTCGGTGCTCAAGGCGCACCCGGGCGAGTTCGCCTACATCGGCACATTCGCGGCCGGGTTCGGCGGCACCGCGGGCGTGGACGTGGCGGCCATCAACGCCGGCACCGAGTTGTTCCGCCTGTACACCGGCGACATCACCGACTTCACGTACGGTTCGGTGATGGGTTCGCTCCCCGTGCTCGACGAGCTCGGGATCGAGTACGAGTTCAACGGTGTGACGCCCGGACCGCACGGGTGGGACGTCTGGCAGAAGAACCTGATCGATTTCGCCCCGCGGCTGTTCCAGAGCGCCCCGGCCGACACGGTCCGCCCCGAGGTGGCTCTGGTGTCACCGGCGACCGCGGGACCTTTCGGAGCGCTGCAGGTCCAGGTCGACGCATCCGATCTGGGCGGGCTCGAGCGCATCGTCGCGAACGTGTATCAGGGTGGCACGCTGGTCAAGAGCACGCAGACCGCGATGAACGGCGCCGAGCGCGGCACCCACGCCGCGACGGTCGCGCTGCCCTCGGGCCAGTACTCGGTGAAGTACAACGCGCACGACCGTGCGGGCAACGTCTCGCGCACGGGCACCTTCGCGTTCACCGTCGACGCGGACGCGCCGACGGCGACGGTGAAGGACGGGGCGGACTTCACCGTCGGCACCCCGGCCGGGTACGACGTCGTCAGCTACAAGCTGTACGACGCCGGCGGCATCGACAAGGTGGTGATCAACGGGGTCGAGAAGGACCTCACGAACAACCCGTGGTCCGATGTCAACTTCCTCCGTCCCGGTACCTTCGGGGCCGTGCCGGGGGAGAACACGATGATCGTGCACGACGCGGTGGGAAACACCGCGACGTTCTCGTTCGTCCTGAACTGAGCGACGCCCCGGTGCCCTCCTCCGCCACACCGGCGGGGGAGGGCACCGGCGTTCCGCCTCAGCCGCGGGAGGGGGCCAGCGCGGCGCCGTCCGCCGCCACAGCCTGCAGAGCCGGCCCCACGACCGACGTCGCCATCCGGGCATCCGCCCGGGAGACGCGGTGGACCTCGCCGGTGATCTGCACGGCGGACTCGACCTCGCGATTCGCGCACGACGGCCCGACCCACACATCGACGCGGCCGGGCTCGACGATGCGGCGCCCGGAGCGGTCGGTGAACGCCAGTCGGGCGCTGGGCACCGTGAAGGTGACCTCCCTGGCCTCTCCCGGCTCCAGCCACACGCGCTGGTACGCCAGCAGCTGGGCGACGGGCCGCGTGATGCTGCCGTACACGTCGTGGCCGTACAGCTGCACGACATCCGCCCCGGCGACCGCGCCGGTGTTGCGCACGGTCACGGCGGCGGTGAAGACCTCGCCTGCGTCCGCCGTGGGCGTCACCTCCAGTCCGACGTGTTCGAAAGTGGTGTAGCTGAGCCCATGCCCGAACGGCAGCGCCGGCGTGGGGTCGGCGCTCGTGATGCCGCTGGGTCCGCCCAGCGGAGGGTGCAGATACGTGTAGGGCTGGGCGCCTGCGGAGCGGGGCAGCGACACGGGGAGCCGGCCGGACGGGTTCACGCGGCCGGAGAGCACCGCGGCCACCGCATCCGCCCCCTCCTCGCCGGGGAAGAAGGTCTGCACCAGGGCGCCCACCGGGTGCGGGCCGGTCAGGGCCCACTCCAGCGCGTACGGGCGTCCGGAGACGACCACGAGCACGACGGGCGTGCCCGTCGCGGCGACCGCCTCGACGAGTTCGCGCTGCCGGCCGGGCAGCTCGAGGTCCTCGACGTCGTTGCCCTCGCCGACCGTGCCGCGACCGAACAGGCCCGCGCGATCGCCGACGACGACGATCGCCACCTCCGCCTCCGCCGCGGCGGCCACTGCGGCGGGGATGCCCGCCCCGTCGTCGCCCTCGACGTCGCACCCGCGGACGGCGTCCACCGCCGCGTCGGGGAATTCGCCGCGGAGGGCGTCCAGCACCGTGGGGATGGCGATGCCGAGTTCGACGTCGGGATGGTGCGCGAGCACGTGGTTCGCGAACGAGTAGCAGCCCATGAGCGCCTCGGAAGAGTCGGCGTTGGGGCCGATCACCGCGACGCGCCGCACGGTCGCGCGCGGCAGCGGCAGGGTGGCGTCGTTGGCCAGCAGGATCACCGATTCGCCCGCCAGGCGCCGCGCGATGTCGCGGTGCCGCGGCGAGTCGAGGTCGACCGACGACGGAGGTTCGGTGAACGACTCGTCGAGCAGGCCGAGCTCCTCCTTCTGCGTCAGCACGCGCAGGACCGCGGCGTCCAGCAGCGCCTCGTCGGCGACGCCCTCCCGCACGCGCGCGAGCAGCGGCTGGGCGTACGCGTCGCCGGTGGGCAGCTCGACGTCGATGCCCGCGCGCAGGGCGAGCTCGGCGGCCTCGCCCAGGTCGGCGGCGACCGCGTGCGTGGAGTGCAGGAACGCGACGGAGAAGTAGTCCGAGACGACCACCCCGTCGAATCCGAGCTCGTCACGGAGCAGGTCGTCCAGGTACGCGGGGCTGGCCGCGACCGGGTCGCCGTCGATCTCGGCATACGAGTTCATCACCGACCGCGCCCCGCCGTCGCGCAGCGCCATCTCGAAGGGGGGCACGAGCACGTCGGCGATCTCCCTCGGCCCGGCGTGGACGGGGGCGTGGTTGCGCGCGGCCTGCGAGGCGGAGTACCCGACGAAGTGCTTGAGGGTGGCGTGGATGCCGGCGTTCTGGAGCCCGCGCACGTACGCGGTGCCGATCGTGCCGACCACGTACGGATCCTCCGCGATGCATTCGTCCACGCGGCCCCATCGCGGGTCGCGGATGACATCGAGCACCGGGGCGAGGCCCTGGTGGATGCCGAGCTCTCGCATGGAGTCGCCGATGCTCTCCGCCATCTCCTGCACGAGGTCGGGGTCGAAGGCGGCGCCCCACGCGAGCGGGGTGGGGAAGGTCGCCGCCTTCCATGCGGCGAGGCCGGTGAGGCACTCCTCATGGACGATGGCAGGGATGCCCAGGCGCGTCTGCGTCCGCAGCCGGCGCTGCTCCTCCCACAGCCAGCGCGCGCGCTCGACCGGCTCGACCGGCCGCGTGCCGTACACGCGGGTGAGATGCCCGAGGCCGTGCACGGTGGCGTCGGCGTACTTGGTCGAGGTGACCATCTCGTCCGCGAGCGGGGCGACGACCTCTCCGCCCTGATCGACCCAGTAGCCGACCAGCTGCGCCGACTTCTCCTCGAGGGTCATGTCGGCCAGCAGCGCGCGCACGCGCGCCGAAGGCCCCGATGTCATCGATTCCATGGTCAGCCCTTCACCGCGCCGGTGAGACCGCCGACGATCCGACGCTCGAACAGGCTGAAGAACACCAGCGCGGGGAGCATGGACAGCGACGTGAACGCGAGCACGCGTGCGGTGTCCACGGAGTACTGCGACGAGAACGCCTGCACGCCCAGCGGCAGGGTGAAGGCTTCTTCGTTGTTGAGGATGAACAGCGGCAGCAGGTAGGCGTTCCAGCTCCCGATGAAGGCGAGGATGCCCACCGTGATGACGCCCGGCACCGCGAGCGGCAGGACCATACGCCAGAAGAAGGCCAGGCGGCCGCATCCGTCGATGTAGGCGGCCTCCTGGATCTCATCGGGGATCGCCCGCAGGAAGGGCACCAGGATGATCACCGTCGTCGGCAGCGCGAACGCGATCTGGGGCAGGATGATGCCCGGCAGCGTGTTCATCAGGCCGAGGCTGCGCACCACGATGTACAGCGGCGTGATCGCCACGGTGATGGGGAACATCAGCCCCGAGGCGAACAGGGCGTACAGGGCGCCACGGCCCCGGAAGCTGTAGCGCGCGATCACGTAGCTGGCCATGAGACCCAGGGCGACAGCGCCGATCGTGGTGGCGAGGGCCACGATCGTGGAGTTGCCCACCTGTGTCCAGAACTGCCCGCTCGTGATGACGCCGAGGTAGTTCTCGAAATTCCACGGCGCGGGGAAGCCCGCCGGCTCGAGGGTGATCTGCGAGTTCGTGCGGAACCCGCCGATGATGATGTAGATGACGGGTCCGAGCATCAGCGCGATGATCGCGAGCGCGACGAAGTAGACCGCCGGCGGTCCCCACGGGAGGCGCTGGCGCGTGCGCGAGAGGGGTTTCGCGCGCCGGGTGGTGATGGCCATGGTGCTCATCCCGCACCCCTCTCTGTGATCGCGCCGGCGGTGTCGCGGCGCAGGATGGAGCGCTGGTAGATGAGCGCGACGATCATCGAGATGACGAAGATCACGACGGCCACGGCGTTGCCGTACCCGAAGTTCCCGGAGTTGCGGCCCGTGGCCACCATGTAGATGGCCATCGTGTTCGTGCCCGCGACGGAGGAGACGTACTGCCCCCAGATGATGTAGACGAGGTCGAACAGCTGCAGCGCCCCGATGATGGACAGGAACGCCCAGATGCGCAGGGTCGGCGCCAGCAGCGGCAGCGTGATGCGCCGCTGGATCTGCCAGTACGACGCGCCGTCGATGGCGGCGGCCTCGTACAGCTCTTCGGGGATCCCCTGGAGCCCCGCGAGGAACAGGATGACGGCGAAGCCGATGTACTTCCACGTCAGGATCGCCATGAGCGTCCAGATCGCGATCGAGGGATCGGAGAGCCAGTCGGCGCGGAGGAATCCGAGGCCCAGGTTCTCCAGCGCGCCGTTGGCGGCGCCGTTGGTGGCCAGCAGCAGGCTGAAGCCGGTTCCCACGACGACCTCGGCGATGACGTAGGGGACGAAGATCAGCACGCGGATGACGGACTGCCCCCGCATCCGTCGGTTCAGCAGGAGTGCGAGCAGGATCGCGAGCGGGCCCTGCAGCACGAGTGACATCACGACGATGAAGCCGTTGTGCAGCAGCGCTGCCTGGAAGTTGGGGTCGGTGAAGATGACGATGTAGTTCTGCAGGCCGACGAAGTCGGTCGCCGGGCCGAACCCGGACCAGCGGAAGAACCCGTAGTACGCGGCCATGATCACGGGCAGGATCACGAAGCCGACGAAGAAGAGGACGGCGGGCCCGACCATGATCAGCACCTCGAGGCGCCCGGCCCAGCCGAGGCCGCGGGGGCGGCGGGGATCCCGCGGCACGGACGGGGGCGGCGTGACGCCGCCCCCGTCGTGCTGCGCGAGATCGGAATCGCCCGTGGAGGACATCTCGCGGATGGACATACTCAGCCCTGCGCACCCGCCGTGTTGACGGTCTGGATGAACTGCTCGGGCGAGCTGTTGCCCGCCAGCATGTCCACGACGGCCACGTTCAGCGCGTTGCCGACGTTCTGGCCGAGCACCGTGTCGAGCCACTGGGACACGAACGGCGCCTCGTTGTAGGCCTCGAGGATCCCGATCAGGTACGGCTCGGTGACCGCCTCCTGCGCGACGGAGTTCACCGGCGGCGACTGGAATGCCTCGTAGTACTTCGTCTGCTGCTCGGCGCTGGCGACGAAGTTGAGGAAGTCGGCGCACTCCTCAGGAGCCTGTGCGGCGCACGAGTAGCCGTCGAGGCCGCCCATGAGCGAACCGGGCTCGCCCTCGCCGCCCTCGACCTCGGGGAACGGGAACCACGCCAGGTCGGGCAGCGGCTTCTCGTCGGGGGTCAGGGACGCGATCACGCCGGGGTTCCAGGCGCCCATGAGCTCCATCGCGGCCTGACGGTTGGCGATGAGCCCGGCCGAGCTGTTGGCGCCCTGCTGCGGCTCCGTGGTGAGGAATCCCTCGTTGAACGGGTCGATGGATGCGAAGTCCTCGAGGTCTTCGGCGGCCTTCATCCAGCACTCGTCGCTGAAGTCCTTGGTCTCGCTGGTCTCCTCGATGACCTCGGAGCTGCACTCGCGCAGCGCGAAGAAGTAGTACCAGTGCGCGGCCGGCCATGCCGCCTTGGCGCCCAGTGCGACGGGGGCGATGCCGGTGGTCTTCAGCTCCTCCGCCGCGGCCTTCAGCTCGTCGACCGTGGTGGGGTTCTCCGTGATGCCGGCGGCGTCGAACGCGTCCTGGCTGTAGAAGAACCCGCCGGGCAGCACCGAGAGGGGCATGGCCCAGATCTTGTCCTCGTACGTCTCGGCGTCGAACGCCACCTGGGAGATCTCCTCCTTGAGGTTGTCGTCGATCACGTCGGTCAGGTCCATCAGCTGGCCCGCGTCGACCATCGCCGCCATCTTGCCGCCGCCGCGCTGGAGGAAGATGTCGGGCGGGTCGCCGGCGTTCAGCGCGGTCTGCAGCTTGCCGTCCATGTCCTCGTTCTGGACGGACTGCATCTTGATCGTGACGTTCGGGTTCTCGTCCTCGAACGCCGCGATGGCGTCTTTCCAGAACTGCTGGCCGGGGCCGGTCGTGGAGTTCTGCCACAGCGTCATCTCGACCGCGCCGTCGCCCGAGTCGGAGCCGCCTCCGCCTCCACCCGAACACGCGCTCAGGACGAGCGCACCTGCCGCGAGCGCCACCGCCCCCGCTGTGAATCGCTTGGTTCTCATGTGATCACCTGTCTCTTCATTGAGTGCACTCTCGCCCATCGAGGTGCCGCATCCCGTGCGTGTGCGTCGCCGGGTGCTCAGCCAGTGTGCGCAGGGCGCGGCATGTCGTCAAACGTTTTCGAAAACATTTTCCATGCCGCTAGGATCAGCGCCATGTCGCGGCGTCCCACCATCAACGACGTCGCGCGCGCGGCGGGTGTCTCGGTCGCCACCGTGTCCAAAGCCGTCAACGGCCGGTACGGGGTCTCGCCCGAAACGGTCGAGCGCGTGCTGGCGGCGGTGGCCGAGCTGGGGTACGCCTCGAGCCTCGTGGCCAGCAGCATGCGGGCCCGCAGCACCGGTGTCATCGGCGTGCTCGTGGCCGATTTCGAGCCGTTCAGTGCCGAGATCCTCAAGGGTGTCGGCCGCGCCCTGCGCGACACCCACTACGACCTGCTCGCCTACAGCGGCTCCCGCCAGCAGAACGGCGAGGGATGGGAGCGGCGTTCACTCAGCCGGCTCAGCGGCACCCTGATCGACGGCGCCATCATGGTCACCCCCACGATCCTGGGTGTCTCCGTCGACGTGCCGATCGTCGCGGTGGATCCGCACACGGGGCGCGCCGACGTGCCCACCGTCGAATCCGACAGCTTCACCGGCGCGTGGGAGGCGACCCGCTACCTCGTCGAGCTGGGGCACCGCCGCATCGGGTTCATCGCCGGGCGGCCCGATCTGCGCTCCTCGATCGCGCGGGACGCAGGCTACCGTCGCGCCCTCTCCGAGGCGGGCATCGCGTACGACCCGGCGCTCGTGCGGGTGGGTATGTACCACCCCGAGACCGTCCGCGAGCAGGCCCGGCTCCTGCTGGATTCGCCGAGCAGGCCCACCGCCGTGTTCGCCGCCAACGACCTGTCGGCCCTCGGCGTGATCGAAGTCGCCACGCGGCTGGGTCTGAGCATCCCCGGCGACCTGTCGGTCGTCGGTTTCGACGACATCCCCGAGTCCTCGCAGGCGGCACTGCCCCTGACGACCGTGCATCAGCCGATGCAGCTGCTGGGCGCGACGGCGGCCACGCTCCTGGTGACCCTCATGCGCGGAGAGGTGCCGGATGCGACGCAGGTGGGCTTGGCGACCCGCCTCGTCGTCCGCTCGACCACCGCCCCTCCGGCCTGACCGTCACCGTCCCAGCACGGCGTCCAGAAGTCGCACCAGGTCCGGCTCTCGCAGCGGTTCCCGGCTGAGGGCGCGCAGGATGACCGCGCCGGACAGGGCTTCGGCCAGTTCGTCCACCGGCGTGTCGGTCGTGAGATTGGGGGCCGTGCCGATCGCCGAACGCAGGCGCCCCGCGACCGATCCCGACCCGGTGAGACTGTCGCGCAGTCGCCGCCCCGTGTCGGCGTTCTCGGCGGCGGCGGCCACGAGGGAGCGCAGGAGGGTCTCGCCCTGGTCTTCGCCCAGCAGCGCGAACACCGTCGTGAGCCATTGCGAGAGGTCGTGGCGGATGTCGCCGGTGTCGGGAACGAGGAGGCGCCCTGGCAGGATCTTGCCCTCCAGCAGGCACTCCGCGATCACGGCCCCCTTCGAGGGCCACCAGCGGTAGATCGTCTGCTTGCCCACCTGCGCCCGTGCAGCGATGCCCTCGATCGTGAGCGCGTCGTACCCGCGCTCGGCGAGGAGGTCGGCGGTGGCCTGCAGGATGGCCTGCCGTGCGGCCTCGCTCCTAACCGGTCCGCTCCGAGGCAGGGGCATGGGCACTCCGATCAGAAGACGAGACGGTCCGTGTTATCTTAGCTTCTGCACGTCGGCGTCGAGGGTGCCCTCGACGGGCCTGCCCTCACGAACTCAGGGGATCCGCATGGCCGAACTTCTCCACCGTCTCGGGACCTTCGCCGCGCGTCGCGCGTGGGCGGTCGTGATCGCCTGGATCGCGCTGCTCGCCCTGGCCGGCGGCGGCTTCGCGCTGGGTTTCAAGGGGCTCAGCTCGAGCTTCGACATCCCCGGCACAGCCTCCGGCGAGGTGATCGCCGAGCTGGAGGACACCCTCCCCGACTTCAGCGGCGCCTCCGGCACGGTCGTGTTCACCACCGACGACGGCGCCGCCCTCACCGATGCCCAGCGCGAGGAGATCTCAGCGCTCGTGGCGACGGCGGGCGATCTGCCCGACGTCTCGGACGTGATCGATCCGTTCGACGCGGAGCAGGAGCTCGCCGACCAGCGCGCCGAGGTGGAGTCCGGGCGGGCGCAGCTGGACGATGCCCGTGCGCAGACCGACGCCGGCCGGGCGCAGCTGGAGGCCGGGCGGGCGCAGCTCGAGGACGCTCAGGCCCAGCTCGACGCCGGACGGGCTCAGCTGGAGGCCGGGCGTGCCCAGGCGCAGGGGCAGGGCCTGCCGACCGGACAGCTGGACGCCCAGCTCGCGCAGCTGGACGCCCAGCAGGCGCAGCTGGATGCCGGTCTCGCCGAGCTGGATGCCCAGCAGGCGCAGCTCGAAGACGGCGAGGCGACGCTCGCCGAGCAGGAGGCGCAGCTCGAACGCGGCGCCGAGCTGCTGTCCTACGCCGACGGCATCCGGGTCGTATCGGAGGACGGCGCGACCGCGCTGGTCAGCGTGTCCTTCACCGAGCCGCGCCTGGAGCTGCCGGAGAGCTCGAAGCAGGCCGTCATGGACCACTTCACGGCCGAGCCGATCGACGGGGTGGAGGTGTCGTTCTCGACCGACATCTCCCAGGGCGTCCCGCAGATCCTCGGTGTCGGTGAGGCCGTCGGCGTCGCCATCGCCGGGATCGTCCTGGTCGTCGTGCTCGGCTCGCTCCTGGCGGCGGCGTTCCCCATCGTCACCGCACTGACCGGTGTGGCGATCGGAGCACTCGCGACGCTGTCGTTCTCGGGCGTCGTGCAGATGGCGTCGGTGACCCCCATCCTCGGCGTCATGCTGGGCCTGGCCGTCGGCATCGACTACTCGCTGTTCATCCTGTACCGCCACCGCCGGCAACTCCTGCAGGGGGCCGAGGTGGTGGAGTCCATCGGCCTGGCCAACGGCACCGCCGGTAACGCGGTCGTCTTCGCGGGCACGACGGTGATCGTCGCCCTCCTCGCCCTCAACGTCACCGGCATCCCGTTCCTCGGGCTCATGGGCACGGCCGGGGCGGCCAGCGTGCTCATCGCCGTGCTCATCGCCGTGACGCTCACTCCGGCGCTCCTCGGGCTCGCCGGCAGGCGGGTGCTCGGGCGCCGGGCGCGCGCCCGGCTCGCCCGCGCGGCGTCGGCGGAGGCCGGGAGTAGCCGGCAGCGGCCGCGCGGGCGCGCCGTGCAGCCGATGTCGACCGTTCGCGCCGTGACCACGACACTCCTGGCCGTGGTGCTCCTGCTCGTCGTCGCGATCCCGGCCATGTCGATGCGCCTCGGGCTCCCCGACGGCGGTTCGGAGGCGGAGGACTCCCCGGCCTACCGGGCGTACACGGCGACCGAGGAGGCATTCGGCGAAGGCCTCAACGGGCCGCTGCTGGTGACCGCATCCCTTCCCGAGGGCCTCGACGACCCCGCGGTGCAGGACGCGCAGCTCGCCGTCGCACGCGAACTCGCCGCGCAGGAGGACGTCGTGGCCGTCGCGCCGGTCGCAATCGCGGAGGACTCCTCGCTCGCCGCGTTCCAGGTCGTGCCCGCCGAGGGCCCCAACAGTGCCTCGACCGAGCGCCTGGTCCGCGATCTGCGCTCGCTCCCTCCCGTCGACGGAGACATCGACCTGGGCGTGGCGGGGCAGGCCGCCATCAACATCGACATCTCCGAGGGCCTCGCCGACGTGCTGCCGCTGTACCTCGCCGTGGTCGTGGGGCTGTCGTTCCTCATCATGGTGATGGTGTTCCGCTCGATCCTCGTGCCGCTGCTGGCGACGGGAGGCTTCGTGCTGTCGCTGTTCGCGACCTTCGGCGCCGTGACCGCGGTGTTCCAGTGGGGGTGGCTCGGCGATCTGTTCGGCATCCACAACCCGGGCCCGATCCTCAGCTTCCTCCCGGTCATCCTCGTGGGGATCCTCTTCGGCCTGGCGATGGACTACCAGCTGTTCCTGGCGACGGGGATGCGGGAGGCCTACGTGCACGGCGCTTCGGCGCGCCTCGCGGTCGCCCAGGGATTCCGCGCGGGCCGCACCGTCGTCATCGCTGCGGCGCTCATCATGATCTCCGTCTTCGGCGGCTTCGTCACGAGTGAGTCGGTGATCATCAAGTCGATGGGCTTCGGGCTGGCGCTCGGGGTGCTCCTGGACGCGATCGTCGTGCGGATGCTGCTGGTGCCGGCCGTCATGCACCTCCTCGGCCGGTCGGCGTGGTGGCTCCCGCGGTGGCTGGACCGCATCATCCCGAACGTCGACGTGGAAGGCGCGGCCCTCGAGCGGCGCCACCCGCCGCACGCCGCAGTCTGACGCGCCGCTTCACAGCGCCCTCGTAGCCGGCAGCCGTAGCGTGCCGGGCATGCCCGGATCGCTCGACGAGCAGCAGATCACCGTGTCCGGCACCGCTCTTCGAGCGATGCGCGACGAGTTCCAGCGGTTCCTCATGGAGTATCGCTTCGGCCTGGCGGAGGTGGAGACGAAGATCTCGATCCTCCGTGAGGAGTTCCAGGAGATGCACGCGTACAATCCCATCGAGCATGTGTCGAGCCGCGTGAAATCGCCCGACAGCCTCGTCGAGAAGGTGCAGCGCAAGGGCATCGAGCCCGACTTCCCCTCGGTGCGCGCGGCGGTGACCGACATCGCCGGCATCCGCATCACGTGCAGTTTCGTCGGGGACGCCTACCGGCTGTTCGACCTGCTCACCCAGCAGGACGACATCACGGTGCTGAGCGTGAAGGACTACATCGCCTCGCCCAAGCCGAACGGGTACAAGAGCCTGCACGCGATCGTGGAGGTGCCGGTGTTCCTGTCCACCGGACGCGTCGCGGTACCGGTGGAGGTGCAGTTCCGCACCATCGCGATGGACTTCTGGGCGAGCCTGGAGCACAAGATCTACTACAAGTACGACCGCCAGGTGCCCGACGAGCTGCTCGCGCACCTCAAGGAGGCCGCCGACACCGCCGCGGAACTCGACACCCGCATGGAGGGCCTGCACCGCCAGATCCGCGGGGCTGCCCCCTCCGCCGTCTGACGCCCCTCCCTCCCGCCCGCCCTCGCCCCGCCTCGTGCACAACTGCGGATGTGCGCCGCGACACGCCCCCGGCGGGGCTCCGCATCCGGCGTGTCGGCCAGGATCTCCGCAGTTGTGCGCGGCGATCGGCGGAGGCCGCACCCGCCCGCACTGCTGCCTGGTCCCGCCGGCCTCGTGCACAACTGCGGGTGTGCGCCGCGACACGCCGGCGGCGAGAGCCCGCATCCGGCGTGTCGGCCAGGATCTCCGCCGTTGTGCACGCGGGGATCGGCGCTAAGTGCGGGCGCTGCGCGCGAGAATGGGCGCATGGCGGATGCGGCGGGCGAAGACCTCGACGCGGCGGCTGACGCGCTGTACGGCCTGCCCCCGGCGGAATTCACCGCCGCCCGGAACGACCGCGCGGCGTCGGCGACCGGCGCGCTGGCGACGCAGATCAAGGCGCTGCGCAAGCCGTCGGTGGCTGCCTGGGCGGTGAACCTCCTCGTCCGCGACGGGCAGCTGACGGACGCGGTCGAGCTCTCGCAGGCGCTGCACGAGGCGCAGGACGACCTGGATGCTCCCGAGCTGGCGAAGCTCGGACGTCAGCGTCGCGCCCTCGTCGCGGGGCTCGCGCGGCGCGCCGCCGCCCTGGCCGAGGAGGCGGGCACCCCCCTCAGCCGTGCCGTGCTCGAGGAGGTCGAAGTCACCATCAACGCCGCGATCGTGGACGCCGCGGCCGCGGCCGCGATCCTCACCGGGCGTCTCGTCCGAACGGTGCAGGCCGACGGCATGGAACCGGCGGAGATCGCCGACGCGGTGGCGGGATCGGTTCCCGGGGCGCCGGACCGCCCCGCGCCCGCGCGCGACGACCTCGCCGCGCGGCGCGCGCGCAAGGCGGCCGAAGCAGCCGCGCGGGACGCCGACCGCGCCGCATCCGAAGCCGACCGCAACGCGGCGCGCCTCGAGGAGAAGCTCGCCAAGGCCCGTGAGCGCGCCGATCTGCTGCACGAGCGCGTGGACGACCTGCGCGCAGAGCTCGCGCGCATCGAACGTGACGCGGATGCGGCGGACGAGAAGGTCGCGAATCTGGAGGACGAGCACACGGATGCCCGCGACCGGGCGAAAGCCGCCGCACGTGCCGCCGACCGCGCTCGCGGTGCGCTCGAACCGGCCGAGTGACCGCGTCTCAGGACCGGGTGGCCTGACGAATCGATCTCCGCGGCACACGTCCTGGCCGCGATGCGGTCGGCAGGCGGCGGCGCGCAGCGGGCGGCATCCCGCGCCGCGGTGGAAGGAGTCTGTGTCCGGGCCATCGGGCTGGGCCCCTTAGCATCGGAGCGTGGACTTCTCCCTCGTCATCACGCCCGACCTGATCGCGGTATTCCTCACGCTTTTCGTGCTGGAGCTCGTGCTCGGCGTCGACAACGTGATCTTCATCTCGATCCTCGCCTCCAAGCTCCCCGTCGCCCAGCAGGCGCGGGCCCGCAACCTCGGCCTGACCCTGGCCATGGTGCTGCGCGTGGGCCTGGTCTTCCTCGCCGGCTGGATCATCACGTTGACCGCCGACATCCTGCGCATCGGCGACCTGGGGTTCTCGATCAAGGACTTCATCCTGATCCTGGGTGGGCTGTTCCTGGTCTACAAGGCCGTCCACGAGATCCACCAGAAGCTGGAGGGCGCGGAGGATCACTCGGGGTCCGGCGGCGGCACAGCCACCTTCGGTGCGGTGCTCCTGCAGATCCTCGCCCTCGACCTCGTCTTCTCCCTGGACTCGGTCATCACGGCGGTCGGCATGACGACCAACATGATCGTCATCATCACCGCCGTGGTGGTCTCGTTCGGCATCATGCTGTTCGCGTCGCGGTTCATCTTCACGTTCGTCAACCGCCACCCCACGGTCAAGATGCTCGCCCTGTCGTTCCTGCTCCTCATCGGCGTCTTCCTCATCGCCGAGGGCTTCGGGCTGCACATCGACAAGGCGCTCATCTACGGCCCGATGGCGTTCGCGATCTTCGTGGAGGCGCTGAACCTGGTCGCCTCCGCGCGTCGGGCCAAGCGCGCCGAGAGCCGGCGGGCCCCCGTGACGCTCCGGCCGCGCTACCCCGACATCGACGAGTCGGTCGCCGTCTCGGCCGCCACCTCGCGCGGCGCCCGTGCGGTCGGACTCTCCCGCGGCCCCATCGAGGGAGACGGTGCGCACGACGAGCGCGCGGGGCTAGGTTAGCCCCATGCTGGTGGCCGAGTTCCCGCGCGACCTCGTCACGATCGGCGTCGTGTTCGGCCTGGCCGCGATCGTGTGGGCCGGCTGGGGACAGGAGCGGCCGCCGTCGCGGGGATGGCGGATCCCGCTGGGGGTCTTGAGCGTCGCGGGTCTCGCGCTCGTGGGTTTCGGGATCCCCGCCGCGATCAGGACGTGGGACACCGGCACTGCCATCGAGCCGGGGACACCGGCCTTCGTCGGCTACGTCGTCGCCTTCTGGCTCGAGGTCGTCATCGCCGTGGTCGGCGCGCTCGTGCTCAGGCGACGCCGGCAGAGCGAACTCCTCCCCGCCCTCATCCTTCTCATCGTCGGGGTGCACTTCTTCCCGCTCGCGCTCGTCTTCGGACAGGGGGTCCTCGCCCTGGCCGCCGTGCTGCTGGTGGTGGCGGCGGTGCTGGCCTACCTCCTGCGCCGCCGCGCGGCTCCGAGCTTCTGGTGCGCCATCCTGGGTGCTCCCGTGTTCGTGATCCTCGGCCTGTGGTGCCTCCTGGGCGGCATCGCGGCGGCATGAGCGAGCAGACCGGTGCGGTCGACGCGATCGAACAGCTGCTCGCCCGCGCGCGCGACCGCCTCGATGAAGCGCCTCAGGAGCGCCTCGGCGAACTGCGGCAGCCTCGCCGCATCCTGGGGATCGCGCGTTCCCCGCGCATCGTCCCCGCGGGGTCGGCGTGGCCCCTGGGGGTGCTCCTGCTGACGCAGGATGCGGTGCTGGCCACGGGCGAGGTGGTCCGGGCGCGCACGGAAGCGGTCCGCGGCTACACCGCCGAGTCGCAGCGAGCCCGCGCCGGCCTCGCGCACGCCGCCAGCCGCGGCGGATTCGCCGACGGTGAGACGGTGCACGTGGGCTGGGTGCGGCTGGATCCCCGCGATCTGAGGGCGGACACCGTCCCGCTGGCGGTGCAGGAGGGGCTGCCCGTCGTGCGCTGGAGCGCAGCGGGAGGCTACCTGCCGCTCTCGCGCTACCTCGACGAGCGGATCGACCTCCTGCGCTCTCCGCCCGAGCGCGCATAGTGGGGCGGGGGGTCGCCGGTCAACTCCCACGCGCGGATTCGTCACTCCCGTAGGGTTTCTCCGTGCAGGTATGGCCAGGATCCAGTTATCCCCTCGGTGCGACGTTCGACGGCAACGGAACGAACTTCGCGCTCTTCAGTGAAGGGGCCGAACGCGTCGAGCTCTGCCTCTTCGGAGAGGACGGCTCCGAGACGCGCGTCGACCTCGTCGACGTCGACGCGTACGTGTGGCACGCGTATCTCCCCAGCGTCCAGCCCGGCCAGCGGTACGGCTACCGGGTGCACGGCCCGTACGACCCGGCGAACGGACAGCGGTTCAACCCGAACAAGCTGCTCCTGGACCCCTACGCCAAGGCCGTGGACGGTCAGGTGCAGTGGGGGCAGTCGGTGTTCGGCTACAACTTCGGCGACCCCGGCTCCCGCAACGACGAGGACTCCGCGGCGGCGATGATGAAGGGCGTCGTCGTGAGCCCCTTCTTCGACTGGACCGGCGACCGCCAGCCCAAGACGCCCTACGCGGATTCGTTCATCTACGAAGCCCACGTGAAGGGCCTCACCCAGCTGAACCCGAACGTGCCGGAGGAGATGCGCGGCACCTACAGCGGCGTGGCCCATCCCGCCGTCATCGACCACCTGCAGAAGCTCGGCGTCACCGCCATCGAGCTCATGCCGGTGCACCAGTTCGTGAACGACTCGACCCTCCAGGAGAAGGGGCTGTCGAACTACTGGGGCTACAACACGATCGCCTTCTTCGCTCCACAGAACACCTACACCTCCACCGGTGAGCACGGCCAGCAGGTGCAGGAGTTCAAGGGGATGGTCAAGGCGCTGCACGCGGCGGGCATCGAGGTCATCCTCGACGTGGTCTACAACCACACCGCAGAGGGCAACCACATGGGGCCCACCCTGTCGATGCGCGGCATCGACAACGAGGCGTACTACCGCCTCGAACAGGACGACAAGCGGTACTACACCGACTACACCGGCACCGGCAACAGCCTCAACGTCGGCAACCCGCACGCGCTGCAGCTGATCATGGACTCCCTGCGGTACTGGGTGCTGGAGATGCACGTCGACGGCTTCCGCTTCGACCTGGCCTCCACCCTCGCCCGCGAGTTCTACGACGTCGACCGCCTCGCGACCTTCTTCGAGCTCGTGCAGCAGGACCCGGTGGTCTCGCAGGTCAAGCTCATCGCCGAGCCGTGGGACGTCGGGCCTGGGGGCTACCAGGTCGGCAACTTCCCGCCGCAATGGACGGAGTGGAACGGCAAATACCGCGACACCGTGCGCGACTTCTGGCGCGGCGAGCCGCAGGCCCTCGGCGAGTTCGCCTCGCGCCTGACCGGCTCCGCCGACCTGTACGAGCATTCCGGACGCCGGCCCGTGGCATCCATCAACTTCGTCACCGCCCATGACGGCTTCACCCTGCGCGACCTGGTGTCGTTCAACGACAAGCACAACGCGGCCAACGGCGAAGACAACAACGACGGCGAATCGCACAACCGCTCCGACAACATGGGCGTGGAAGGCCCCACCGACGACCCCGGGGTCCTGGCCGCCCGCGCGCGCCAACAGCGGAACTTCATCGCGACGCTCCTGCTCAGCCAGGGCGTGCCGATGCTCTCGCACGGCGACGAGATGGGGCGGACGCAGGGCGGCAACAACAACGGATACGCGCAGGACAACGAGATCACGTGGATGGACTGGGCGAACGCCGACCAGCCCCTGGTGGAGTTCACCGCTGCTCTGTCGCGCCTGCGCAGGGAGCACCCGACCTTCCGTCGCAGCCGCTTCTTCAACGGCCGCCCCGTCAAGATGGAGGAGGGCGCGCCGATGCCCGACGTCGTGTGGCTGCGGCCGGACGGGTCGGTCATGCAGCCCGAAGACTGGGAGTCGGGCTTCGGGCGCGCGATCGGCATCTTCCTCAACGGTCAGGGCATCCGCGAGCGCGACCGCCGCGGCGAGCAGATCTCCGACCGCCACTTCATCGTGCTCTTCAACGCCGGGGACGAGCGCGTGGAGTTCCGTATCCCCGACGTGAAGTTCAGCCCGGAGTGGGACGTGCTCGTGGACACCGCGGGGGAGCAGGCCAACACGGCACCTGTCGAGCCGGGTGCGGTGGTGCCGCTGGAGGCGAAGTCGCTGCTCGTACTGTGCGAGCACGACCTGCCCGACCCGGAGGTGGATCACTCCGTCGCTGCGTCGCTGACGTTCCACACGAGTGCGATTGACATCGTCCCCTCCCCCTCGCCCAAGCCGGAGGTGGGATGACCGCCCGGCCCCTGACCACGTACCGCCTGCAGGTGCGTGCCGCGTTCGACCTGGATGCGGCGGCCGCAGTGACCGGTTACCTGCGGGATCTGGGCGCCTCGTGGGCGTATCTGTCGCCGCTGCTGCGCGCGACGCCCGGCTCCGACCACGGATACGACGTCGTCGATCCCACGCTCGTCGACCCCGAACGCGGGGGAGCGGACGGTCTCGCGCGCTTCGCCGACGCCGCACGAGCGGCGGATCTGGGGATCCTCGTCGACATCGTGCCCAACCACATGGGCATCTCCGCGCCTCGCGAGAACCCCTGGTGGTGGGACGTCCTGCGCCTCGGGCGCGACTCGGCCCACGCGGAGGCCTTCGACATCGACTGGGAGTACGGAAGCGGACGCGTGTGCGTCCCGGTGCTGGGTGCCTCCCTCGACGAGGTGCTCGCCGCCGGTGACCTCGTGGTCGACCCCACGCCGGCGGCGGATGCGCCCTCCGGCGTGCTGCGCTACTTCGACCACGTCTTCCCCCTCGCCCCCGGCTCGATCGACGACGCCGGCCCGGTGGGCGTCTCCGAGGACGGCACCTCGACGGAGTCCGCGACGGCGTGGGCCGACCCCGGCGTCGTGCGCGCCGTGCTCGAGCGGCAGCACTACGAGCTGCGCTTCTGGCGTGACGAGGCTGCGGAGCTGAACTACCGGCGGTTCTTCGCCGTCACGACCCTCGCCGGCGTCCGCGTCGAGCGCCCCGAGGTCTTCGAGGCCACCCACGCCGAGATCCTGCGGTGGCTGCGCGAGGGCCTGGCGGACGGCCTGCGTGTCGACCATCCCGACGGGCTGCTCGACCCGGGCGGCTACCTCGAGCAGCTCGCCGGAGCCACCGGCGACGCGTACGTGCTGGTGGAGAAGATCCTCGAGCACGGCGAAGCGCTGCCGGCGTGGTGGGCGACGGCCGGTACGACCGGATACGACGCGCTCGCCGAGTACGGCCGCGTCCTCACCGACCCCGTCGGCGAACAGGGTCTGGACGCCCTCGATGCTCGACTGCGGACGCAGACGGGCTTGCCCGCCGCATCCGCGTGGCATGACCTCATCCACGACACCAAGCGCATGATCGCCGACACGATCCAGGTCGCCGAGATCCGCCGTCTCATCCGCGGGCTGCCCGCGCCGGTGGCCGAGCGCGACCCGCAGCGGCTGCAGGACGCCCTCGCCGAGCTGCTGGCCTGCTTCCCGGTGTACCGGTCGTACCTGCCGGCCGGCCGCGAGCACCTCGATGCCGCCGCGGCCGAGGCCTCCGGTCGCCGTCCCGACCTCGCCGGCGAGATCGCCGGGCTCCTCCCCGTGCTCGCCGACCCGTCGCTGGAGGTCGCACGCCGCTTCCAGCAGACGACCGGCCCGGTCATGGCCAAGGGCGTGGAAGACACCGCCTTCTACCGGTACAACCGGCTCGGCTCCCTCACGGAGGTCGGCGGCGACCCGTCGCAGTTCTCCCTCCCGGTGGCCGGGTTCCACGCCGCACAGGCCGCGCGCCAGTCGTCGTGGCCGCACGCCATGACCACGCTGTCCACCCACGACACCAAGCGGGGCGAAGACGTGCGCGCCCGGCTCACGGTGCTGTCGGAGATGCCCGAGCGCTGGTCGCGCGTGCTGGAGGAGTTCCGCCAGGTCGCCACCACCGGCCACGGTCCGTTCGACACGCTGCTGTGGCAGGCGATCGTCGGTGCGTGGCCGGGGCTCCCCCTGCCGGAGGATTTCGCCGGACGCCTGCACGCGTACGCCGAGAAGGCGGCACGGGAGGCGGCCGAAGCCACCGGATGGTGGGATCCGGTGGAGTCGTTCGAGTCGGCCATGCACGCCGTCGTGGATGCTGCCACCGGGCACGCGGCTGAGCTCGTGGACGGATTCGTCAGCGAAATCGTCGAGCCCGGGTGGGTGAACGGCCTGTCGCAGAAGCTCCTGCAACTGGCCGGACCAGGCGTGCCCGACGTGTACCAGGGATCGGAGCTGTGGGAGCTCTCGCTGGTCGATCCCGACAACCGCCGGGCCGTCGACTTCGCCGCGCGCGCGGCGATGCTCGCCGACCTGGACGCCGGATTCGAGCGGGGGCAGCTGCCCGCCGTCGACGCCACCGGTGCCGCCAAGCTGCTCCTCACCTCGCGCACGCTGCGGCTGCGGCGCGACCGGCCCGAGCTGTTCACGCAGTACACGCCGCTGACGGTCGTGGGCGAGGCATCCGCGCATGCCGTCGCCTTCGACCGCGGCGGTGCGCAGGCCGTGGCCACCCGCCTGCCGCGGGGTCTGGCGCGGCGGGGCGGATGGGGCGACACGGCGCTGCTGCGGCGCGACACACCGGCCGTCGACGTCCTCACCGGGCGACGGTACGAGGGCGGCGTGATCCCGCTGGCCGACCTGCTGTCGAGCTACCCGGTGGCCCTGCTCGTCCCCGCGGATGCCGCGGCGCACGACCCGCGAGAAGGAGACACGCGATGATCGAGGTGTGGGCGCCGCGCGCCGAACGGGTGCGGATGCGGCGCCTCGGCGACGACGGCACGAGCGTCGTCGAGGAGGTGCCGCTGCGACGCGGCACGAGCGGGCCGCTCCCCGGGCCGGGCTGGTGGTTCGCCGACGTCGACCTCGCCGACGGGGAGCGCTACGGCTTCGTCCTCGACGACAGCGGAGACCTCCGCCCCGACCCCCGCTCGCGCCGCCAGCCCGACGGGGTCCACGCGGCATCGGCGTGGTTCGACCCGTCGCGGTACACGTGGAACGACGCATCCTGGACGGGACGCCAGCTGGCAGGCGGCCTCATCTACGAGCTCCACATCGGCACGTTCACGCCCGAGGGCACGCTGGATGCGGCGATCGGCCGCCTCGACCATCTCGTGGAGCTCGGCGTCACCCACGTCGAGCTGCTGCCGGTCAACGGCGTCAACGGGGTGTGGAACTGGGGGTACGACGGTGTGCTGTGGTACACCGTGCACGAGGCCTACGGCGGGCCGGAGGGGTACCAGCGGTTCGTCGACGCGGCGCACGCGGCAGGGCTCGCGGTCATCCAGGACGTCGTCTACAACCACCTCGGTCCCAGCGGCAACTACCTGCCCGAATTCGGCCCGTACCTGCGCACCGGCAGCCGCAACACGTGGGGCGACTCGGTCAACCTCGACGAGGAGGCCGTGCGCGCCTTCATCGTCGACAACGCCCTCATGTGGCTGCGCGACTACCACGTCGACGGCCTGCGGCTGGACGCCGTGCACGCCCTGCACGACGAGCGTCCGACCCACATCCTGCGCGAGCTCGCCGAAGCCGTCGACGCGCTGTCGGCGCATGTCGGTCGGCCGCTCACGACGATCGCCGAGTCGGACATGAACGACCCGACGCTGATCCTGCCGCGCGAGGCGGGCGGATACGGGCTCACGGCGCAGTGGAGCGACGACTGGCATCATGCCGTGCACGTCGCCGTCTCGGGGGAGACCGTCGGCTACTACGCCGACTTCGCCGACGCGCAGGCGTTCGTCAAGGTCAGCACGAGCGGGTTCTTCCACGACGGCACGCACTCCTCGTTCCGGGGTCGCGACCACGGTCGCCGCATCCCCGGCGAGGTTCCGGCGTGGCGCCTGGTGACTTTCGCGCAGGACCACGACCAGATCGGCAACCGGGCCACCGGCGACCGCCTGTCGCAGAACCTGCCGTACCCGCGCCTGGCGGTCACCGCCGTGCTGACCCTCACGACACCCGGCACCCCGATGCTGTTCATGGGGGAGGAGTGGGGGGCGTCCACCCCGTGGCAGTTCTTCACCTCGCACCCCGAGCCCGAGCTCGGCGAGGCGACGGCGAAGGGACGCATCGCCGAGTTCGCCGAGATGGGATGGGACGAATCCGTCGTGCCCGACCCGCAGGATCCCGACACCTTCACCCGGTCGAAGCTCGACTGGGACGAAGCATCCCACGGCGACCATCGCCGCCTCCTGCAGCTGTACCGCGATCTGGCGCAGCTGCGGCGGGAGCGTCCGGAGCTGACCGACCCGAGCTGGTCGGCGCGCGACGCCCACGTCGACGACGCCGGCCACGGGCGCACCCACCGCCTCGCGTGCGGCGATGTGACGGTGTTCGCGAACCTCACCGACGCGCCCGCCGACTGCGCGGTGGCCGCGGATGCGGTGGTGCTGCTGGCCACCGACGGCGCGACGATCAGCGACACCGAGCCGGGCGCGCGCATGGTCACGATCCCGCCGGAGTCGGCGGTGGTGACGGGCCCGGTGCTCTAGATCTCTTCGCCGGTGTCGTCCAGGCGCACGCGGCGTTCGTCGTCGAGGGGCGGCTCTTCGACGAGGTCGGCGGGGTCGACGGGCCGTTCGTCCTCGGGCACGGGGCCGAGGAGGCTCTCGTCGGGATCGGCGGGCCGGTCCTCGTCCACCGGCTCGTGCTCCAGGGGGGCGTCGGATGCGGGCGAACCGTTCGACATGTGTGCTCCTCGATCGGGCGTCTCCCTGTGCGGGAGCGGATGGCCCGACCCTAACCCGCGACGGCCGGGGAGGCACCCCTCTTGCGCCGACCGCTCCATCCGCTCATATCCGCCTGAGCGCCCACCGGGCCGCTGTCAACCCGGCGCGGTCGCGGAGGAGGAAAACGTACCGTCAAGGGCATGACCACCCCCCAGGCGCGCCCGCTCGACCTCGCCCGTCAGATCGTCGTGCTCTCGGCGGTGTCGTTCATGCTGATCTCCGCGCTCCTGGGCACGGGCTTCCTCGGCGGCACGTCCGTCGAGAACTCGCAGAGCGGATCGCTCGACTCCGACGCCACCTACCTGGCGCCGGCGGGCCCGGCGTTCTCGATCTGGTCGGTCATCTACGCCGGGCTCATCGCGTACGCGGTGTGGCAGGCGCTGCCCGGGCAGCGCGCGAACCCCCGGCAGCGGGCGCTGGGCTGGCTCATCGCGCTGACGGCGGTGGTCAACGGCATGTGGCTCGTCGCCGCGCAGTTCTGGGCGCTGCCGCTCACCGTCGTCGTGATCGTGCTGCTGCTGATCGCGCTGGCCGTCACGTTCCGCGTCGCCGTGGTGACCCGCACCCCCAGCGACGGGGCGGTGGATTCGGTGCTCATCGACGGAGTGACGGGCCTTCACCTGGGCTGGGTGAGCCTGGCCACCGTCGCCAACACGACAGCCTGGCTGACCGAGACGGTGCCGCAGGAGTGGGGGGAGAACCCCGCCGCCTTCGGCATCCCCGTCCTCATCGTGGTGGGGGTCATCGGCCTGGCGATGGCGTGGGCCAGCGGATGGCGCGTGACGCCGGGTCTGGCGATCGGCTGGGGAGCGGCGTGGCTCGCGGTCGGGCGCCTCACCGAGGATCCGCAGAACACCGCCATCGGCGTGACGGCCATCGTCGTCGCGGCGCTGGTCGCGCTCATCCCGCTCGCCGTCGCCGGGCTCCGCCTGCTCCGCCCCCAGGGCGACTGAGCCCCCGTCCGTCGTTCGCCGACGTCGGAGAATCGCGCCACCGTCGGGGGATGCGGCCCGCATCCTCCGACCTGGGCGCGAATCTCCGACCTCGGTGAGGGGCGTCAGGCGGAGGAGGCGGCGGCAGCGAAGCGCTGCAGGAGCCGTGCGGGCTCGGACACGGATGCCTCGAGCACGCGCGCCGACAACCGGTCGAAGTCCTCCGCGGGGAAGTAGCCGTCGTTGCGGTAGATCGCCATGCGCTCCGTGAAGGCGTGCGTGGTCGGCTCGGGATGGAACTGCGTCGCGTACAGCCGATCGCCCACGCGGTACGCCTGCACGGGGCACGCGTCGTTCTCGGCCAGCAGCACGGCGCCCGGAGGCACCGCCGCGGCGCCCTCCTTGTGCGCGGTGAGCGCGGTGAAGGGGCTCCCGAGGCCGCCGAACAGGGCGTCGCGCGTGCCGTCGGCGGTGAGCCGGATCTCGGCGGGTCCGGTGTCCTCGGGGAACGCGCGCGACACCTCGCCCCCCAGCATCCGGGTCACGACGCCGATGCCGTAGCACGTGAACAGTGCGGTGGTGGCGGATGCGGCGGCCTGCGCCGCGATCTGCTCCAAGCCGGATTCGACCTGCCGCTGCGCGTCGGACTTCTCCGCATCCGGATCGGTGAGGTTGAACGGGCTGCCGCCGACGACGAAGCCCGCGTACCGGTCGAAGACGTCGTCGGGCAGCGGCGCGCGCACGAGGTCGTGGCGGGCGAGTCCCGCTTCGTCCCGCTGCATCCCCTCGCGAAACGACGCGTACTCGGCGGCTGCGGCCTGCACCTGCGGACGCGCGCAGACGTAGAGGAGAGGCAGGGGCACTCCGCGATTCTATGGCGGTGCAGTGGGGGCGGCGTGCGAGGAGAATCGGGCGATGGACCGTGTGCCCCACCACCTGCTCGCCGAGGACGAGGCCGCCGTCGCCGCGATCGTCGCCGAGGCCGACCGCCGGGGGTGGGATGCGGTGACCGAGCCGCTCGGGGAAATCGCATCGCCGGGTGCCCCCGCCTTTCCGCCTGCCGTGCGCGTCCGGCTGACCGCGCGGCCGGGTGCGGCGCCACCGGACGCGCGCGTCCTCGCCCGCGCCCTGCGGACGGTCCCCGGCGTGCTGCTGGATGAGACCCGCCGCCTGCACTGAGCCCGGTCAGGGGCGCAGGGCATCCAGCCCGGGGATGTCCCAGCTCTTCGCCGTGATGGTGAGCTCATCCGTGTCGTCGCCGGCGCGCATCCCCTGCACGACGAAGTCGGCGTTCTCCGCGCGGAAGATCTGCCCGTCCTCGTAGGTGACGGTCCATCCGCCGCTCGTGGCGATCCACTGGCGGTACGCATCGATACGGTTCGACCTCTGCAGACCGAAGTGGAAGGAGGGCGGGGTGGGCGCGACGCCGTCGTAGCGCACCTCCTGCTCGACCCCGGCCCACCCGTACGTCAGGCCGCCCAGCGGCAGCGTCGCCGTCCACGCCGGGAGAAGGTCTCCGACGACGTCGCTCACCTTCGCCCCCGACGTGAGCCAGATCTCGGTGTCGCCCGAGGCGGTCGAGGAGGAGGTGTGCGTGGTCACGGGAACGTCCGGCAGTGACGCCATCCACGCCGCCACCGCCTCGCCCGGCGTGCCGTTCACCAGAACGGTCGCTTCGCGCAGGCTGCCGTCCGCGCCGACGGCGACTCGGATGCTCCGAACGTCCAGGCCCATGGGCGGGGGCACCTCCCGCGCCCACACAGCCGGCTCACCCCAGCCCGCACCGGCGGCGGGTGCCAGCCCTGCCGCGGACGCCTCCGCCGGCGTGGCGAACTGCGTGCTGACGACCCAGGCGAACGCGTCGGAATCCGGCATGCCGCGGGTGGTGGCGGCGAGCGCCGACAGCACCGTGGGGATGTCGATACCGGCCTCCTCCCACCGCTGGCGCGTGCCGCCCGCAAGATACGGCTCCGGCGCCAGGGCGATGCCGAGCATCCGGGACACCTCCCCGACGTCGTAGCCGGCGTGGAGCAGTTCCTCCGGCGGGAAGGCGCCGAGGATGCCCTCGACGATGACGTCCTCGATCGCCTGAGCCTCCGGGATCCCCGTCTCCTCGACCCGGATTCCGGCCCGACGCTCGATCTCGTCCTGCAGGCTGAGCGACCCCACTGCGGCCGGCGGAGGTTCCGCCGTGCCGCAGCCGCTCACGGTGAGGGTCAGGGCGGCAACCGCCGCGACCAGGACGAGCGAACGGCGCATGGTTCTCCAGAGGTGGCGTGGGTGTTCCCGCGGGAGCGGTCGATGACCGCCGGGGACACGTTAGGCGCAGCGCGGGCATCCACCCGCCCGGACACGGGATGCCCGGACACGTCCGGACATCCGGCTGTGTCCGGGCCTGTCCGGGGTCGCGTCGGCGGGCCTCGATGACCCCGCCGATGCTTTTGGCTGGGACGACCCCCCCGGTGCGCCACGTCCGCCCACAGACAGGTCCGCCATGCTCCGCGCGCCGCGCCTCGCCCTCCTCACCGTCGTTCTCCTCGCCGTCGCCGGTCTCACCGCGTGCGCGCCCGGCGACCGGGCCGCCTCGATCTCGGCGGAGGCGGAGGGAGTCACGGTGACGGTGGCCGCTCCACCGGGCCCCGACGACGACGCCGCCGTCGAGCCGGCCGTCGCTGCGGCTCTCGAGCTCGCGCCGGGGGAGTACCTCATGGCGCGGCCGGCGGAGATCACCGCCGACGGCGAGATCCCTGCATCCGGCGTCGTGCTGTCGATGACCCTGCCGCAGGAGCTGCCGACCGACGTCTCCGGCGCCTTCGCCTACTTCGACGAGACCGCCGGCGCCTGGATGCCCGTGCCGACGACGATCGACGGTGCGGTGGCCACGGCGACGGTGGACCACCTGTCCCTGTGGACGCTCGTCGTCACCGGCCCTCAGGAGGTGCTCGCCGATCTGGCCGAGGGATTCGCCGAGGCCGGCGAGGGCATCGTGGAGGTCGCCGAGGGAGTGGGCGATTCCGTCGCCGACGGACTCACGTGGTGGAGTCAGGAGGGACCCGGCGACTGGATCTACCGTCAGGGCGGGCTGCTGCTGGGAATCCAGACCGAGGCGCCCGACTGCGGGCCCGGCCCGCTGCCGGCATGGGTCGCGCACACCGACATCTCGATCCTGACCGGTTACTCCGAGAGCCACTTCGCCGTGCTGAGGTGCGTGGGCGCCGCCGCCGACCCCGAGCGCGTGCTGGTGAAGGCCGCGATGAACCGCGGCTACGGCTTCGCGGTGAGCTTCGCCGAAGGTGTCGTGCCGGCCGATCTGGAGTGGACGGTCGGCGACGACCTGCTCTCCCTCGACGCCGATGCGCTCGGCGAGCTGTTCGCCGCCGCGGCCGCCGGGGGCGGCTACCTCGATCCCGTCGACGTGCTCATCGGCACGACGGAGCTGTCGTTCACGCTGGGTGAGGAGGATGTCCGCGCCCTCGCAGGGCAGCCGGTCGTCCACTTCACCCAGGCGACGCCGGAGCAGGCGGTGCTGTCGGTGGTCTACAAGGCGCTCATCGGCATGGTCGAGGACTCCCTGGGAGCCGTCGTCGGGACGATCCTGGCGATGCGCGACTGCGACCCCGGCGACCTGACGGCGCAGTCCGACACGACCGCGTGGGCGGGATGGGTCGTGTCGTGCCTGCAGGCGGTCGGCGACGAAGACTTCCAGGAGGGCGTCGACGAGCTGGCCTCCCATGCGTCGCAGCACGACGCCTGGCCCGAGGAGCTCGAACGACTGTGGACGGCGGACGGGACGAAGACCCTGCGCAAGGTGCTGTCGGCGCTGAAGTGGATCGACGCCGTCTCGCTGGGGCTCACGCTCATCGACTACGCCGGCGACGACGATCCCTACTACGTCGCGATCGCGGCGGTCGAGCTGCCCGCGACTCCCGTCTGGGAGGACATCGACGGCACGTGGTGCCAGGGTGACCGCTCCGGCTCGTGCTTCTCCATCACGCTGCCGAGTGCGTCGACGGGTGCGGTGGTCGAGTTCGAGGGCATGCGGGAGGGGTGCTTCGCGGGCCTCATCTACGACCCGGCGGCGTCGGGCGCCAACATCATGTACTGCCCGGCGGGGGCTGCCACTCCCGCCGCGGAGGCCCCGATGTTCGAGGGAGATGACTCCACGCGCGACCGCCTCTGGGTGTGGCAGGGCTACGGCGCCCCCACCTGGTTCCGGGGGTAGGCCCGCCCCCGGCTCCTCGCGGCGCCGCAGCCGGTGCCGTCCGGCGTGCGGCCCGCGCCCCGGTAACATCGGGTCTGCCGGAGCCGGGGGGGCGGGCGGAAGCGGGGCGAACGTGGCGACGATGCCGGATGAGGAGACCACTGAGCCGTCGGTGTCGTTCGACGTGCTCGCCGCCGATCTGCAGCGGCTGCGCAGGGAGGCAGGTGATGTCTCCTATGCCGAGATCGCCGCCCGCATCGCCGAACGCCGCGAGTCCGAGGGCATGAGCGTCGGCGCGGCCCGCGTCGCCCGCTCGACGGTCTTCGACGTCTTCCGCCCTGACCGGCGGCGTGTGAACGCCGATCTGGTCCGCGAGGTCGTGCTCGCCCTCGGTGAGGACGAGCGGTCCGCCGCGCAGTGGCGACGGCGGAGCCTGGCCGCACGGATGGCACCCGCTCCCCGACCCGCAGCTCCCGCGCATCCCGGCGGCGCCCATCTCGCCGGCCACGCGGCGGGTGAAGGTGCCCTGCGCGTCGCGCTGATCGTCGCGCTGCTCGTCGGCTGCACCGGTCTGAACCTGTTCGGAGCCGCGGTCGTCCGTCGCTGGGATCTGCCCGTCTTCCTCGACATGATCGGCACAGCCACCGCCGCCTTCGCCCTCGGGCCCTGGTACGGCGCCCTCGTCGGCGCGACGACCAACGTGCTGGGCGGCATCATCCTGGGTCCGGAGAACGTGCTGTTCGCGGTGGTGAACGTCACCGGCGCGGTCGTGTGGGGCTACGGCATCCGCCGCTTCGCGCGAACGATCCCGCGTTTCGTCGTGCTCAACGTCGCGGTCGCTCTCGCGTGCACGTTCGTGGCAGTGCCGGTGAACGTCCTGTACGACGGCAACGGCGGTCATCTGAGCGACGCCGTCATCGCCGCGATGCGCGACGCCGAGGGCCTGTGGGCGGCGGCGTTCTCCGCCAACCTGCCCGTCTCCGTCGGCGATAAGATCATCGCCGGGTTCCTCGCCCTGGCGTGCGCGCGCCTGCTCGGCCCATTCCGGCTGCGTGACCCGCAGCCCCCACTGCTCATGCCGCGGGGCGCCCGCGGGTCTGCTCCGTTCGGTGGCTGAGTCAGCGGGACGAGTTCGGCGTGCGGCCGCGCACGATCCCGACGAACGCCTGCACATCGGGGCTGTCGCCCTCGCGCGGCCACGCCAGGGCCATCGTCGAGGGCGGGCCGTCGCGCAGCGGCCGGTGGGCCACATCCCGCCGCGCGTGCAGCCGGGCCAGCGACATCGGCGCGATGACGACTCCGACGCCGGCTGCCACCGTCGCGACGGCGTCGGCGGTGGTCTCGGGGGCGTCGAATCCCGGCGCGACGGCGCCGGGGACGACCGGGTGGAGCACGTCGTCCCGCGGCACGATGACGACCTCCCCGGACAGGTCCGACAGGTCCAGCTCGTCGGCGGCCGTCAGGTGCGAATCGGCCGGAACCACGGCGACGGGAACCTCGGTGTAGAGCGGGATGACGTGCAGCTGCTCGGCGTCCAGCGGCAGGCGCACCAGGGCGGCGTCCACCATCCCCGCCGTGAGAGCGGCGTGCTGCTGGTCGACGGTCAGCGGGATGAGCTCCAGCGCGACCGCCGGGAGACGTTCGCGCCACGCCGCGATCCACTTGCCCGGTGTGGCGCCGGGCACCACGCCGAGCCGGAAGCTGCGCGCCGGGTCGGGCGCCTCCGGGCGCGACGCGCGCTCACGCGCGGGACGGGGTGCGGATGCGGCGGGGCTGCGGGATGCGGATCCGCCGCGCGGCGCGGGACGACCGCCCTTGCGCGCGGGGCGGGAAGACTTCGACCCACCGCTTCTCGCCATGCTGCCAGCGTATCCGGCGCGCTAGGTTCAACCCCATGGTGGTGATCCTCGCAACGGTGCTGGGCGCACTCGCAGCCGTCGTGCACGTGTACATCTTCGTGCTCGAGAGCGTCCGATGGACGGCTCCGCGCGTCTGGCGACGGTTCGGGATCGGCGACCAGCAGGCGGCGGACACGGTGCGCCCGATGGCCTACAACCAGGGGTTCTACAACCTTTTCCTGGCCGTGGGCGCGGCGCTCGGGCTCGTGCTCTTCTGGGCGGGCGGCCCCGGCACCGTCGCCGATGTCGCCGGGCGCACCCTGGTGCTGTTCAGCCTCGGCTGCATGGCCGGCGCCGCTCTCGTGCTGATCACGACGGGCCGGCGCTACCTCGCCGCCGCGGCCGTGCAGGGCGTGCTGCCGCTGGCGGCGTTCGTGCTGTTCCTGTTCGCCTGATCAGGCGGCCAGGCGCAGACCGCGCCGGTCGGTGGCCACTGTCTCCCCGTCGGCGATGCTCTCGTCATCGCGGATCAGAGACCCCACCGCGACCCGTGCCTGGGTGCCGATGTGCGCACGCACGCCGATCTTCGCGCCCGCCCCTACGGCGGCGCCCGATCCGATGTGCGCATGCGGCGCGATGCGCGCCTGCGGACCGATGACAGCGTCGGACTCGACCCACGCGCCGCGCCCGATCTGGGCGCCCTCGGCGATCAATGCTCCCGGTTCGACATACGCCCCCGCCTCCACGAGCGCGCTCGGGTGCACCTTGGCCCCGTGCGCGATCAGGCCACGACCGTTCACGTGCTTGCGATAACGCAGCGTCTCGCCCCGGTCGTTCTCGATGTCGATGTAGTTCTTACCCACGATCTCCTCCGGCAGCGCCATTCGGCACCGTCATGAACACCCAACGGTCGACCGCCGTGATTCATTCCCGCGCATGATCCGTCGCGCGGGGCGTCCGCGACGGTACGGGTCCGAAGACGAGGATCCCCCGCGGGCGCCGATCGCGTCAGAGACTTGACAACGGCGCCTTCGCGTGCGGATCGATGGGCGAGGGCGTGTGCACGGAGTGGGGACGAACAGGGTGCGGGCCGCTGCGTGGTCAGCGGCCCGCACCCGTCGAGGGGCCGTTCTCAGGCGGGAACGCTCGCCCGGTACGTGGTCCGTGCCTTCTCCGTCAGCGGGGCGGGCTGCACCGTCGCGCGGATCTTCACCTGCACGTGGTCTTCGACCTGCAGCTTCGAGGACGGCGTGTCCTCTCCCCAGACCACCTCGACCTCGGTGCCCGGCTCGGCGAACTCCGGCTCCACCACGGCGAGCGAGAGGATGGCGCGCTCGTTGGCCGAGTATCCGGTCCACGTCGACAGTCCCACCACGCGGCCGTCGGCTTCGACGCGGTCGAAGTGGAAGGTGTCGTACAGGGCCATGGGCAGGTTGAAGTACTTCGCCCCGGGGCCCTCGTGGAACATCGAGCCGACGGCCTTCTCGACATCGTCGCCGTTCCACACGAGCGTCACCTTGCGCCGCGTGGAGCCCGAGCCTTCCGCGGCGCGCCGCTCCAGCGCCTCCCGCCCGATGAAATCGTGGTCGAAAGCCACGATGCGGCCGTAGTCGAGTTCATCCGGTGTGACGTAGTAGTCCTCGATGTCGGGCGAGTAGAAGCTGCCGCCCAGCGGCGAGATCGTCTCGTACGCGTTCGCCGTCAGCCAGCGACGGTAGTCGGCGAGGCGCTCATCGGTGTAGATGGCCGGCAGCGGCCGGGGGAGCCATCCGGATTCCAGCGCATTGGTGTGGTACGCCCGCCCGCCGACCTCGACGAGATCGAAGTCCTTGCCCGCCTCCAGGAGGGCGGAGTGGACCGCCTCGTGGTCGTCCCACGGTCCCCACATCTCGAAACCGGGCTCGCCCGCCATGCCGTGGCGGAGGGCGCGGACCTCCTTGCCGCCGATGGTGAAGCGGGTCATGCCGAAGAAGCGCAGCTTGGGCGGCGCCGCACCCGTCGCGCGTTCGATCACATCGAGCGCGCCGGGGCCCTGAACCTGGTAGCGGTACAGGACGGGATCGCCCTTGCGCACGAGCGAGTTGTCATCGCGCCAGATCTCCACGTCGTACCCGCCGGTGACGGCGTGGTAGTGCAGCCAGTTGATCGACGGCGGGATGCCCACCGCCTGATACTCGTCCTCCTCGAGGTGGAAGAGGATGTTGTCGCCGATGATGTAGCCGTCGTGGTTGACGGCGACGAACTGCTTGGCCATGTCGACGGGGAAGTTCTCGACGCTGTTGACCGCGAGGTCGCGGATGAGCTTCAGCGCGTCGGGACCCTTGATGTTCAGATCGGCCATGTGGTGCGACTGGTCGAACAGCACCGCGGTCCGCCGCCAGGCGAGCTGCTCGTCGCGCCAGTTGCTGAACTCCTGGACGACACGGGGGACCACCGCCGGAGGCGTCTGCGATTCCCACAGCAGCTTGACGGGGCTGCCGGCCGCCGCGATGGCTTCTTCGAGATTGTTGGGCACTTCGGTTCCTCCTTGAACTGGGCCGGGTTCCTACCTCGCCATTGTTGACACGGACGACGTCGCGGGTAAAACATGTTTATTCAACGTCCCACCACAGGATTGCTGGTCAGTGTCGCCCATCCCCTTCACGCTGCGGCAGCTCGAGTACTTCGAGGCCGTCGCCGGCGAGGGCTCCCTCGCCGCCGCCGCGCAGCGATCCCGCGTGAGCGCAGCAGGCCTCGCGCTCGCCATCGACGAGCTGGAGCGGCACCTCGGGGTGCAGCTGTTCGTGCGCCGCAAGGGACGCGGCATGACGCTCACCGGCGAGGGGTCGCGGATGCTGGCCCACGCCCGCCGTGTCCTCTCCGGCGCCGAGCTGCTGGGCGCCGAGGCGTCGCAGTTCGCCGGCTCGCTGAGCGGCCGGCTGTCGGTGGGATGCTTCTCGACGCTGACCCCCTACTTCCTGCCGGCGATCCTGGAGCACTTCGGCCGGGAGCATCCCGGCGTGCAGCTGGACTTCGTCGAGGCGGATGCCGCGTCCCTGGACGAGCTGCTCCTGCGCGGTCGCATCGATGTCGCGCTGCTGTACCACGTGGATGTGTCGCCGCAGCTGGCCTTCGACCCCGTCCGCAACTACCGGCCGCACGTCCTGGTGGCCAAGGATCACCGATTGGCCGCCCGGAAAGGCGTGCACCTGGCCGAGCTGGCCGACGAACCGCTCATCGAACTGGACGTGCACCCCACGCGGACGAACACCGAGCGCATCTTCCATCTCCTCGGCCTCGAGCCGAGCATCGGTCATGTCTCGCGGAACTACGAACTGGTGAGATGCCTGGTCGGGCGCGGCCTCGGTTACGCCGTGATGTTCCAGCGGGCCTCGGCCGACCGCACCTACGACGGGCACGAAGTGCGGCGCCTGACGCTGCTGGACCGCGTACCGCCGTCCATCGTCGGCCTGGCCCGGCCGGCCGGCGCCCCCCGCTCGGCGCGGTATGCCGCGCTGTTCGAGATGCTGGTGTCGACCTCCGGAGCGCGGGAGGGGCGGGAGGCGATCGCGGCATCCGCGCCGGAGGGACGGCGCGGCTCGGCGCCCGCGTAGTGCCGTTGCGCCGCCTGCCATACTCGTCCGCGAGGAGGCACGCATGCCCACAGGCCAGGACGCACGCCGGCTGCCGCTGCGCAGACCCGAAGAGCTCGACGCGGAGCAGAGCGGACTGTACGCGCGGATCGTGGGTGGGCCGAGGGCGTCGCAGTCCGTTCCGGTGACGGCGCCGGATGGGTCGCTGCTCGGACCCTTCGCGGTGATGGCGCTCGCCCCGGAGGTGGGCGACGCCGTCCAGCAACTCGGCGCCGCGTTGCGCGTGTCCACCGGAGTGGACCCGCTCACGCGAGAGGCCGCCATCCTGCTGGTCGCCGCGCACCACCGCTGCGAGTTCGAGTGGTTCGCCCATTCGGGGGCAGCAGGCCGGGCGGGGCTCACCGAAGGCCAGCTGGCCGCGCTCCGGGATGGCCGGGTGCCGGCGGAGCTTCCCCCGCTCACGACGGCAGTGCTGGAGGTCGTCGACTCGCTGCTTCGGCATCGCTCGCTCGATGACGCAGAGTACGCCGCGGCGGCGGCGTCCCTGGGCGAGCAGGCGCTGGCCGAGGTGGTGTGGCTGACCGGCTACTACTCCATGCTGGCCGTTGCCCTCGCGACCTTCGAGCCGCCCAACCCGCTGAGCGGCGGCGTGACCTTCACCTGAGCGGGCTCAGGGGGATTGGCACTCCGGGCACCAGAACACGTTGCGTTCGCTCGTCGCGGTGGCGCCCAGGGACCCGCCGAGGATGGTCGCGCCGCAGCGGCGGCACGGCTTGCCCTCGCGCCGGTAGACCCACGTCCGGCGCCCGGGCCGCGCGTCGCCGGTGAAGGTGCGCGCGGGCCGGGAGAGGTTCGCGCGGATCATGCGCACGCCGACATCCAGCAGCCCGGCCGCGTCGATCTCGGTCGCCGGGCGGGTGGGCGGGATGCCGCGGACGAAGAGCATCTCGTTGGCGTACTCGTTGCCGAAACCGGCGACGTTGCGCTGATCCAGCAGCGCCACGTGCGCGGCCCGCGAGTCGGCGCCCAGACGGCGCGCCGCCTCCGCCGCATCCCAGTCCTCCGCCAGCGGATCGGGACCGAGGTGCCCCACGATGCGCTCCTCGTCCGCCGTGGGCAGCACTTCGACCAGGGCCAGGTCGAACCCCACCGTCACGGCCTGCGCCGTGCCGACGACCGCGCGGACCGCGTGCGCGGGCCCTCCCCACCGCTGGCCGGGCCGGTACAGGTCCCACCGCCCCTCCATCTTCAGGTGGGAGTGCAGCGTCCAGCCCCCGATGCGCTCGAGCAGGTGCTTGCCGCGCGGCACGACGGCCACGACCTCCTCGCCCCGCAGGTCGGCCGTCGCGCTGCGCGGCACGCGGATGTCGAATCGCGTGACCTCGTGCCCCACCAGCGCGTCGGCGAGCCGCTTCGCGGTGCGGTGCACGGTGTCGCCCTCAGGCACGGGCAGCCTCGCGCAGCGTGTCACCGGCAGTGAGGCGGCGCAGCGTGAGGCCGCGGGGCGACTCCACGAACCCCGCATCCCGCAGCGCGCGGCCGACGGCGGTGCCGTACACGAACGCGCCGTTGACCTGCTCGATCGTGAGGGTGTCGAGCCGCCGGGAGCGGGCGGTGGCGACCAGGTCGCGCGCAGCGGCGGCGAGGGCCTCCTCATCGTCGGTGAAGGCCAGCGCGCTGCGCCCGCCGCGCTCGAGGTACAGCGTCAGCACGCCGTCCACGAGCACGACGAGCCCCCCGGCTTTCCGGCCCGGCCGGTGCGAGACGCCCTCGAGCCCCGGCCACGACAGGGCCGCGCCGTAGGGATTCGCCGGGTCGGTGGCGGCGAGGGTCACCGCCCGCATCGGCGCGGGGTCGGGGAGGCCCGCGAACTCCCGCAGGCGGTCGACGGTCGTGGAGGCGGCGAACTGCGCGGCGCCGAGCTTCTCGATGACATAGCCCCGGCGGCAGTGCCCCGCCTCCTCGAAGCCCGACAGGATGCGATACACCTGCGCGAAACCGCCCGGCACCCCCTCCGACTGCACGGCGCCGCGCGTGACCACGCCGTAGCGGTCCAGCAGCAGGCTCGCCGTCGCGGTCGCCCGCAATGCGGCATCCGGTTCGGGGTTCGGCAGCAGCGACCACCGTCCGCCGATCGCCGGCGGGCGCGGCGGCGCCGAGGTGCGCGGAACCGCGGCCCCACGGTACAGCCGCGACCGCGGCGCGCGCCGGGCGACGCGGTGGGACTGCCCACCGCCGCTGAGGAGCGTGCGCACCGGCGCGAAGGTGTCGTTGGTGACCCGCCCCGCCCATGTCAGCGACCACAGTGCCTCGATGACCGACTGCTCGTTCTCGGCCTCGGCCAGGGTGCGCAGCTGGGCGGCGAAGTATGCGCCGCCGGAGGCGAGGGCCGCCAGCACCCGCGCCTCGAGGCTGTCGGGCGCGATCTCGTCGTCCGGAACGCGCAGCGTGAGGGTGGCAGCATCCGCGGGATGCAGGGCGACCCAGCCGTCGCGGCCGGGCAGCGTCCCCTCGCCCGACCACACCACCTCGCCGGTCGCGGTGAGTTCGTCGAGCATCGCGGGGGAGTAGCCGCTCACGCGGGAGGGCAGGATGAGCGACTCCCACGCGCTGGCGGGGATCGGCACGCCGGCCAGCTGCTCCACGACGGCCGCGACCCCGTCGACCCCTTCGAGCGGACGCGTGACGTGCTGCCACACCGGGAGGAATCGCGCGTACGCCTCGGGCGGCACCGGCTCGACGCTGCCGCGGATCGCGGCCAGCGACCGCATCCGCAGGCGTCGGAGCACCTCGGCGTCGCACCACTCGGTGTCATCCCCGTTCCCGGTGCCTGAGGCCGTCGACGGCTCGGGCAGGAAGTAACCGCTCGCGATCCGCCCCTGCGACTCCAGCCGCTGCAGGGTCAGGCGTGCCACGGCGACGCCCACGCCCAGCCGCTCGGCGACGGCGGACGCGCGGAACGGGGCGTGCGTGCGGGCGTATCGGGCCACGAGATCGCCCAGCGGATCGGCCAGCGGCTCCAGGAAGGCATGCGGGATGCCCACCGGCAGCGCCGCGCCGAGGGCGTCGCGGAGGCGACCGGCGTCCTCGATCGCGGCGATGCGCGGGGTGCCGGCGAGGGTCACGGGGATCGCGCGCCGGTCGCTCACGAGCCGGTCCAGGTGCGCGACGGCCTCGCTCAGGGCGTCGCCCTCGGTCCCTGAGCCGGTCGACGGGTCCAGGCGCGCCGCCACCTCGGCGGCGTCGAGGGGTCCCAGCACCCGGAGCAGGTCGGCGACCCCTTCCACGCCCCGCGCGCGGCGCTCCGGATCGAGCCGCTGGGCCTCGCGCTCGAACTGCGCGATGACGTCGGGGTCGAGCAGCTCGCGCATCTCGACCTTGCCGAGCAGCTCGCCCAGCAGAGCCGGATCCACCGACAGCGCCGCCGCACGGCGCTCGGCCAGCGGCGAGTCGCCCTCGTACATGAACGCGCCGACATACCCGAACAGCAGGTCGCGCGCATACGGCGACGGCTGCGACGTCGTCGTCTCGACCAGGCGGATGCGCCGCTCCCCGATGCCGCGGGCGATGTGCAGCAGCGCGGGCAGGTCGTACACGTCCTGGAGCACTTCGCGGAGGGTCTCCAGGATGATCGGGAACGTCGGGTGGCGCCGGGCGACCTCCAGCAGCTGGGCGGACCGCTGGCGCTGCTGCCACAGGGGCGCGCGCCGGTTGGGGTTCAGGCGGGGCAGGAGCAGCGCGCGGGCGGCGCACTCCCGGAAGCGCGAGGCGAACAGGGCCGAGCCGCCGACCTCGTCGGTGACGATCTGCTCCAGCTCGGCCGGGTCGAAGACGAACAGCTCGGCGCCGGGTGCTTCGGCCGCCGCATCCGGCACGCGCGCGATGATGCCGTCGTCGCTGGCGACGGCTGCTCCCTCCACGCCCAGCCGCTCGCGGATGCGGGCGTTGACCGCCAGCGCCCACGGCGAGTGCACTTGCATGCCGTACGGGGAATGCAGGATGACGCGCCAGTCGCCGACCTCGTCGCGGCTGCGCTCGACGGTGAGCGTACGGTCGGTGGGGAGGCTCCCGGTGGCTTCGCGCTGCTCGGCCAGGTAGGAGAGCAGATTCGTGATCGCGTTGTCGTCCAGGCCCGATGCGCGCAGCCGCTCCTGGGCCTTCTCGACGGTCGCGGCGGACAGGTCGCGGGAGAACTTCCCCAGCGCCTCGCCGAGTTCGGCCGGGCGGCCGATGCCGTCGCCGTGCCAGAACGGCACCTTGCCGGGCTGGCCGAACGCCGGCACGACGTTGACCCGGTCGTGCGTGATCTCCACGATGCGCCAGCTCGTGGTGCCGAGGGTGAACACGTCGTTGACGCGGGATTCGTAGACCATCTCCTCGTCGAGCTCGCCGACGCGCGCGTTCTGCGACTCACCCGCGACGAACACCCCGAACAGACCCCGATCGGGGATGGTCCCGCCGCTGGTGACCGCGATGCGCTGCGCGCCGGGGCGTCCGGTGAGGGTGCCGGCGTCGCGGTCCCACACGACGCGGGGGCGCAGCTCGGCGAACTCGTCGGACGGATAGCGCCCGGCGAGGAGGTCGAGGGTCGCCTCGAACGCCGAACGCGGCAGCGAGCGGAAGGGGGCGCTGCGCTTGACGGTGTCGAACCAGCCCTCCACGTCGATGGCACCCAGGGCGGATGCGGCCACCGTCTGCTGCGCGAGGATGTCGAGCGGATTCTGCGGAACCGAGATGGCCTCGATCTTCCCGCCCAGCATGCGCTCGGTGACGACCGCGGTGTGCAGCACGTCGCTGCGGTGCTTGGGGAACAGCGCCGCGCGGCTGACCTCCCCCACCTGGTGTCCGGCGCGGCCCACCCGCTGCAGCCCGGACGCGGCGCTGGGGGGAGCCTCGACCTGGATGACGAGGTCGACGGCCCCCATGTCGATGCCGAGCTCGAGGCTGCTGGTGGCCACGACGCAGCGCAGTGAGCCCGATTTGAGCTCTTCCTCCACCTGGGCGCGCTGCTCCTTGGACACCGAGCCGTGGTGCGCCTTGGCGAGGATCGCCGGTGCACCCGCGTTCGAGCCCGCCTGCGCCATCATGGCCGCCGGGACCGTGGGCTCGGGCAGGTCGATCCCGAGCCGCTCGGCGTAGATCTCGTTCAGCCGGCCGGTGAGGCGTTCGGCCAGGCGTCGCGAGTTGGCGAAGACGATCGTGGAGCGATGCTGCAGGATGCGGTCGACGATCGCTTCCTCGACGTGCGGCCACACCGATCCGGTCATCTCGGTGTTCTCGGCGAACCACTCCTCGCCGGCTTCGGGTGCCTCCGCGCCGGGGGGCGGGGGAGGGTTCAGCATGTCGTCGACGGGCACGACGACCCGCAGCTCGAACTCCTTCGTCGAGCGCGGGGCCACGATGTCGACCGGTGCTGCGCCGCCGAGGAAGCGGGCGACCTCGTCGATGGGGCGCACCGTGGCCGACAGCCCGATCCGCTGGGCAGGGCGATGCTCCGCCTCCCGTCCGTCCTCCGCGGCGGCCGACCGGCGCAGCGCGTCGAGCCGCTCGAGGCTCACGGCGAGGTGGGCGCCGCGCTTGGTGGCCGCGACCGCGTGCACCTCGTCGACGATCACGGTGTGCACATCGCGCAGGGTCTGGCCGGCCTGGCTGGTGAGCATGAGGTAGAGCGACTCGGGGGTGGTGATGAGGATGTCGGGCGGGGCCGTGATGAGCTTGCGCCGGTCACCCGCGGGCGTGTCGCCCGAGCGCACGCCCACCGTCACCTCCGGCGCCGGGATGCCCAGGCGCCGGGCGGACTGCCCGATGCCCACCAGCGGGGAGCGCAGGTTGCGCTCGACATCGACCCCGAGCGCCTTCAGCGGCGAGATGTAGAGGACGTGCGTGCCGCGCGGAGTCTTCGCGCGCTTGGCCGGTCGCTTGCCGGGTGCTGCCGCGGGGGGATCGGGGGGTTGTTCGCGGAACACGCGGTCGATCGCCCAGAGGAACGCCGAGAGCGTCTTGCCCGATCCGGTCGGGGCCACCACGAGTGCGTTGCGTCCGGCCGAGATGGCCTTCCACGCGCCCTCCTGCGCGGCCGTGGGCGCGGCGAACGCGCCACGGAACCAGTCCTGCGTCGCAGGGCTGAACCGCTCGAGCACATCGCTCACTCCCCCATCCTCTCCTGTGCCGCCGACACCGGCGCGGGCTTGACGGGTGCGCGGCGACTCGGAGGCGATCTCCGTCCGACGGGGGAGGCATCCCGGCGGTGCCCGCCGTAGCGTCGGAGCATGACGGAGCGCACGCGGGCACGATCACGGGGCTGGGCGCACCCACGGGGATGGGCTTGGTGCGGCGGCATCGCGATGGGTGCGGCCCTGGGCGTCGCCTTCGGTCGCACAGAGGAGAACCCCGCCCTCGGTATCGTGCTCGGCGTCGGTTTCGGCCTCACGTTCGCGCTGATGTTCGGCGTCGCTACGCCGAGTCCGCGCTCGGGCGATGACGGCGGCGGCTCGGTCGCGCCCGCGCTCGACGGTGACGGTTCGGGCGCCTCGGGAGATTGACCCGGGGTGCCGCCGCCGTCTTCCCGGCCGGGTTCAGCGAGAGGCAGCCTCGGCCAGCCCCTCCCACTCGCCCGCGCCGAGGGGCCGCACCTCCCCGGGGCACGCGTAGCGCTCGTCCAGCAGCTGCGTCAGACGCTCACCCAACGATGCGATCTGCCCGGGCGCGAGCTGGTCGCCGCCAGGCGCGGGAGAGAGGTAGAGGCTCCCGGTCCTCAGCGCGGGGGCGGAGCCTCCGTTCTCGCACGTCTCGAAGACGGTGATGAACTCGCGCCCGACGTCGAAGTACACGCCCGGTTGGAGTTCCTCCACGTCGCCCGCGCCAAGGCGTTCGCCTTCGGGCCCGAGGAAGTCGCGCAGACTCGTCACCGCGTCCAGATAGCTCCCTCCGCCCGGGGTGAAGAGGGTGTGGCTGCTGACGACCTCCACCCGCTCATCGCCGTCGGCCCACGCGACCGCGCACGGGCTGCTGGGGCCGGCATCCGCGCCGAAGCCGCGCACCTCCCGCACGCGCTGCACGTCCGCGTCTCCGAGGAGGGTCTCGAGGTCCTCGGTGGACACGAGCTCGCACCACACCCCGTCCTCGGGGACCTCGCCGTGGGGGATGACCTCCTCCGTCGGCGGCGCCGCGCACCCGGACAGAAGGCCGGCGACCGCGGCGACCGCGGTCAGCAGCGGCAACGCCGAACGGACCCTGGGCGCGCGCCCCCCTGCCCGTGCGTCCATTGCGATGCCCTCCCCCGGCGCGCCCATGCTAGCGGATCCTCGATCGGGCTCCGGATGCTCACGCCTGGACGAGGCCTCCCGCCGTGAGCTCGAGGGTCAGGTCGGGAGCGAGCCGGCCGAGGAACGCGTCGTCGTGGCTGACGATGAGCACCGCCCCGCGATAGGCGGCGAGCGCCCCCAGCAACCGGTCGACCGTGTCCAGGTCGAGGTTGTTGGTGGGCTCGTCCAGCACGAGCAGCTGCGGCGGCGGGTCGGCCAGGAGGATGCGGGCGAGTGCGACGCGGAAGCGCTCGCCGCCGGAGAGGGTGACGACCTGCCGCTGCACCGCATCGCCGCGCAGGAGGAAGCGCGCGAGCCGGTTCCGCAGCTCCACGACGGGCAGCGCGGGCGCCGCCGACCGCACGTTCTCCAGCACCGTCGCCGCCTCCTCGAGCCCGTCGACCCCCTGCGGCAGGTACCCCACGCGGTCGGTGAACAACTCCGCCCGCACCGCCCCGGTGCCGGCGTCCGACCCGGGGGCGGCGGAGCGCACGAGACGCTCCAGGAGCGTCGTCTTGCCGATGCCGTTCGGGCCGATCAGTGCGACGCGCTCGGGGCCCTGCACGACCCACGAGCGCTCGGCGTCGCCGATGCTCAGGATGCGCCGCCCCGCCGCGACGCCGGGATCGGGGAGGTCGATGCGCACGGCCTGGTCCTCGCGCACCCGGCGCTCGGCCGCATCCAGGGCGGCGCGGGCCTCGTTCTCCTTCTCCCGCACCTCGGTGCGCAGGCGCCCCGCCGACACCTCCGCGGCGCGCTTGCGGTTGCCCGAGACGATGCCGGGGACGCGCTTTTCCACCTGTGCCTTGTGGCCCATCTGGGCGCGGCTGGACAGCGTGCGCTCGGCCGCGATCCGGTCGCGCTTCTCGCGCCGCACGACCTGCGCGGCGGTGCGCTCGGCCTGGCGGGCCGCATCCTGCTCGGCGTCGAGCCATGCCCGCCACTGCGAGTACGGCCCGCCGAAGGTCGACAGCGCGTTCGCGTACAGCTCGGCGGTGTCGTCCATGAGCTCGAGGAGGGCGACATCGTGGCTCACGACCACGAGGGCCCCGCGCCACGATCGCACCATCTCGGCGACGCGGGCGCGGGCATCGCGGTCGAGGTTGTTGGTGGGTTCGTCCAGCAGCGTGATGGGGGCGGCGGCCAGGCGGATGCCGGCGATGGCGACGAGGATCGCCTCTCCGCCCGAGAGCGAACCGATGGTGCGATCCAGCGCAGTGGGCGGCAGCCCCGCATCGGCCAGCGCGGCGGCCGATCGCGCCTCGACGTCCCAGTCGTCGCCGACCGCGTCGAAGTGCTGCGGGTCGGCGTCGCCGGATTCGATCGCCCGCAGCGCCGACAGCGCGTCGGCGACGCCGAGCAGCTCGGCGACGGGCCGGTCGACGTCGAGAGTCAGCCGCTGCGGCAGATACGCGACGTCCCCCGAGCGGATGACGTGCCCAGAGGTGGGGGCGAGCTCGCCGGCGGCGAGGCGCAGCAGCGTCGATTTGCCCGAGCCGTTGCGGCCGACCAGCCCCGTGCGGCCGGAGCCGAACGAGCCGGAGACGCCGTCGAGGGCGATCGTGCCGTCGGCCCACACGAGCGAGACGGAGTCGAACAGGAGAGCAGAGGAAGGGGTGGGCATGATGCTCCGGTGTGTGCATGCGCTGACACCGGACCCCTGCCCTCAGACGGGCGGGTCCACCGAGCTACGGCGGGTCGACGGTTCAGCGCGCGGACAGGGGCGCGGAAGCGACGTCGATCTTCACCGGAGGGATCCTCACACTCGGAACAGGACTCGGCCACCGTAGTGGGGGCCGTGCGAACGTGCAACCCGTGCCCGTGCCCGCCTCAGCTCGCGGCCGGTTTTTCCAGGCGCTTGCTGAGGAAGGCGTGCACGTCGGCGAGCTCCGCCTGCGAGACGCTGTGCGCCATGCCGGGGTACACGCGGCCGCTCAGGTCGGAGTGCGCGGGGAGCCACTCGACGGTGTGCGCCACCAGTGCCTCGGGGATGACGTCGTCGTGGGTGCCGCGTCCCCAGAACACCGGCGGCTTCTGCTCGGTCAGCGTCGCATCCCCCGGAAGGGATCCGGGCGCGACGTATCCGGACAGGTTCACCACGAAGGCGATGCGCGAAGGATCCAGCCGCAGGGCCTGGAGCGCGACGGACGCGCCCTGCGAGAACCCCAGCAGGCCGATGCTCGGGGCATCGACGGCGGCATCCAGCCACTCCAGCAGGCCATCGGCTGCCGCCGTCACCGCCGACGGATCGCGTCCGTTCAGTCCCTCGATGGGGTACCACGAGTACCCCGGCGACGGCCACGGCGGCGCGAGCGGCGCGCGGACGGCGGCGTAGGCGAACGCGTCGGGGAGGTGCTCGGACAGGGCCAGCAGGTCGCGCTCGTCGGCGCCGTACCCGTGCAGCAGGATCAGCGCCGGCCGACCGGCGCGCTCCTGGGGCGGGGTGGCCCAGACGACCAGGTCGGGGTCGATGCGCGGCGGCTCGCTCATGCCTTCATCCTCTCAGCCCGGCCGGACACCCCGTATTTCCCCGGCCGGGATCCGGGCGTTTTCGGGGCGCGTTGGGTATACAGGGAACATGCCC
This sequence comes from Microbacterium lushaniae, assembly GCF_008727775.1. NCBI lineage: Bacteria > Bacillati > Actinomycetota > Actinomycetes > Micrococcales > Microbacteriaceae > Microbacterium > Microbacterium lushaniae. Next base: position 471,200 of record NZ_CP044232.1, read on the forward strand.
GTGCGCACTCCCGACCCCGACCCGTCCGACGACGGCAACGGCGACGACGCCCGCCGCGAGCCCCTCGGTTCCCCCTTCGACCAGGCCACCGGCCCGGCCGCCGCCGGCAATCCGGGGTGGCTGAGCGAGGTCGAGCTCACCGAGATCCGTCGCCGCATGCCGATCCTCTACGTGGAGGCCGTGCCCGTGCGCACCGATGGCATGGGCGCCGTCGTGCAGGTGGGGATCCTCCTGCGTGCGACCCCGATCGGAGAGATCAGCCGCACGATCGTGTCGGGCCGCGTCCGCTACGGAGAGACCGTGCGCGACGCGCTGTTCCGTCACCTCGAGAACGATCTCGGCCCCATGGCCTTCCCGCTCCTGCCGCCGCAGGTCACGCCCTTCACCGTGGCGGAGTACTTCCCCCTGCCCGGGATGACCGCGTTCCACGACGATCGACAGCACGCGGTGTCCCTCGCCTACGTCGTTCCCGTCACCGGCACGTGCGAGCCGCGCCAGGACGCGCTGGAAGTGACGTGGCTCTCGCCGGAGGAAGCGTCCTCCGACGCCCTGGCCGCCGAGATGGAGGGCGGCCGCGGCACGCTCATCCGGCTGGCGCTGGCGAGCGTGGGCGCCCTGCGCTGACCCCTCCGGCCGCCGAGACTGCACGCAGCTGACGAGACAGCGACATCATGTCGCGGTCTCGTCGGCACGGTGCAGTCTCGCGAAACAGCATGCGGCGATGCGGGGCCTGGCCGGAGGATCCAATTTCCCATAGGATTTTCGGAAACACGCCCTAGGGAGACGCGATGACGCGGCTGTTCAACGACCCGGACGACTTCGCCGAGGAGATGATCGAGGGCTTCGTCGCCGCGTCATCCCGCTGGGTGCACCGCGTGAGCGGAGGCGTCGTCCGGTCCACCCGGGGGCCCGAACCCACCGTCGCGGTCGTCATCGGCGGTGGCAGTGGCCACTACCCGGCGTTCGGCGGCCTGGTCGGACCGGGCCTTGCCCACGGCGCCGCGATGGGGAACCTCTTCGCGTCGCCCTCGGCGCACCAGGTGCACTCCGTCGTCGCCGCCGCCCATGAGGGGCGCGGCGTGCTGCTGAGCTTCGGCAACTACGCCGGCGACGTGCTCCACTTCGGCCAGGCGCAGGAGCGCCTGCGCGGGGAGGGCGTGGACTGCCGCACGGTGCTCGTGACCGACGACGTGTGGAGCGCGCCCAAGGACGAGCTCGACAAGCGCCGCGGTATCGCCGGCGACCTCGTCGTGTTCAAGGTGGCGGGTGCGGCGGCCGAAGAGGGCCTCGACCTCGACGACGTCGAGCGTGTCGCGCGGCTGGCCAACGCCCGCACGCGCTCGTTCGGCGTCGCCTTCAGCGGCTGCACGCTCCCCGGATCCGACGAGCCGCTGTTCGAGGTGCCGCCCGGGCGCATGGCCGTCGGGCTGGGGATCCATGGCGAACCGGGCATCGACGAGGTCGACATCCCGACGGCCGCTGGACTGGCCGGGATGCTCGTGGACAAGCTGCTGGACGAACTCCCCGACGGCGTGAGTGTCCCGGGCGCGCGCGTGGTGCCGATCCTCAACGGCCTGGGCAGCGTCAAGTACGAGGAGATGTTCGTCGTCTACAGCGGCATCCACCGTCTGCTCGGCGACGCCGGCGCCGTCGTGGTGTCGCCGGAAGTGGGGGAGTTCTGCACGAGCTTCGACATGGCGGGCCTCTCGCTCACGCTCCTGTGGCTCGATGACGAGCTCGAGCGCCTGTGGCTGGCTCCGTGCGACACGCCCGCCTACCGTCGCGGTGCGGTCGAGGGACGCCGCGAGGTCTCGGCCGACGAGATCGCCGACGACGACGAGGCGCAGGAGATCGGCGCGGCCGGCGACGCCTCGCGCCGCGCCGCCGGCGCACTCGCCCGTGCGCTGGAGGGCGTCGCCGTCGCTCTCGATGAGGCAGCAGACGAGCTCGGGCGGATGGACCGCATCGCCGGAGACGGTGACCACGGCATCGGGATGCAGCGGGGCAGCCGCGCGGCGGCCGAGTCGGCGCGCAGCGCGGCGGACGCCGGCGCGGGCGCCCGCACAGCGCTGCAGCGCGCGGGCGATGCCTGGGCCGACACCGGCGGCGGGACCTCCGGAGCGATATGGGGCGAGATGCTCGCGGCCCTCGGCGCCATCCTGGGTGACGAGGACGAGGTGACCGCGGCCGCGGTCGGCGACGGGGTCGTCGCCATGAAGGACGCGGTCATGACCTTCGGCAAGGCCCAGCCGGGGGACAAGACGATGGTCGACGCGATGGTGCCCTTCGCCGACGAGCTCACCACGCGCCTGGGCGCCGGTGATCCGCTCCGCGCGGCGTGGGCGAGCGCCGCCCAGGCCGCCACCGCCGCGGCGCAGGCCACGGCGGAGATGACCGCGCGGGTCGGGCGTGCCCGTGCGCACGGCGAGAAGAGCGTGGGTACGCCCGATCCCGGCGCCGTCTCGTTCGCCCTGGTGACCCGCACCGTGCTGGAGAACCTGAAGGAGGAGGACTGATGGGATTTCGACTGGTGGTCGGCTGCGATGAGGCCGGCTTCGACTACAAGGAGCGCATCAAGGCCGATCTGCTGGCCGATGACCGCGTGGACGATGTCGTGGACGTGGGAGTGGCGGCCGACGGCACCACGAACTACCCCACGATCGCGATCGCAGCCGCCGAACGCGTCGCCGCCGGCGACGCGGACCGCGCCATCCTCATCTGCGGCACGGGGCTGGGCGTGGCGATCGCGGCCAACAAGGTTCCCGGCATCCGCGCCGTCACGGCCCACGACTCCTACAGCGTGGAGCGGTCGATCCTCTCCAACGACGTGCAGGTGCTGTGCATGGGTCAGCGCGTGGTCGGCGTCGAGCTCGCCCGCCGGCTCGCGCGCGAGTGGCTCGGCTACACGTTCGACACCTCCAGCGCGTCGGCGGACAAGGTCGCGGAGATCGGCGCCTACGAAGGTGTCTGACCCCGCGGGGGGCTCGGGATGCTGATCGGCGCGAGCCTGAAGATGTACTTCTCCCACGCCCGCACGCTCGCGTGGGTGCGGGAGGTAGCCGGCATCGTCGCGGAGCACCCGGCCGTCGCGGCGGGCGTGCGGCCCTTCGTGCTGCCGCAGTTCCCCTCGATCCCGGCGTGCGCGGAGATCGGCGCGGCGGCAGGGCTTGCCGTGGGCGCTCAGGATCTCGCCGCCGAGGACGAGGGCCCGTACACCGGCGAGGTCAGCGGCGCGGTGCTCGCCGAAGTGGGCTGTTCGCTCGTCGAGGTGGGTCACGCCGAGCGGCGGCGCCTGTTCGGCGAGACCGACGACGTCGTCGCGGCCAAGCTCGCCGCGGCGCTGCGCCACGGGCTCATGCCGTTGCTGTGCGTCGGGGAGGACCGTGCCGGGGATGCGGCGGCCGCCGTGGATGCGTGCCTCCGGCAGATCGACGCCGCCGTGGGCCCCGCGCGCGCCGCCGGTCTGACCGGCCCCGTCACCGTCGCCTACGAGCCGCTGTGGGCGATCGGCGCACCCGAACCTGCCGGCCCCGACCACATCGCCGCCGTGTGCGGGGCCCTCCGCGAGCACGGCGGGCAGGCGCAGGCCGTCATCTACGGGGGCAGTGCACGCCCCGGTATGCTGGCCGACATCGCCGGTTCGGTCGACGGCTTGTTCCTCGGCCGCTTCGCCCACGACCCGAGGGCGTTCGGCGCGATCCTCGACGAGTCGGCAGACGTGCTGCGTGCACAGGCGGAGGTGTCACGATGACCCTGGAGGCGGCTCCGCGCGGTCTGGAGGCCCTCGCCGGCGGCGTCGAACGACGCGGACTGCGCGACCACGTGTACGAGCGCATCCTGGGCCTGCTGCTCAGCGGCGAGGTGGCCCCCGGCGCCCGGCTGTCGATCGACACGATCGCCCGTCAGCTGCAGGTCTCGCCCACCCCCGTGCGCGAAGCGATGGTGCAGCTGGAGCGCACCGGACTGGTGACGCGTGAGGCGCTCAAGGGTTATCGAGTCGCCCCGCCGCTGCGGCCCTCGCAGCTGCGCGAACTCTTCGACGCCCGCCTCATGCTGGAGACGACCGCCACGCGCCTGGCGACCCCGGCCACGCCCGGGATGGTCGGCGAGCTGCGTGCGGCGCAGCAGGCGCACCGGGCCGTGGGGGAGCGCGTCATGGCCGCGATGGCGGCGGGGGATTCCGATGTCGCGCTGACCACCGCATACTTCGCCGCGGATGCGGCCTTCCACCGGGTCGTGTTCGATCACTGCGGCAATCACTACCTCAGCGAGATGTCCGACACGCTCGGTGCGCAGCTGCACCGGATGCGGCAGGCCGCCGTGCACGGCGTCACCGACGTGCGCGAAGCCATCGCCGAGCATGAGGCGGTCGTCGAGGCCTTCGCCGGCGACGACCCGGATGCGCCCGAGCAGGCGATGCGTCGTCACGTCCAGCTCGTCGGCGAGCGGTCGCTGGCCGCCGCACGCGCCGAGTAGGCGACCTGCTCCCGCGCCCCGCCGGCCGGGGCGATTCCGACCGTGCGGGGAGCCATGGGCGGCGCCGATTCCCGCCCTTGTGACGGCGGCAGAATCCTGTAGGATCTACGAACCGACCGGATCGATGCCGATCCGTGACACGCCGATGGAGCCGTCATGACCGCAGCCTCCCCTCCGCCGTACGACCGCGACACGTGGCCGATCGCCGTGTGCATGCACGGGTTCCGGCCCGTCGCCGCCGACGGCACGCGCCTGCACGACGCCGCGCCGGAGGTGTGGGACGACGTGTTCGCGCAGGTGGCCGCGCTGGGGTTCACCGCGATCGAACTCGCCGACAGCCACATCCGTCCCGCCGACCTGGATGCGTCCCGCCGCGCCGACCTGCTCGCCATCGCCGCAGCGCACGGGGTGACCCCGATCTCGGTGCACGTGCAGCGCCAGAGCGTCATCCAGCCCGGCCGCGGCGAGGAGAACCTCGCCTACGCGCACCGCACGATCGACGCGTCGGCCGAGCTGGGGCTGCAGGTGTTCTCCACGGGCCTGCACCAGCCGTTCAGCGACGCGCAGCGCAAGGCGCTGTGGTTCTGGACGGCGCAGGGCCCCGTCGACCCCGACGACGCCGAGACGCGGGCACTGGCGGTGCGCCGGCTCCGCGAACTCGGCGAGCACGCGGCATCCGTGGGCCTGCCGATGGCGCTGGAGATGTACGAAGACACCTACCTCGGCACCGCCGACAGCGCGGTGCGCCTCATCGAGGAGATCGGGCTGGACAACGTCGGTCTCAACCCCGACATCGGCAACCTCATCCGCCTGCACCGCCCCATCGAGGACTGGCGCGAAATGCACGAGAAGACGCTGCCGTACGCCAACTACTGGCACGTGAAGAACTACATGCGCGACGAGGCCGGCGACGGCAGCTGGGCGACCTCGGTGCCCACGAGCCTCGAGCTGGGGCTGATCGACTACCGCGCGATGGTGGCCCGGGCGCTGGAACTGGGCTTTCGCGGCCCGTTCCTGATGGAGCAGTACGGCGGCGACAGCCTCGGTGTGTGCGCCACCAACCGCACGTATCTGCAGTCCCTGCTTCCCCAGTCCGCCGGCGCGTGAGCCCCGCACGAAAGAGATGAACATGACCGACACCCCACGCCCCGTGTACGCCGTCGTCGGCAGTGGATACATGGGCGGCGGGATCGCCCAGGTGCTCGCGCTGTCCGGTGCCGACGTGCGCATCGCCGATGTCGATCTGGACATCGCGCAACGCAACCGGGAGCGCCTCATCGGCGAGGCGGAGCAATTCGCCGCCGACGGGCTGTTCCCTGCAGACGCCCCCGCCGTCATCGCCGAGCGGGTCACCGCCGCCACGATCGAGGACGCCGTGGCCGGGGCGGGTTTCATCGAGGAGGCGGTGCCGGAGAAGATCGAGATCAAGCACGCCACGCTGCGGCGCATCTCCGAGGCCGCCGCGCCCGATGCCGTCATCGGCAGCAACACCTCCACGATCCTCATCGGGCGCCTGGCCGAGGCCGTGACCGCGCCGGAGCGGTTCCTCGGGGTCCACTTCTCCAACCCGGCGCCCTTCATCCCCGGCGTCGAGCTCATCCCGCACGCCGGCACCGACGACGCGGTCATCCCGGTCGTTGAGCGCATCGTCGCCGCCACCGGCAAGGAGACGGCCCGCGTGAAGGACGCCACCGGGTTCGTGCTCAACCGCCTCCAGTACGCGCTCTTCCACGAGGCCACCCAGCTCGTGGAGGAGGGCGTGGCCACCCCCGCAGACATCGACACGATCGTGCGGACGACGTTCGGGTTCCGGCTGCCCTTCTTCGGGCCGTTCGCGATCGCCGACATGGCCGGGCTCGACGTGTACGCGTTCTGCTATGCCTCGCTGCAGACGGAGTTCCCCGAGCGATTCGCCACCCCGCGGATCCTCGACGACCTCGTCTCCGCCGGGAAGCTCGGCACCAAATCCGGCGCGGGATTCCTCGACGTGCCCGCCGACCGCACGCCCGAGCTCGTCGCGTACCGCAACAAGGCGTACGTCGCGATGAAGAAGCTGCTGGAGGAACTGGGCCCCGCCCCGATCGCGCCGGCGCGGGAGGAGACACGACCGGCATGACCGCCGCATTCCCCGCCGAACGCACCGTGATCCTCACGGGGGCAGCGAGCCCCCGTGGGATCGGGCGCACGACGGCGCATCACCTCGCCGAGCACGGATGGCACGTGGGCATCGTCGACGTCGACGGCGACGCCGCCGCGCGCACGGCCGAAGACCTCTCCGACCGGTACGGGGTGCACGCGCTGGGGGTGGGCGCAGACGTCTCCGACCGCACGCAGGCGGTGGCCGCCGTCGACGCGCTCGAGGCCGGGCTCCCGCAGCTGGTCGCCGTCGTGAACTTCGCGGGAGTCTCGTCCCCGGTGCCGTACCTGGAGGTCACGCCGGAGGAGTGGGAGCGGGTGCGCGCCATCAATCTCGACGGCGTCCACTGGGTGACCCAGCGGGTCGCGGCATCCCTCGTCTCCGCCGGCGTGGGGCGCATCGTGGGGATATCGTCCGTCTCGGCGCAGCGCGGGGGCGGCACGTTCTCCAAGACCCCGTACTCGGCTTCGAAGGCGGGGGTCATCGGACTCATGCGCTCCCTCGCCCGAGAGCTCGGACCCTTCGGGGTGACGGCGAACGTCATCTCGCCCGGCCCCATCGACACCGACATCATGGGCGGGACGCTCAGCGAGGAGCGCAAGGTGCACATGGCCGCCGACGGCGTGCTGCCCCGCATCGGCACGCCCCGCGACATCGCCGCCGCCGTCGCGTACCTGATCAGCGAAGACGCCGGGTTCGTCACCGGACACACCCTCAACGTCGACGGCGGCCTCTACATGCACTGACCCCCGTCCGGACCCCTAAGGAGAAACATGCCCCGCACCTGGTCGAAGGGGCGTATCGCGTACCTGCTGATCGGCGTCGTCTGCGTCGCCATCGGGCTCGCCCTCATCCTGCCCGCCCTCGGGGCCTGAGCCCCCGCATCCCCCGCTCCGATCCCCCCGTTCAGAGGAGTCTCCCGTGACAACGCCGTCCGGCGCCCCTTCGGCGCAGACGCTCCTGGCCAGCCCTCACCTGGCCAGCGGCATCAAGAAGGCCACCTACCGGCTCATGCCGATGCTCATCATCCTGTACTTCGTCGCGTTCCTGGACCGCACGAACGTCGGGTTCGCCGAAGCGGCACTCGAGGTCGACCGCGGCATCACCGCCGGCGCGTTCGCCCTGGGCGCCGGGATCTTCTTCATCGGCTACGCGCTGTTCGAGATCCCCTCCAACCTGCTGCTGAACAAGCTCGGCGCGCGGTTCTGGCTGGCCCGCATCGCCGTCACGTGGGGCATCGTCGCGTCGCTGTTCGCGTTCGTCGTGGACGACACGATGTTCGTCATCCTCCGGTTCCTGCTCGGCGTGACCGAGGCGGGCCTGTTCCCTGGCGTCATCATGTTCCTCGCGCAGTGGTTCCCCAACAAGCGGCGCGTGCAGATGTTCGCGCTCTTCTACCTCGCGCAGCCCTTCTCGCAGATGCTGGGCGCGCCGCTGTCGGGCGCACTCATCAGCTTCGGCGAGCAGTTCACCCCGTGGGCGGGGTGGCAGGTGATGTTCTTCACCGAGGGGATGCTGGCCGTCGCCGCCGGTGTGGCGGCACTGTTCCTGCTGGTGGACTCCCCGCAGAAGGCGAAGTTCCTCGACGACGACGAGAAGGCGGCCATGAAGGCCGTCATGGACCACGAGGACGCCGTCAAGCACGACGACGGGCCCCGTGGCATCGGCGCGGCGATGATCAACTGGAAGGTCTGGTACTTCACCGTCATCTACTTCTGCCTGCAGATCGCGGTGTACGGTACGACGTTCTACCTGCCCCAGCAGGTGTCCGGCCTCATCGGCAAGGACGTCGGATGGGAGGTCGGCCTGGTCTCGGCCATCCCGTGGGCGGTGGGCCTGTTCGCCTGCTACTACGTCGGAAAGTTCGCCACGACGATCCGGCGCAGACGCGTGTGGGGCACGGTGTTCTTCACGGTCACCGGCGCCGCGATCCTGCTGTCGGCGTGGGCCGGTGCGAACGGCCAGGCGCTGCTGGGGATCGTCGCCATCACGATCGCCGTCTCCTCCTTCCTGTCGGTGGGGCCGCTGACGTGGTCGTTCCCCACCGCGTTCCTCGCGGGCGCGGCGGCGGCCACCGGCATCGGTCTGATCAACTCCCTGGGAAACCTCGGCGGGTTCGTCGCACCGATCATGCGCACGGCGATCAACGAGGCCGTCCCCACCGACTCCGGGGCGTGGGGTGTCGTATCGCTCGGCGTGTTCGCGTTCCTGGCCGCCGCCATGATGGCGTGCACGAGGTTCTTCCGGGCGAAGGCCGACGCCCTCCTGGACGAGGAGAAGGCACCCGCCGGTCACTGACCCCGCGGGGGGTCAGGCGGAGGTCTCGCGCGCGATCGCCGCGACGAAGGCGTCGATGTCGTCCTCGGTGGTGTCGAAGCTGCACATCCACCGCACCTCGCGGCGCGTGGCGTCCCAGTCGTAGAAGCGGAAGCTCTCGCGGAGGCGATCGGCCACGCCCGCCGGCACCGTCGCGAACACGCCGTTGGCCTGGGTGGGCTGGGTGAACGCGACGCCGCGGATCGTGCCGTCCGCCAGCCCCGCCTCGATGCCATGGCGCAGGCGCTGGGCCATCGCGTTGGCGTGCGCGGCGTTGCGCAGCCACAGGTCGCCCTCGAGCAGCGCGATCAGCTGCGCGGAGACGAAGCGCATCTTGCTGGAGAGCTGCATGTCGAGCTTGCGCAGGTAGGTCAGGCCGGCCGATGCCTCGGGGTTGAGCACGACGATCGCCTCGCCCATCATGGCGCCGTTCTTGGTGCCCCCGAAGCTCAGCACGTCCACACCGACGTCGCGCGTGAAGGCGCGCAGCGGCAGACCGAGGGATGCGGCGGCGTTGGCGATGCGCGCGCCGTCCATGTGCAGCCGCATCCCGCGCTCGTGCACGTGCTCGGAGATGGCCCGCAGCTCCTCGACGCTGTAGAGGGTGCCGAGCTCGGTGGACTGCGTGATCGAGACCACGAGCGGCTGCGCGCGGTGCTCGTCGCCCCAGCCCCACGCCTCCCGGTCGATGAGCTCGGGCGTGAGCTTGCCGTCCTCGGCGGGCACGCCGAGGATCTTGATGCCGGCCACGCGCTCGGGCGCGCCCCCCTCGTCGACGTTGATGTGCGCGGTGGATGCGGCGATCACGGCGCCCCAGCGCGGCAGCATCGACTGGAGCCCGACGACGTTGGCGCCGGTGCCGTTGAACACCGGATACGCCTCGACGCCCTCGCCCAGGTGCGCGGCGAAGACCTCGTGCAGGCGCGCGGTGTACGCATCCTCGCCGTAGGAGATCTGATGACCACCGTTGGCGGTGGCGATCGCGGCGAGGACGTCGGGGTGAACGCCGGAGTAGTTGTCGGAGGCGAAGCCGCGTACGGCGGCGTCATGCAGTGGGGTCACGGCATCCCAGCCTACGTGCGCTGCCGGCGCCCGCGCCGACCGGGCCGCAGGCGGATTCAGACGGCGGGGGTGAGCTCGATGACGGCGTCGGCCCACGCCGAGGCATCGTCGTCCCACAACGCGACGAACGCGTCGGCGAGGGCGTCCTCGAGGCCCGCGAGGCTCGCGACGCGGAAGATCACCGCCGCAGCGGTCTGGGATGCGCCGGCATCCCGTGCGGACTTCGCGAATCCTTGACCCACCGCGCGCGTCCACGCCTCGCTGGCGGCCTTGATCGCGGCGTAGTTCGCGCCGCCGGCGAGGGGCCGCGCCACGGCGGTGGAGGACACGATGGCCAGGCGTCCCGCGGTGGAGGCGCGCAGGTCGTCGTCGAAGGCTCGCGAGACGTGCCGAAGAGTCGTGAGCGACACCTCGAGCGCGCGGAAGTCGGCGTCGGACTGACCGGCCAGGCCTCCGCCCCCGCGCCATCCGCCCACCAGCTGCAGCACGCCGTCGATGGGCCCGTGCTCGGCGTGCACGCCTTCCGCGAGGGCGGCCACCGCGTCCTCGTCGGCCAGGTCGCACGTCACCGTCGCGATCCCCGGGACGTCGTCTCGGAGCGCGTCGAGTTTGAGCGGATCGCGGCCGGCGACCACGACGCGCGCGTCGGCGGCACGCAGGGCTCTGGCCGCGGCGGTGCCGGCCGCACTCGTGCCTCCGGCCAGCAGCACGAGCCGTCCGGCGACGAGTTCGTCCACGTCGGTGTCCACGCGGCCAGTGTAGGGGGTGGGCGAGCCGCCGGCAGGGGCGCCCTCGGTCACAGCGCCGGCTCCACCAGGCGCACGCGATTCCACTGCCCCGGCTCGGCCAGCTCCCCGTAGGCGAGGTCCACGCCCTCGGGGCCGACGCTCGCCGCGCACACCAGCAGCGACAGCGTCTCCACGCCATAGGGGCGGTTGTCGCGGACGATCGCGCGGTCATCGGTCGGCGGCAGCTCGGCGCTGCGCTCGAGCAGCAGCATCCACTCCCGCCACCACGGCGCGGACGCGGCGACGGGCGGGGCGGCGGCGAACTCCGGCAGCCACCGCGCGATGCGGGGCGTCGCCGGGTCGTCGACGTCGTCGTGCGCGATCATGTGCACCCCCGGCTCCAGCACGCGCTCGCGCACCGAGGTGCCGTCCCACCCGGTCACGCGAGCCCCGTCGCGGTCGACGACGACGAGGTTGAAGCCGTTCGTGCGCGGCTGCGCGGGCCGGCGTCCGTCGACCGCGTCGAGCACGATCGCGCCGCGCGACTGCGTGGCCCCGGGCACCTCGCGCCGGTTGAGGATCACCGCGAGGCGGGAGCGGGCGGCATCGGCGGCCAGCCACGCACCGCCGGCGCGGGCGTCGCGCACCCCGATGACCCCCGGATGGGTCTGCGGCCACCACGGGCCCGGCGGGTCCCACGCGCGCGCAGGGTCCTCGTCGCGGATCGCCAGCACGTGCGCCGGCTCGGCCGGATGCTGCGGAACGTGCACAATGACGGTGCACATGGGCTGCTCTCCCGCCTGCGCCCGGCCCCGTGGAAGGATGGGCGCGTGTTCATCGTCGTCGGCGTCACCGGAGGCATCGCCGCCTACAAGACCGTGCACCTGGTCCGGCTGCTGGTGACCGCCGGACACGAGGTCCACGTGATCCCGACCGAAGACGCGCTGCGCTTCGTCGGTCTCACGACGTGGGAGGCGATCAGCCGCCACCCCGTCACCACCAGTGTGCACGAGGATGTCGCCGAGGTGCGCCATGTCGCCCTCGGCCGCCGCGCCGACCTCGTCATCGTCGCCCCGGCCACCGCGCACACCCTCGCCTCGATGGCGGCGGGACTGGCCTCGGATCTGCTCGGGACGACGCTGCTGGCGACGTCGGCGCCGGTCGTGGTGGCCCCCGCGATGCACAGCGGGATGTGGGCGCATCCGGCCACGCGTGCCAACGTGGCGACACTGCGCTCGCGCGGCGTGCACGTCGTCGGTCCCGACGACGGGGCGCTCACCGGCGGCGACTCCGGGCCCGGCCGCATGAGCGAGCCCGAGACGATCGTGGCGGCCGCGCTCGCGGTGGTGCCTGCCCGCTCCGACCTGACCGGTCTGGAGGTGGCCGTCTCCGCCGGCGGCACGCGCGAGCCGATCGACCCCGTGCGCTTCGTGGGCAACCGCTCGAGTGGCCGCCAGGGCGCCGCGCTCGCGGCAGCGGCCGCCGATCGCGGGGCGGACGTCACGCTCGTGGCGGCGCACGTGGACGACGGCGTCCTCGCCGAGGTCTCGCGGCATCCCCGCGTGCGGATCCGGCGCGCCGGCACCGTGGACGAGCTCGCCGCGGCGATGGCCGAGGTCGCCGGCGTGGCCGACGTCGTCGTGATGGCCGCCGCCGTGTCGGACTACCGTGCCGCCGAGGTGAGCGAACGCAAGCTCAGCAAGGAGGATGCCGGCGGGGACGAGGTGACGCTGCGCTTGGTCCGCACGCCCGACATCGTCGCGGGCCTGGCCGACCGCCGCCGCCCCGGGCAGACCGTGGTGGCCTTCGCCGCCGAGACGGAGGCCGACCCCGACGCACTGGTCGATCGCGCGCTGCGCAAGGCCGCGCGCAAGGGCGTGGACCTGCTCGTGGCCAACCGCGTCGGCTGGACCGCCGGCTTCGGCTCGTCGGAGAACGCCGTGGTCATCGTCTCGGGCGCCGGTGACGTCCTGGCCCGCGCCGAGGGAGGCAAGCGGGAGGTCGCCGACTCCGTGTGGGACGCCGTCCTCTCCGCCCGCCTCCAGCGGTGATCAGTCGCTGCCGCGGATTCCGGCGGTGGCGGCGATGACCGGACGCATCTTCTTCTCCAGCGCCTCGTAGAACATCGACAGCGGGAACTCGTCGTCCAGGACCGCGTCGGTGTAGCCCTTCGGCGGACCTGCCAGCACCTCGTCGGGAAGTCCGCGCGCCCACTGCGAGGCCGGATGCGGCGTCAGGACGCTTCGCACGAGGTCGTACGCCGCCAGCCAGTGCGCCGTCTTCGGTCGGTCGATCGAGCGCCAGTACAGCTCGTCGATCGCGTCGCCGAGCGCGACGACGGCGGCGGGGACCTCGGCCCAGTCGAAGGCGAGCGCGGTGTCGGTCCAGTGCAGCACGCCCCGCTGGTGCAGCCACGCGAACAGCAGCTGCCCGCCCACGCCGTCGTAGTTGCGCACGCGCGACCCGGTGATGGCGAAGCGGAAGATCCGGTCGAAGATCACGGCGTACTGCACCCGTACGGCGTTGTCGAGCATCGCCTGCTCCGCGGCATCCAGCGGTTCGGCGCGCTCCTGCAGCCGGTGCTGGATCGCGACGCACTCACGGAAGGCCGTGAGGTCGCAGCGCAGCTCCTCCAGCGAATAGAGGAAGTACGGCATGCGCTGCTTGATCATGAACGGGTCGAACGGCAGATCGCCGCGCATGTGCGTGCGGTCGTGGAGGATGTCCCACATCACGAACGCCTGCTCGGCGACGTCCTGGTCCGCCAGCATCCGCGCCGCGTCCGCCGGCAGCTCGAGTTTCGTGATCTCTGCCGCCGCGCGCACGACGCGGCGGTAGCGGGCGGCCTCGCGATCCTGGAAGATCCCGCCCCACGTGAAGGCGGGGATCTCCCGCAGCGCGACGGTCTCGGGGAACAGCACCGCCGAGTTCGTGTCGTAGCCGGGCGTGAAATCCACCAGGCGCAGCGACACGAAGAGGCGGTTGGCGTACTCCGTCTCCAGGCGGGCGATGAACTCCGGCCAGATCACCTCGACCAGCAGAGCTTCCACGTGCCGGTCGCGCGAGCCGTTCTGCGTGTACATCGGGAACACCACGAGGTGGCGGATGCCGTCGATCCGGTGCCGCTGCGGCTGGAAGGCCACGAGCGAATCGAGGAAGTCGGGCACGCCGAATCCCTGCTCCGCCCAGCGGGCGAAGTCGGCGACGCAGGCGCCGAGGTACTCCGCATCGTGGGGGAAGCGGGGGGCGAGCTCGCCGATGGCTCCCGTGATCTCGGCGACGAGGGATGCGGCGGCGTCGTGATCGGCGGCGTCGGGGACCGAGCCGTCCTGCGCCTGCAGGCCCTGCAGCGCCGTCGCGGCGTGCTTGAGGGCGCGCCAGGCGGGGGAGTCCTCGACGCCGGGGGCACGGCCGTCCTCGACGACCTCGGGTTCGCCGACGATGGCCTTGTGCGCACGGGAGGTGGCGGCGGAAACGGGCATGGGAACCTCCGATCTTCGAGGTCGGGCCGGCGCGGATGCGCGGCGTCGATCAGGTGCCGTCAGCCTACCTCCGGCCTGTCAAGCGTCCCCGTTCCGGACCGCCGGCCGCTATCGTCGCGTCATGTCCGATGATCGCCCCCCGGCGCGCCCCGACGGCGACGGGCTGCTGCTCCTGGCCAACAGCAGCGCCGGGCAGTCCGTGGCCCGCATCGACCCGCTGCCCGAGATCCGCCGGCGGCTGCCCGCGGCCCGCGTGGTCGAGCTCGGCCCCGACGACACCCTCGACGACGCGGTGGCCGAGGCGATGGCATCCGACGAGCCGCCCGCCGTGCTGGGCGTGCTCGGCGGTGACGGATCGGTGTCGCGGATGGCGCACCTGGCCCGCCGGCATGACGTGCCGCTGCTGGTTCTCCCCGGCGGCACGTTCAACCACTTCGCCCGCGCCGCGGGCCTCGACGACGTCGACACCGCCCTGGCGACCTTCGCCGACGGACGCGTCCGTACGGTGGCGGTGGCGGAGGTGTCGGCCGGCGACGGTGAGCCGGTCACCGTCCTGAACGCCGTGTCGCTGGGCGCCTACCCCCAGTTCCTCTCCGAGCGCACGCGCCGGGGGAACCTCGGCAAGTGGCTGGGCGGGGTGGTGGCCACGTGGCGTTCGCTGCATGGGGCGCGTCCGCTGGGCATCGTGCACGACGGGCGGCGCGCGTCGGTGTGGTCGGTGTTCGTCAGCGTGGGACGCAACGACCCCGACCGGCACGCCATGATGCAGCGCGCGCGGCTGTCCGACCCGGTGCTGGACGTGCGCATCCACCACGCGCGGGGCTCCCGCGTCCGCGCGATGGCCTCGCTCGCCTTCGGCCGCCGCACGATCTCGGTGCTGCGCGCGCTCCGTCTGATGCCCCCCTCGTCCGATCTCGAGCGGTTCGTGGAAGCGGAGTGGGTCATCGACGTGCGCCCCGGCGACGCTCCCGCGGTGTACGTGCACGACGGCGAGCTCGAGGAGGCCGACCCGGCCGGATTCACGCTCCGCGTCCGCGCGGTGCCCGACGCGCTGCGCGTGTACGCCCCGTGAACGCTCGGATCAGATCCACCCGCTCGCCTCGGCGTCGCGCGCCGCGTCGGCCACGGTGACCGATCCGAGCTTCTGACGGCACGCCGTCAACACGTTGCGGACGGTGCCGCGGGCCAGATGCAGCCGCAGGGCGATCCCGGCGACGTCCATCCCCCGCGCGGCGAGGCGCAGCACATCCCGCTCGCGCTCGGTGAGGGGCGAGGGGGGCAGGCTCAGCGCGTCGGCGGCCAGGGCCGGGTCGACGTACCGTTGGCCCCCGTGCACGCGCCGGATGACGTCGGCCAGGGTGGCCGCGGAGGCGCCTTTCACGACGAAGCCGCGTGCGCCGGCGGCCAGGGCCGCCGGCAGGTGCACGGGGCGGCCGCGGCCGGTGAGGATGACGGTGCGGCATGTCGGCAGCGCGCGGGCGAGCTCCGCCGCGACGCCCATGCCGTCCAGACGTGGCATGTCGAGGTCCACCACGGCGACGTCGGGGCGGTGACGGGCGGCGGATTCCACTGCGTCCCGGCCGTCGGCGGCCTGTGCGACGACGTCGACGTCGTCTTCCAGGTTGAGGAGCTGGGCGAGGGCGACGCGGATGAGCTCCTCGTCGTCGGCGATCAGTACCCGGATCACGCGAGCATCCCCACGCTGGCCCGCAGCTCGAACTCGTCCTCTCGACGCACCACCTCGAGCCGGCCGCCCGCTTCGCGCAGCCGCTCGCGGATGCCGTCCAGGCCGCCGCTGGCGGCGTCGCCGGAGAGGTCACCGCCGCGGGAGCCGGCGCCGTCGTTGGTCACGAGGAGCCGCACGAGTGTGCCGTCGCTGGTGAGGGAGATGGCGCAGTGCGTGGCGGTGCTGTGACGCAGCACGTTGGTGACGGCCTCCCGCGCGATCGGCGCGAGCACGGCGTCCCGGTGCCCGGCTGCGGCGGGATCGACGTGGATGGTGCAGGCGATCCCGGAAGACTGCAGCACCTGCCCGAGCGCTCCCACCTCCGCGGCGAGGTCGACGCGCCGCGAGTGCGCGACGGCGGTGCGCACCTCGGTGAGAGCGGATGCGGCGAGCCGGCGGATGGCAGCGGCTTCGGGTCGGAGGTGCGGTGCGTCCGTCCCGCGCTCGATCACCTCGGCCTTCAGCGCGATGACGGAGAGGGTGTGGCCCAGGAGGTCGTGGACGTCGCGGGCGAAACGCAGCCGCTCCTGGTCGACGGCGAGCGCGGCGACCGCTTCGCGACCGGCGTGCGCGTCGGCGAGGAGGTTCCACAGCCACACCGGGCTGAGGTTCACGAAGGCGAGACCACCCCCGGCCAGGACGACGATGAGAAGGCTCTGCACAGGCGATCCGCCCGTCACCGCGGCGACGGCGACGGCCACGGCGCACGCGGCGAGCATGCCGGCGGCGGCGAGCAGGGGTCGCAGGAGGAGGGGGAGGGTGCCGACGATCGCCGCGCCGATCCAGGCCCACGTCTGCCACCCACCCGCGGCGACAGGGCCGACCAGCACCGTCGACAGCGCGGCGGCGACGCCGAACGCGACCTGCCACGCACGCCGCACCCGCGTGCGCGCCTGCGGCGTGACGCTCTCGTACAAGACCCCCGCCTGAGTGAGGGTGAAGCCCGCGATGCCGACGGCGCCCAGCGCGATCCACGCCGGCCGCGTCTCGCGCAGGAGACCCACGCCCGGCATGAGGAGGCTGCTGAGCACCGTGGTCGAGAGCCACACCAGGGACAGCAGGCGGGCCCGGCGTACGCGCTGCGAGACCCGATCGGCGGGCGCCGTGAGGATCATGGTCGCCGATTGTAGACCTGCGCCGCTCCCGGTGACGGCGTGCGCCTTTCACGTCGGGTCGTGCAGCCGCCACGGGTCCTCGGCCACCGGGCCGCCCGAGGCTGAGCGCATGAACACCACACCCACCCTCACTCCGTCCCGCTCGTCCCTCGCGGGCCCGTCCACGACTGCATCCGCCGGCCGGTGGCTCCTCGCCGTCGGCGAACTGGTCCTCGTCGCGGCCCTGTCGATGATGCTCGTGGATCAGGTCACCGGCGCGGTGATCGGCGCGCTCGGGCTCTTCCCCCTGGTGGCCCACCCCGCCGGCATCGCCCTCGTCATGACCGTGGACGTGCTCTTCGGCACGGTGCTGTGGCTGGTCCACCGCGGCCGATCGACGCGGGCCATCCTCGCGGTGGCGGGGGCGACCACCCTCGGCTTCGCCGCTCCCCTCGTGCCGTTCGCGCTCGTGGCCGTCGTGAGCTGCATGCCCGCGCACTTCGGCATCGGCGCGCGCCCCCTTCGTGCCGTGAGCTCCTCGCCCGTGCGTCGCGGGGTGGAGCGCGTCGCGCGCCGGTGGCCGACGGTGCTGGCGCTCCTGCTCACCTTCGGCGAGTTCCTGCGCCCGGGGGTCTCACCCGTGTGGGCGCTCGTGCTGCTGGGCGCGGAGTACCTCGTGATCGGTGGCATCCGCCGTCAGTTCGGCGATCGCCGGATCCTCGCCCTCCACGTCGTGGGCGCCCTGGCGTACGCGGCGCTGGCCGTCGCCGCCCTGAACGTGCCGTCCGTGGCCGCCGGCCTCCTCATCGGCGTGGGCTGGATCCTGCACGCCGGATGGGATGTCGCACTGCACCGCGCAGACATCGTCACGTGGCGCTGGTACGCGGAGGCCTGCATCGTCATCGACCTCGTGGTCGGGCTGTCGGCGATCGTCGCGGTGCTCTCCCGGATCTGACCCCTCGTCCGGGCGCCCGCAGACTCAAGACCGTCTGCGGGCGTCCGGCGCCCGCGGGGATACATACATCGGCAGGCTGATGCCCCGGGCCACCGGCTCCGCGTAGCCTCGGAGACGATGTTCCGTCCCCTACGCCGCTACCAGATCGTCGTCGACGTCGTCGCGGCGGTGCTGTTCGGGCTCGTCGCGCTCCTGGTGGACGTGTCGTTGCTGACCATGGTCAGCAACGCGCAGCTGCTCGCGGGCGTCGGCGCGGGAGCACTGCTCGCCGTGGCGCTCGCCTTCCGCCGCCTCGCGCCGGGACTGGCCCTCGGCATCGCGTGGGCGAGCGCGATCGTGCAGATGCTGGCCCTGCTCAACCCCTCTCCCACCAACGTCGCGATCTTCGCCGTGCTGTACGCCACCGCCGCCTACGGCAGCCGCCTGGTGTACTGGCTGGGCTTCGCGTCGGCGTTCGCCGGCGCGCTCACGATCGCGGTGTACGTGCACGCGATCCTCCCCGGCTGGGCCAACCCCGACCTGCTCACGGTGGGCGTCGCCGTGCTCATCGCCGCGACGTTCGCGCTGCTGCTGGCGTGGGTCACCGGCGCCCTCGTCCGCACGGCGCTGGCCGCGCGCGAGGCGCGGCGGGCGCGGGTGCTCGCGGAGGCCGGCGCGGTGGCGGAGCAGGAGCGCGTGCGCATCGCGCGAGACATGCACGACGTCGTCGCCCACTCGCTCGCGGTCGTCATCGCCCAGGCCGACGGCGCCCGCTACGCCGCCGCATCCGACCCGGCCGCAGCCGCCACGGCGCTGGGCACGATCGCCACGACGGCCAGGGCCGCGCTCTCGGACGTGCGCCTCCTGCTCACGCAGCTGCGGCACAGCCAGGGCGAGGGGCCCCAGCCCACGCTCGCCGACGTCGAGGCGCTGTACGGGCAGGTGCGGGCCTCCGGCGTCGACCTCGCCGTCGACGTCGACCCGGCACCGCGGTGGGAACCGTCCGCCGCGGTGCAGCTGGCGGTGTACCGCATCCTGCAGGAGGCCCTCACCAACGCCCTCCGTCACGGGGCGAAGGGGCGGGTGTCGGTGCACCTGGCGTGGCACCCTGACCGCGTGGAGCTGACCGTGCGCAATCCACTGCCCGCCGCCCCGGCCCCGCCCGCGGCAGGCGGGCACGGGCTCATCGGCATGCGCGAACGCGCGCAGCTGGCGGGTGGGATGCTGGAAGCCCGGCCCGACGGCGGCCACTTCGCCGTGACCGCACGGCTCCCGATCGAAGAGGCGGCATGACCGATCCCATCCGCGTCGTCCTGGTGGACGACCAGTCACTGTTCCGCGCCGGCATCCGCATGGTGGTGGACTCCCAGCCCGACCTGTCGGTCGTGGGTGAGGCCGGCGACGGCAAGGAGGCGCTCGCCGTCGTCGCCCGGGTGCAGCCGGACGTCGTGCTGATGGACATCCGCATGCCGGTGATGGACGGCCTCGCCGCCACGGCCGAGCTGCTGGCCCGCCCCGACCCGCCGCGCGTCGTCATGCTCACCACGTTCGACCTGGACGAGGCCGCCGCCCGCGCCATCCGGCAGGGGGCGAGCGGCTTCCTCCTCAAAGACGCCGATCCGGAATTCCTCCTGGCCGCCATCCGCACGGTGCACGCCGGCTCCGCCGTGATCGCCGCGGCCGCCACGCGCGAGCTGTTCGCCGCGGCCGGTCCCGAGACCCGGCCCGTGCCGGCGTCGTTCCAGACGCTCACCGACCGCGAGCGGGAGGTGTTCGCCCTCGCCGCGCGAGGCCTCAGCAACGCCGAGATCGCCGCCCGCGAGTTCCTCTCCGAGGCCACCGTGAAGACGCACATCAGCCGCATCCTCACCAAGCTGGCGCTCCGCGACCGCGTGCAGCTGGTCGTGTTCGCGTACGACCACGGCCTGAACTGACCCGCCGGGTCATCCTTCCGATGTAGGCGGATGCGCCGCAGGGCCGACGCGCCCGGGGCCCGCGCGTCCGTAGCGTCGAGGCATGCAGATCTCATCCACCGATCTGGGCCTGGCGGCCCGGGTGCAGCACCTCACCAAGACCTTCGGCGACGGAGAGAGCGCCGTCCGGGCCCTCGGCGGCGTCTCGGTGGGGATCCGGCGCGGCCAGTTCACCGCGATCATGGGCCCCTCCGGATCGGGCAAGTCGACCCTCATGCACGTCATGGCGGGCCTGGATGCGCCGACCTCGGGCCGTGCGTGGATCGGCGACACCGAGATCACCGGGCTCGGCGACCTGGAGCTGACGATCCTGCGCCGTCGCCGCGTCGGGTTCGTCTTCCAGGCGTTCAACCTCGTGCCCACCCTCGACGCGATCGGCAACATCCTGCTGCCGTTCGACCTCGACGGCCGGCGCCCCACCGCGCTGGAGCGGGCGCGGGTGGACGGCCTCATCGACACCCTGGGCCTCGCGCCGCGCCTGCACCACCGCCCCCACGAGCTCTCCGGCGGCCAGCAGCAGCGGGTCGCGATCGCGCGGGCCCTGGCGACCGCGCCCGACCTCGTCTTCGCCGACGAGCCGACCGGCAACCTCGACTCGCGCTCGGGCCGCGAGGTGCTCCAGCTGCTCGCGGCCGCCAGCCGCACGCACGGGCAGTCGATCGCCATGGTCACCCACGACCCGGTCGCCGCCTCCTACGCCGACCGCGTCCTGTTCCTCGGTGACGGCCGGATCGTCGCCGACAAGCCGCCGCAGACCGCCGAGCAGATCTCCGCGCACATGCTCGCCGCCGACGCGGGCGTGCCGGCATGAGCGCCGTCGCGGAGGAGCTGCGGATGCGCCGCCCCGCCGGCGCGCGCATCGCCTGGCTGCGCGAACGCGGCATGGGAGCCAGCATCCTCGTCGCCGCCCTCTCCAGTGCGTTCGGAGTCGTGCTGCTGGCGACCACCACGTTCCTCGGCGCGGTTCTCAGCTCCGACCCCTACCTCGCCGGAAGCGGGACGCTCGAGGTGGTGATCCTCATCCTCGCGGTGCTGCTGCTGGGCGTCGCCGTGTACGTCGCGGCGATCGTGACGGCCAACACGTTCGCCACCGTCGTGGCGGGGCGCACGCGGCGCATCGCCCTGCTGCGCCTCATCGGCGCCTCGGCGCGCTCGCAGCGCGCGGAGATCGCCCGGCAGGGGCTCGGGGTGGGGGCCATCGGCGCGTTCGCGGGCCTGCTGGCGGGCAGCGTGCTGTCGCTCGCGGGCGCAGCGCTCACCGCCCGGCTGCTGGGGCTCCCCGCCGACGTCGACGACGGCATCATCCAGCCGGCGCTGGTGGCGCCGGCGGTGGCGGTGACGCTCACGACGTGGGCGGCCGCGTGGGCGGGATCGCGTCGCGTGCTGGCGGTCACGCCCCTCCAGGCGCTGGGGGGCGCGGTGGAGGCCTCGCACGAGGCGGTTGCGCAGCGGACGGGCCGCAACCGCACGGCGCTCGCGCTGCTGCTGGCCGGTGCCGCACTCCTCGTGCTCGGCATCCTCACCGGGCTCGTCACCCCGCTGGGCGTCGTGGTGGCGTTCTTCGGCGGCATCCTCTCGTTCACCGGTCTCGCCCTCGGCGCGACGCTCGTCATGCCCCCGTGCTGCGGCTCGTGGGCCGCGCGTTCGGGCGGTCGGCGACGGCCCGGCTCGCCGCCGAGAACGCCCTCCGCTACCCCGAGCGCTCCTCGCGCATGGCGATCGGGGTCGTCATGGGCGTGACGCTCGTGGTCATGTTCGCCGTCGCACTGGAGTCGGTCAAGACCATGATCCGCACCTCCGGCGGCGGGACGCTGGAGCCGGAGTTCGAAGCCCTCATCGACACGTTCTCCGCCGTCATGATGGCCCTGGTCGGCGTCAGCGCCGTCATCGCCGCGGTCGGGCTGGTGAACCTCCTCACGATCGGCGTCGTCCAGCGCCGGCGCGAACTGGGCCTGCTGCGCGCCCTCGGCGTCTCCAGCGGTCAGGTGCGGGGGATGGTGCTGCGGGAGGCCGCACACATCACGATCGCCGCGCTGGCGACAGGTCTCGTGCTGGGGGTGCTGTACGGCTGGGCCGGTGCGCAGTCGCTCCTGGGCTCCATCGCGATGCCGCCGGCGTGGTCTTCCCCCACGTTCGTGTGGCCCTCCGTCCCGCTCGTGCCGGTGCTGGTGGTGGTCGCGGCCACCGCCGTGCTCACGCTCGTCGCCGCCGCCGTGCCCACCCGGCTCGCGACCCGGGTGACCCCCGTGCAGGCCCTCGCCGAGTAGCCCGCCCTCAGCGGGCCATCCGCACCTCGTGCAGGATCGCCCCCACCGGGCGTCCTGGCGCAGGGCGCCGTCGAAAGCGAAGCCGTGCTTGGCGTAGAACGCCTGCGCGCGCGGGTTGTCCTCGAGCACCCACAGCGTCGCGGGCCGGTCGCCCAGGGCCGCCTCCAGCAGGGCGGAGCCGGTGCCCGAGCCGTAGTGCGCGGCGCGCAGGTAGATCGCGTACAGCTCGAGATCCTCCCGCCGCCGGTCGGGGTCGCGGCACGGACCCGACGTGGCGAATCCGATGATCTCCTCGTTCAGCGCCGCGACCCACGACCGCCCCGTCGGCTCACCGGACGCGTGATGGCCGGCGAGGATCTCGCCCCACCGCTCGGTGTAGCGGGCGATGTCCATGCGCTCGAGGAGCGACGCGGGGATGCGGCCGGTGTACGCCTCGCGCCACGACTCCACGTGCACGCGCGCGATGCCGGCCTCGTCGCCGGGGCGGGCAGGGCGAATGATCGCCGCCGTCATCCGCCGTCCTCGGGTGCGCCGGCTGGAGCCTCGGGGTCGTGCGCCCACGTCGGGGCCAGCGCCCGGATGCGGGCGGCGCGCCACTGCCACGCCGACCACAGCACGGGCCACAGCAGCGGTGCGGTGGGGCCGCCGATGACGAGACGGTCGCGCCACAGGGTGCGGGCCGGGTCGCCAGGTGCGGGGGAGATCGCCATCTGGTGATCCCACACGTCCAGGCTCGACAGCGGGCCGGTCAGGGGGATGCCGCTGTCGCGGAACACCCGCACGGGGCCGTGTGCATCGGAGGTCGTGCGCTCGCTCACGGAGATCAGCTGGCGGCCCATCGGCACGGCGCCGCCGAGGGTGAGCTGCACGGGCAGGTCGCTGCCCGCCTCCCACGCGGTGGGGGGCGTCGCGAGCGGCTGCATGGCCAGGAGGGGTCCGTACAGCTCGGCGACCGCCCGCGGGGAGTGCAGGGCGCGCCAGGCGGCATCGGCGTCGCAGTCGATCACGAGCTTCAGCAGGATGCGCATGCCTCATCCTTGCTCGGGCGCGGCCGTTTCGCGAGCGGGCCGCCGGCTCCGCGCGCGCCGCGGATCACCGCGGGGTCTGGGCCGCGAGCCGCGTGGCGGGGGTGATCTCCCGGCGCGACCACGTGAAGGCGTTGCGCGGATCGAACCGCGGGGCGCACTTGGCGCACGAGGTCGGACGCGTCGCACGGCGATGCCGGTACGCGACGTGCCCCGCGGGGCACACCCCCACCCACGGCGCCAGCTCGGTCGCGGTCTCGCCCGCGTGGGTCGTGCCGCCGGTGTATCCGAGGTCGCGGGCCACGCGCTTCCACTGCGGGCCATGGCCGGCGGTGGGACCGGCGACGGCATGCGCCACCTCGTGCAGCAGCGTCTGGTGGTTCGTGTCGTCGTCGTAGCGGGCGGCGAGATACCGCGACACACTGATCCGCCGCCGCGTGTAGTCGCACAGGCCCGCACGGCGCTTGGCGTTGTCGAACCCGAACGACCACGTGGCATCCAGGTGGAGGGCGATCAGCGCCTCCGCCCACGTGCGCACCCGCTGCAGATCCGACATGAGCGACGAGCGTAGAGCAGGCTGCCGACAGTCAGCTGGCGACCGAGGTGCGCGCGCGACGGCGGTCGGCCGCGTCGATGGCCAGCAGCGTGGATTCGAGCTGCTCGTCGGCCGCTCCGGCGTCCTGACGCAGGAACAGCGCGCGCTTGAAGTCGGTGCGGGCCTCGTCGTAGTCGCCGGCGTCGTACGACACCTTGCCCCGGTGCTGGAGTGCGAAGGCGGCGATGCCCGACCACTCGGCACCCTCGGCCTCTTCGGCGCACGTGGTCAGCTCCTGCATGGCCGCCGGCAGCGCACCGCGGGCCTGCAGCACGGTGGCGTGCAGGATGCGGGCACGCAGCAGGTCTTTGCGGGTGCCGGCCATGCGGGCCACGCGCACCGACTGCTCGGAGATGACCAGGGCCTCGTCCAGGCGCCCGAGCACCTTCAGCAGCCACACGCGCTCGAGCAGGGCCGGGAGGCTCCGCTGCGGGCCGATCTCGTCCAGGCGCTCCTGGCACTCGCGCAGGTCGACGATTTCACGGAGCGTGTCCGGGTCGTATCCGCGGATGTAGCTCATCGTCGTCTCCCTTCGCGACTTACGTCGTGCGCACCTCCCGGCGCGCTGGATCCAGTCTGTGCCAGCGCACCGCCGGGCGACGGAAGGCACGCCGGGGTCAACGCTCGAACAGCGACGACGTGGGCTTGGGGGAGGGGGTCGCATCGTCGTCGGTGGCGGGCCGGGCGCCGCGGGCGAACTCGTCGAGCTCGGCGCCGTGGGCGACCTTCGCGGGGTGCGGCCCTGCCGCCATCAGGCGCGGGAGCCACTCCACCGGCAGGGGGGCGGGGGATGCGGCGATCACGAGATTCCCGAACCGCCGGCCCTTGAGCACCTGCACCTCGGCGAGCACCGCCACATCCGGCAGCACGGCGCGCACCGTCGCGACCTGGCGGCGCGCGAACGCGAGCCCGGCACCGTCGGCGACGTTCACCAGCAGCACGCCGTCGGGGGCGAGCAGGCGCGCCGCGTCACGGTAGAACTCCGTCGTGGTCAGGTGCGCGGGGGTCTGCGCGCCGGCGAACACATCGCTCACGAGCAGATCGACCGCACCCACCATGGCGCCCGGGAGGCGCGCGAGGCCCGCGCGCGCATCGCCGATGCGCACGCGGATCGACGCTCCCCGCGGCAGCGGCAGCGTCGAGCGGACGAGGTCGACGAGGGGCTGCTCGAGCTCGATCACCTGCTGTCGCGACCCGGGGCGCGTGGCCGCCACATAGCGCGCGAGGGTCAGCGCGCCGGCGCCCAGGTGCACGGCCGTCAGCGGCTGGCCGGGCAGGCGGAGCCGGTCGATGACCGCCCCCATGCGGGCAACGTACTCGAAGTGCAGGTGCGTGGGGTCGTCCAGGTCGACGTGCGACTGGGGGGTTCCGTCCACGACGAGCTCGTAGCCGGTCGTGTACGGGGAGGGCACGACGCGCGCGATCGTCCCGTCGGACAGGCGCGCCGAGGCGAGCTCGGCGGGTTCGACGCGGGCGCGGGCCATCCCCCCACGCTAGCCGGGGCAGGCGGCGGCGGCCGCACGGTCGAAACAAGATCGATACACGCCGGCCATGGGTCGGAAGGCCCTGGACGGGTACGGTCGGTAGATCGGCACAACCGAACGCGCGCGGCACGACGACGTACCGCGCGATCGGTCCGCCATCTCCCCACATGGAAGGTGCACACCACATGGCACACACGATGAGACGACGCCTGCTCACCGGCGCGGCCGCGGTCGCGATCGGGGCGCTCACCCTCTCCGCCTGCTCGAGTCAGCGTGACGGCGGCGGCGGCGAGGAGACCTCCTCCGGCGATGTCGACTCGACGTTCGTCTTCGGCGCATCCGGAGACCCCTCGAGCCTGGACCCCGCGTTCGCCAGCGACGGCGAATCGTTCCGCATCTCCCGCCAGATCTTCGAAGGCCTCGTCGGCGTCGAGCCCGGCACGGCCGACCCCGCGCCACTGCTGGCCGAGAGCTGGGAACAGTCCGAAGACGGACTGTCCTACACCTTCCAGCTCAAGGAGGGCGTGACCTTCCACGACGGCACGGAGTTCACCGCGGATGCCGTGTGCTTCAACTTCGACCGCCAGAACAACTTCACCGGGATCGCGCAGAGCGAGAGCCTGTCGTACTACTGGGGCAAGATCATGCGCGGCTTCGCCGACACCGGCACCTCGATCTACGACGGCTGCGAGGTCGTCAGCGACACCGAGGTCACCGTCAACCTGTCGCAGCCGTTCGCCGGGTTCATCGCCGCCCTGTCGCTGCCCGCGTTCGCGATGCAGAGCCCGACCGCGCTGGAGGAGTACAACGCCGACGACGTGGGGGGCACCTCTGAGGCGCCCACGCTGAGCGAGTACGCCACGGCGCATCCCACCGGCACGGGGCCCTTCATGTTCGACTCGTGGGAGCCGGGCTCGGAGACCACCGTCACGGCGTTCGAGGACTACTGGGGCGAGCAGGGTCAGGTCGAAGAGGTCATCTTCCGCGTGATCGGCGACACCACCGCCCGCCGCCAGGCGCTGGAATCCGGATCGATCGACGGCTACGACCTCGTCGCCCCCGCCGACCTGGGCGCACTCGAGGACGCCGGCTTCACGCTGGTCAACCGTGACCCGTTCAACGTCCTGTACCTCGGCATGAACTCCGCCGACCCCGCCCTGTCTGACATCCGCGTGCGGCAGGCCATCGCCCACGCCATCGACAAGGAGCAGCTGGTCAGCCAGGTGCTGCCCGAGGGCACCGAGCTGGCCGAGCAGTTCATGCCCGACAGCGTGATCGGCTTCAACGAAGACGTCACGACGTACGAGTACGACCCCGACGCGGCCGAGGCGCTGCTGGCCGACGCCGGATTCAGCGCGGCGAGCCCGCTGACGCTGACCTTCAACTACCCGGTCAACATCTCCCGCCCGTACATGCCCAACCCGGAGCAGATCTTCACGAACCTGCAGTCGCAGCTGGAGGCGGTGGGCATCGTGCTCAACCCGGTCTCCAACGAGTGGGCCGAGTACCTCGACCTCATCCAGGGCGGCTCGGACCACGGCATCCACCTCCTCGGGTGGACGGGTGACTACAACGACCCCGACAACTTCGTGGGCACGTTCTTCGGTGCGCCCTCGAACGAGTGGGGCTTCGACAACCCGGAGCTGTTCGCCGCTCTCACCGAGGCGCGCGGACTGCCGACGGTGGACGAGCAGGAGTCGGCCTACGGGGACATCAACGATCAGATCGCGCAGTTCCTGCCCGGCGTGCCCCTGGCAAGCCCGGTGCCGACCCTCGCGTTCGCCGAGCGTGTCGTGTCGTACCCCGCCAGCCCCGTGCAGGACGAGGTCTACAACCTGATCGAACTGTCCGAGTGACGTGAGGATGCAGCGACCCGGGCCCTTCGCGGCGCCCGGGTCGCTGCATCCGTGCCCTCCCCGATTCCGGAGTCCCCGTGCTACGCACCATCGGCAGGCGTCTGCTCCTGCTCATCCCCACCCTCTTCGGGTTGTCCGTCCTGTTGTTCCTGTGGGTCCGCGCGCTTCCCGGCGGCCCGGCCGTCGCGCTCCTCGGTGAGCGTGCGACGCCGGCGGCCGTCGAGCGCATCAACGAGCTGTACGGCTTCAACGAGCCGCTGTACGTGCAGTACTTCACGTGGCTCGGGCGCCTGCTCACCGGCGACTTCGGCTCGTCGATCCAGACCGGCCGGCCCGTGCTGGAGGAGTTCTTCCGGCGTTTCCCGGCGACCCTCGAGCTGTCGATCGCGGCGCTGATCATCGCCGTGGGCATCGGCATCCCGCTGGGATACTGGGCCGCCCGCAAGCACGGCAAGGCGTGGGATCACATCGCCGTCGTGCTGAGCCTCGTCGGCATCACCATCCCGGTGTTCTTCCTCGCCTTCATCCTCAAGTACGTCTTCGCCGTGCAGCTGGGCTGGCTGCCCTCCGACGGGCGCCAGAATCCGCGCATCGACGCGACGCACTACACGAACCTGTACGTGTTCGACGGTCTGATCACGGGAGAGTTCGACGCGGCGTGGGATGCGCTCCTGCACCTCGTGCTGCCGGCGCTGGCGCTGGGCACCATCCCGCTCGCGATCATCGTGCGCATCACGCGCGCGTCGGTCCTCGACGTGCAGAACGCCGACTACGTGCGCACCGGCCGGGCCAAGGGCATCGGCCAGTCGACGCTGCGCAACCGCTTCATCCTGCGCAACGCGATGCTGCCGGTGGTCACCACCGTGGGCCTGCAGGCCGGGCTCCTCATCTCCGGGGCGGTGCTCACCGAGACGGTGTTCGCCTTCCCCGGCATCGGGCAGTTCCTCGCGCGGGCGATCTTCACACGGGACTTCCCCGTGCTCCAGGGATTCATCATCTTCATCGCGATCCTGTACGCCCTCATCAACCTGCTCGTGGACGTGTCGTACAGCGTGATCGATCCGAGAGTGAGAGTGCAGTGAGCTCCAGCATCCTGCCCCCCGCCCCCAGCGGCGGGCCGGTCGACGACAACGCGATCGTCGACACCGCCCTGCTCGCCGCGAAGACCCGCGGCGGGTTCTGGCGCGACGTGTTCCGGCGCCTGCGGCGCAACCCCACCGCGTGGATCGGCGCCGTCATCGTCGCGCTGTTCCTCCTCGTCGCGCTGCTGGCGCCCCTGCTCGCGCCGTATCCGGCCGAATCCCTCCCCGGCCAGCGGTACATCACGCCCACCGACATCCCCGGTCCCGGCGAGCTCGCGCAGTTCCCGCTGGGCCTGGACCGCTTCGGCGGCGACGTGCTGTCCAAGCTCATCTGGGGTGCGCAGGCGTCGCTGCAGATCGGCATCATCT
Source organism: Microbacterium lushaniae (assembly GCF_008727775.1). Taxonomy (NCBI): domain Bacteria; kingdom Bacillati; phylum Actinomycetota; class Actinomycetes; order Micrococcales; family Microbacteriaceae; genus Microbacterium; species Microbacterium lushaniae. The sequence continues at coordinate 499,806 of NZ_CP044232.1, forward strand.
CCACCGCGTTCGGCCTCGCCGGCGGCATGCTGCTGGGCCTGATCGCCGGGACGTTCGGCGGGTGGGTCGATAACGTCGTGATGCGATTCGTCGACATCCTCCTGTCGGTGCCGAACCTGCTGCTGGCCGTGTCGATCGCGGCGATCCTCGGGCAGAGCCAGCTGGCGATCATGATCGCGATCGGAGCATCCCAGGTGCCGGTGTTCGCGCGCCTGCTGCGTGCGTCGATGCTGCAGCAGCGCGGGGCCGATTACGTGCTGTCGGCGCAGACGCTCGGCCTGTCGCGCCGGTCGATCACGATGAGCCACGTGCTGCCCAACAGCCTCGGGCCGGTCATCGTGCAGGGGACGCTGACCCTGGCCACGGCCGTCATCGACGCCGCCGCACTGTCGTTCCTGGGCCTGGGCGGCGGGCTGCCGCAGACGGCCGAGTGGGGCCGCATGCTCACCTACGCCCAGTCGGAGCTGGCGATCGCGCCGTGGCTGGCGTTCCTCCCCGGCATCTGCATCGCCGTGACGGCCCTGGGCTTCACGCTCCTGGGCGAGTCCCTCCGCGAGGCGATGGACCCCCGCACCCGCGCCCGCTGACCCCCCGCCCCGCCCCGGCCCGCCCGGCCCGCCTCGCCCGGCCCGCTCCTCGACCGCGAGACTGCACGCCACCGACGAGACATCGACATCATGTCGCGGTCTCGTCGGTGGGCTGAAGTCTCGCGGCCGGGGCGTGGGGCCGGGGCGCGCGGCCCGGGGCGTGGGGCCGGGGGCGCGGGGCCGGGGTCAGCCGGTGAGGCCGAGCTCGTTGCCGGGGATGGAGGCGAGCAGGCGCCGGGTGTAGGGGTCGCGCGGGTTGGTGAAGATCTCTTCGCTGGATGCCGCCTCCACGAGCCGGCCGTCCTTCATGACGCACACGAAGTCGCTGATGAGCCGCACGACGGCGAGGTCGTGCGAGATGAAGAGGTAGCTCAGGCCGTATTCGCGCTGCAGGTCGCCCAGGAGCGTGAGGATCTGGTCCTGCACGAGCACGTCCAGCGCCGACACCGGCTCGTCGCACACGACCACCTCGGGGGAGAGGGCGAGGGCCCGCGCGATCGCGACGCGCTGACGCTGCCCGCCGGACAGCTCCGACGGGTACCGGCGCAGCATCGCCTGCGGCAGGGCCACGTCGTCCATGAGCTTGCGCACGCGCGCCGACCGCTCCTTCGCCGAACCGCGCTTGTAGAACGTCAGCGGCTCCTCGATGATCCGCTCGATCGTGAACATGGGGTTCAGGCTCGAGTACGGGTCCTGGAAGATCGGCTGCACCTTCTGCCGGAAGTCCTTCAGCGCGGCGCCCTTGAGGGTCGTGACGTCCTGCCCCTCGTAGCGGATGGTGCCGCTGGTGGGTTCGATGACCTTCAGCAGCATGCGGGCCGTCGTGGTCTTGCCCGAGCCCGACTCGCCCACGATCGCGACGGTCTCCCCGCGCGGGATGGACAGCGACACATCGTCGACGGCACGGAAATCCTCCCCGCGCCCGCGCGTGGGGTAGACCTTCGTGAGGTTCTCGATGACGACGACGTCATCGCGTGCCGCGGCCGGCTCGCCGGCGACCTCGAGCGTGCGGGCTCGGAAGGCCTCGGGGCGCAGTCGCACGGCGGCCACCGACGGCGCCGCCGCGACGAGCGACTTCGTGTACGGATGCTGCGGCGCCTCCAGGATCTGCCGCGCCGGCCCCTGTTCGACCACGCGGCCGCGGTGCATCACGATCACCCGCGCCGCCCGCTCGGCCGCGAGGCCGAGGTCGTGCGTGATGAGCAGCACCGAGGTGCCCAGCTCCGTGGTCATGCGGTCGATCTGGTCCAGGATCGTCCGCTGCACCGTGACGTCCAGGGCGCTCGTGGGCTCGTCGGCGATGAGCAGGCGCGGCTTGCACGCCATCCCGATCGCGATGAGCGCCCGCTGCCGCATCCCGCCGGAGAACTCGTGCGGGTACTGCTTGGCGCGGGTGGCGGCATCCGGGAGTCCGGCCGCCTCCAGCGTCTGGACGACCTTGTCCTGCACGTCCGAGCGGGTGGCCATGCCGTGGGCGAGGAGGGTCTCGGCCACCTGCGTGCCGATCTTGGCGACCGGGTTGAGGTTGGACATGGGGTCCTGCGGCACGAGACCGATGTCGCGCCCGCGCACTTCGCGCATGCGCCCCTCGCCGAAACGCGTGAGATCTTCTCCGTCGAGCAGGATGCTGCCGCGCGCGACGGATCCGCCGGAGGCGAGCAGCCCGATGATGGCCATCGCGGTGGTGGATTTGCCCGAGCCCGATTCGCCCACGATCGCCACGGTCTCCCCGGCGGCGATGTCGAAGTCGACGCCGTCCACGGCGTGCACCGGTCCGTCGATCGTGGCGAAGTCGACGGCGAGGTCGCGGACGGACAGCAGCGGCGCGGCGGGACTCATCCGTCCATCCTGCCCGCCTCGCGGTGTCCCCGCACCCCCGGCGGCACATCGTCACGCACCCGTAACCGCGGTTCGGGAGACGCCGTGAGCGGAGGACCAAAGACCTCTACCCCGCCCGGAGGCGCGAAGTTACATTGGCCAGATACGACAGTGTCGCATCAGGCGCTGCCCGCCCCGGAGAGGACGCGGATGCACGTACCAGATGGGTTCCTCGATCTGCCCACCTCGATCGCGACCGGGGTGGTGGCCGCCGCCGGCATCGCCGTCGCACTGCCGGTCGCCCGCCGCGAGGCGACGGACGACCTCAAGGCGCCCATGGTCGGCATCGTGGCGACGCTGATCTTCGCGGCGCAGATGGTCAACTTCCCCGTCGGAGCCGGCACGAGCGGTCATCTCATGGGAGGTGCGCTCGCCGCGGTCCTCGTCGGCCCCGGCACGGGCGTGCTGTGCCTGAGCGTCGTGCTGATCGTGCAGGCCTTCCTCTTCGCCGATGGCGGGGTGACGGCGCTGGGGACGAACATCACGCTCATCGGCATCGTGACGGTGCTCGTGGGATGGGCCTTCTTCCGCGGCCTCATGCGGGTGCTGCCCGGCGGCCGCGCGACGGTGGTCGCGGCATCCGCCGTCGCCGCATTCGTCTCGGTTCCCGCGGCCGCGGCCGTCTTCGCGCTGCTGTTCGCCGTCGGCGGCACGGTGGCGGTGCCCTTCGACCTGCTGATGACCGCGATGCTCGGATGGCACGCCGTCGTCGGCGTGGGTGAGGCCGTCGTGACCGGGCTGGTCGTCTCGGCGGTTCTGGCCACGCGGCCCGACCTCGTCTACGGCGCCCGGTTCGTGCGCCCCTCGCGGCGCGTGCCGGAGGAGGCGCGGGTATGAGCCCGTCCCCGCGGCCACGTGTGTCCACCCGTGCGTTCACCGCCGGTGCGCTCGCGGTCGCGCTCCTGCTCGCGTGCATCGTGAGTTTCTGGGCGTCGAGCCATCCCGACGGGCTCGAGTCCGTCGCGGAGTCCACCGGGTTCCTCGCCGCCGCCCGCGACAGTGCGACCGCCGCCGGCCCGCTCGCCGACTACGGGGTGGCCGCCATCGCGCAGCCCTGGGTGTCGGTGGCACTTGCCGGGTTCATCGGATGCGCCGTGACGTTCGGGGCGGCGTGGCTGCTGGGCCGCCTGGCCCGCCGACGCCGAAGCGACCGCTGACGGTGCTCCTTTCCGACCGGTCCCCGCGGGAGCGGCCGACGTGGGGCGATCGGGTGTCGCCGCGCCGGCGGCTCCTCGCCCTCGTGGCCTTCGCGGTGATCGTGGTGGCGACCCCCCGCGAATGGCTGTGGGCGTTCGCGATGTACGGAGCGATCGTGGTCGCCCTGCTCGCCGCCGTTCGCGTGCCCCCGGCCACGATCGCGCGCCGCATGCTGATCGAGGTGCCTTTCGTGGTGTTCGCGGTGCTCCTGCCCTTCATCGCGACCGGCCCCCGCGTGCGCGTGTGGGAGGTATCGCTGTCCGTGGAGGGACTGTGGGGCGCGTGGGGGCTGCTGGTGAAGGCGACGCTCGCGGTGCTCGCGTCGATCGTGCTGATCAGCACCACCGAGCCGCGGCGGATCGTGCTCGCGCTCGAGCAGCTGCGCCTGCCTCGCCAGCTCACCGTGATCGCCGCGTTCATGGTGCGCTACCTCGACCTCATCGTCGCCGAGTCCGCGCGCATGGGCATCGCGCGCACCTCGCGCGGGTTCCTCGCCCGCAGCCCCGGGTCGTGGCGTGTGCTGGCCGTGGGCATCGGTGCGCTGTTCGCGCGGTCGCACGGGCGGGGGGAACGCATCCACCTGGCGATGCTCGCGCGCGGGTACGACGCATCCACCGGTCCATGAGCGGGCGGCACGGAGCCGACGTGTCGGTGCACGGTCTGCGATTCCGCTACCCGGGGGACGACGGACGCGGACGGCCGGTGCTGGACGGCGTCGACTTCGATGTCGGTGCCGGCGAGCGCGTCGCCATCCTCGGGCCCAACGGGTCGGGCAAGACGACGCTCATGCTGCACCTGAACGGCATCCTCTCACCGGGCGAAGGCCGCGTGCTCGTCGGCGGCGTCGCGCTGGGGCCGCGCACCGTCCGCTCGATCCGGCGGCGCGTGGGGCTGGTCTTCCAAGACCCCGACGATCAGCTGTTCATGCCCACTGTCGGCGAGGACGTCGCGTTCGGCCCCGCCAACTACGGCGCCGACGGGCAGGCGCTCCAGGAGCGCACGCGGGCGGCGCTGGCGGCGGTGGGACTGGCGGATGCGGCCGACCGCAACCCCCAGCGCCTCTCGCTCGGGCAGCGCCGCCGCGCGGCGATCGCGACGATCCTGTCGATGGACGTCGATGTCATCGTGCTGGACGAACCCACGTCGAATCTGGATCCCACCGCGCGGCGGGAACTGTCGGCGACCCTCGCGCAGCTGCCCGTCACCCAGATCGTCGTGACGCACGATCTGCCGTACGCGCTCGAACTGTGCCCGCGCGCGCTGATCCTCGACGGCGGTCGCATCGTCGCCGACGGCCCGACGCGCGATCTGCTGTCGGACGGCGCCCTCATGGCCGCGCACGGACTGGAGCTGCCGTGGGGGTTCCGCCCGTCGTGAGAGGTGGCGGGCCGCGCCGGTAGCGTGGTCGCCATGCGCGCGATCGACCTCAACGCCGACCTGGGCGAGACCGTCGCGGGGGTGCCGACGGCCGACGACGAAGCGATGTTCGCCGTCGTCTCCAGCGCGAGCGTCGCGTGCGGCGGACATGCCGGGGATGCCGCATCCATGCGCGCCGCCGTCGCTCGCGCCGCCCGGTTCGGTGTCGCGGTGGGGGCGCACCCCTCCTACCCCGACCCGGTCGACTTCGGACGCGCGCCCCGGTCCCCGCAGCCTGCGCAGCTGCGCGCCGAGGTGGCCGCGCAGCTGGCGGCGCTGGCGGGCGCGGGGGCGGACGTGCGCTACGTCAAGCCGCACGGCGCGCTGTACCATGCCGTCACCGTCGATTCCGCGCAGGCCGGCGCGGTCGCCGCCGCCGTGGCGGACCTGGCCGCGCGCGTGGGCCGCGCCGTGCCGGTGCTGGGACTGGGCGGCGAGATCGCGCGGGCGGCGGAGGCGGCGGGACTTCCGTTCGTCCGGGAGGCGTTCCTCGACCGCGCCTACACCGCCGACGGCGGCCTCCTCTCGCGCGGGGTCGCGGGGGCCGTGCTGCACGATCCGGACGCGGTGGCCGAACGCGCCGTGCGCCTCGTGCGCGAGCGGGTCGTCGTGGCCGTGGACGGCGCCCTGGTCGCCTCGGATGCCGTGTCGCTGTGCCTGCACGGCGACACCCCCGCGGCGGTGGCCATGGCCGGGGCGGTGCGGACGGCGCTGGAGGCCGAGGGCGTCGTGGTGCGCGCGCCGTGGTGAGTTTCCAGCTGCGTCCGATGGGGGAGCGCGCGGTGCTGGCCGAGGTCGGATCGCTCCCGGAGGTGCTGACGCTCTCGGCTGCGCTCGCCGCATCCCGGCCCCACGGGGTCGTCGATGTCGTGCCGGCGGCCACGACCGTCCTCGTGGCATTCGACCCCGCCGTCATCGCCGGCTCGGTCGTGCGCGCGTGGATCCGCTCGGCGGGCGCGGATGCGGCGGCGGCGGCCCGCCCGGCGGGGCCGGTCGTGGAGGTGCCGATCCGGTACGACGGGCCCGATCTGGCCGGCACCGCCGAGCTGCTCGGCATCGGGGCGGCCGAGCTCGTCGCACGGCACCGCGCGGCGGAGTGGACGGTGGCGTTCTCCGGCTTCGCACCCGGGTTCGGGTATCTGGTGAGCGCGCAGTGGACCTTCGACGTGCCGCGGCTGGCGTCGCCGCGCACGCGCGTGCCGGCCGGGGCCGTCGGGGTGGCGGGGGCGTTCTCCGGCGCGTACCCGCGTGAGACGCCCGGCGGGTGGCGGCTCATCGGGACGACGGACGCGCCGCTGTTCGACGCATCCGCCGACGCGCCCGTCCTGCTGCCGCCGGGCGCGCGCGTGCGTTTCGTCCCCGCGGGTGAGGCATCACTTCCCGTCCGAGACACCCCGCGACGCCGGGTGTCTCAGGCGGAAAGTGGTGTCTCCGCGGAGGGCGGGCTGCGCGTCGTCGAGCCGGGCCTGCTCGCCACCGTGCAGGACCTCGGCCGGCCCGGGCGCGCGGGGCTGGGGATCGCCCGCTCCGGCGCGCTGGATCGGGCGGCGCTGCGCCGCGCGAACCGTCTCGTGGGCAATCCCGAGGGCGCGGCCGGGGTCGAGATCACGATGGGCGGCTTCCGTGCCGTCGCCGCGCGGGACGGATGGATGGCGCTGGCCGGCGCGACCGGCCCGATCACGATCGACGGGCGCCCCGTCGACGCGCACACCGCCGCGGCGTGGCCGGCCGGCACCGAGCTGCACGTCGACCGCTTCGCCCACGGCGCGCGCGCCTACCTCGCCGTGCGCGGCGGCATCGAGTCGGCGCCCGTGGCCGGCTCCCGCGCCACCGACGTCCTGGCCGGGATCGGCCCCGCTCCGTTGCGCTCGGGCGACGTGCTCCCGGTCGGGCCCGCGCCGTCCACGCCGGTCCCCGCCGCCGACCTCGCCCCGTGGGGCTCCGGCTCCGACGAGCGGATCGAGGTCGAGCTCGCGCCGGGCCCCCGCGCCGACTGGTTCGCCGCATCCGCCCACCGCGCCCTCTTCGAGGAGGAGTGGACGGTCTCCGCGGCCGCCGACCGGGTCGGGATGCGGCTGGACGGGCCCGAGCTCGAGCGGGTCCGTCAGGGAGAGCTGCCCAGCGAGGGGATGGTCGCGGGCGCACTGCAGGTGCCGCCGTCCGGGCGCCCCACGATCCTGCTGGCCGACGGCCCCGTCACCGGCGGCTACCCCGTCATCGCCGTGGCGACCGAGGCGGCGCTGGACGTCCTCGCGCAGGCCAGACCCGGCACGCGCGTGCGCTTCCGGCACGCCCGGCCGCTGCCCTGACCGCGCCGGAGAGGTCGCCGTTATACCGCACGTGACGGAACGCGTCAAGAATGCCGCTGGACACGGCGCGTCATCCGTCGTATAGTTGCTGTTTGCGCTCCCCTTTCCCCTGCCCTCATATGGTGGTCGGCTGTTCCTGCGCGTCCCCGCTCTCGCGGTGTGCGACGCGTCAGGTTTCGGGGCCGGGAGCACTCCACCCTGACGACAAGGAAATCACGAGCCCTCACCCGGCTCTGCGGAGGTTATTCCCTTGGCTGCTGCGCGCAACGCATCCAACCCCACCACCACCCCTAAGAACGGCCGCGGAGCATCCCGGCTTTCGTTCGCGAAAATCTCCGACACGCTGACGGTCCCCGACCTTCTCGCGTTGCAGACCGAGTCCTTCGACTGGCTCGTCGGCAACGAGGCGTGGAAGGCACGCGTCGCCGAGGCCAAGGCCGCCGGTCGCACGGATGTGCCGGAGATCAGCGGCCTCGAGGAGATCTTCGAGGAGATCTCGCCCATCGAGGACCTCAGCGAGACGATGCAGCTGTCGTTCACGAACCCGTACCTGGAGCCGGAGAAGTACTCGATCGAGGAGTGCAAGGAGCGCGGCAAGACCTACGCCGCCCCGCTGTACGTCGAGGCCGAGTTCATGAACCACCAGACCGGTGAGATCAAGACCCAGACGGTCTTCATGGGCGACTTCCCGCTGCAGACCGGCAAGGGCACGTTCATCATCAACGGCACCGAGCGTGTCGTCGTGTCGCAGCTGGTCCGCTCGCCGGGCGTGTACTTCGACAAGACCCCGACAAGACCTCCGACAAGGACATCGTGTCGGCCCGCATCATCCCCAGCCGCGGTGCGTGGCTGGAGTTCGAGATCGACAAGCGCGACCAGGTCGGCGTCCGCATCGACCGCAAGCGCAAGCAGTCGGTCACCGTGTTCCTCAAGGCCCTGGGCCTCACGAGCGAAGACATCCTCGCCGAGTTCGCAGGCTTCGACTCGATCGAGGACACCCTGAGCAAGGACACGATCCTCACCAAGGAGGACGCGCTCCGCGACATCTACCGCAAGCTCCGTCCGGGTGAGCAGGTCGCCGCCGAGGCTGCCCGCGCGCTGCTGGACAACTTCTACTTCAACTCCAAGCGCTACGACCTGGCGAAGGTCGGTCGCTACAAGATCAACCAGAAGCTGGGCCTGGACCTGCCGCTGAGCGACTCGGTGCTCACGGTCGACGACATCGTCGCGACCATCAAGTACCTCGTCCGCCTGCACCGCGGCGACGAGACCTTCCCGGGTCTGCGCGGCGGCAAGCAGGCCGACATCCGCCTGGACACCGACGACATCGACAACTTCGGCAACCGTCGTATCCGCGCCGTCGGCGAGCTCATCCAGAACCAGGTCCGCACGGGCCTGTCGCGCATGGAGCGAGTCGTGCGCGAGCGCATGACCACGCAGGACATCGAGGCGATCACGCCGCAGACCCTGATCAACGTGCGCCCCGTCGTGGCCGCGATCAAGGAGTTCTTCGGAACCAGCCAGCTGTCGCAGTTCATGGACCAGAACAACCCGCTCGCGGGCCTGACCCACAAGCGCCGCCTCTCGGCGCTGGGCCCGGGTGGTCTGTCGCGTGAGCGTGCCGGCGTCGAGGTCCGTGACGTGCACCCCTCGCACTACGGCCGCATGTGCCCGATCGAGACGCCGGAAGGCCCGAACATCGGCCTGATCGGCTCGCTCGCATCGTTCGCGCGCATCAACGCGTTCGGGTTCATCGAGACCCCGTACCGCAAGGTCGTCGACGGCCGGGTCACCGACCAGATCGACTACCTGACCGCGAGCGAAGAGGCCGACTTCATCGTCGCCCAGGCCAACGCGCCGCTCAAGGCCGACGGTCACTTCCAGGAGGACCGCGTCCTCGCCCGCAAGATCGGCGGCGAGGTCGACCTCATCCCCGCCGACGAGATCGGGTACATGGACGTCTCGCCGCGCCAGATGGTGTCGGTGGCGACCTCGCTCATCCCGTTCCTCGAGCACGACGACGCCAACCGCGCCCTGATGGGTGCGAACATGCAGCGTCAGGCCGTTCCGCTGGTGCGCAGCGACTCCCCGCTGGTGGGCACCGGTATGGAGGGCTACGCCGCCGTGGACGCGGGCGATGTCATCACCGCCGACAAGGCCGGTGTCGTGATGGAGGTCTCGGCCGACGTCGTGACGGTGCAGCTGGACGAGGGCGGCACGCAGGACTACTTCCTGCGCAAGTTCGACCGCTCCAACCAGGGCACCTCCTACAACCAGCGCGTGGTCGTCTCGGCCGGTGAGCGCGTGGAAGCCGGCGAGGTCATCGCCGACGGCCCCGCGACCCAGAACGGCGAGCTGGCCCTGGGCAAGAACCTCCTCGTGGCGTTCATGACGTGGGAGGGTCACAACTTCGAAGACGCGATCATCCTCAGCCAGGAGCTGGTCAAGAACGACACCCTCTCCTCGATCCACATCGAGGAGTACGAGGTCGACGCCCGCGACACCAAGCTCGGCAAGGAGGAGATCACCCGTGACCTCCCCAACGTCAGCCCCGACCTGCTGAAGGACCTCGACGAGCGCGGCATCGTCCGCATCGGCGCCGAGGTCCGCCCCGGCGACATCCTCGTCGGCAAGGTCACGCCCAAGGGTGAGACCGAGCTGAGCGCCGAGGAGCGTCTGCTCCGTGCGATCTTCAACGAGAAGAGCCGCGAGGTCCGCGACACGTCGCTGAAGGTGCCCCACGGTGAGCAGGGCACGATCATCGCGGTCAAGGAGTTCAACGCCGAGGACGGCGACGACGAGCTCGGCTCGGGCGTCAACCGCCGCGTCGTGGTCTACATCGCCCAGAAGCGCAAGATCACCGAGGGCGACAAGCTCGCCGGACGCCACGGCAACAAGGGCGTCATCGCGAAGATCCTGCCCGTGGAGGACATGCCCTTCCTCGCCGACGGCACCCCCGTCGACGTCGTGCTCAACCCGCTGGGCATCCCCGGCCGGATGAACTTCGGCCAGGTGCTGGAGCTTCACCTCGGCTGGATCGCACAGCAGGGCTGGAAGGTCGAGGGCACCCCGGAGTGGGCCGTGCGCCTGCCCGAGCAGGCCTTCGAGGCCGCGCCCGGCACGAAGGTCGCCACGCCGGTGTTCGACGGTGCCAGCGAGGACGAGATCGCGGGTCTGCTGGACTCCACGCTCCCCACGCGCGACGGAGATCGCCTCATCGGCTCCTCGGGCAAGACGCTGCTGTTCGACGGACGCTCGGGAGATCCCTTCCCGGCACCGGTCTCGGTCGGCTACATGTACATCCTGAAGCTGCACCACCTCGTCGACGACAAGATCCACGCCCGCTCGACCGGCCCGTACTCGATGATCACCCAGCAGCCGCTCGGTGGTAAGGCGCAGTTCGGCGGTCAGCGCTTCGGTGAGATGGAAGTGTGGGCACTCGAGGCCTACGGTGCCGCATACGCGCTCCAGGAGCTCCTCACGATCAAGTCCGACGACATCCTCGGCCGCGTCAAGGTGTACGAGGCGATCGTCAAGGGCGAGAACATCCAGGAGCCCGGCATCCCCGAGTCGTTCAAGGTCCTCATGAAGGAGATGCAGTCGCTCTGCCTGAACGTCGAGGTCCTCTCGGCCGACGGCACCGCGGTCAACCTCCGCGACACGGATGACGACGCCTTCCGCGCGGCGGAAGAGCTCGGCATCAACATCTCCAGCCGATTCGAGTCCTCGTCCATCGACGAGATCTGATCCGGCCAGGCAACGAACAGAATTCCGACACAGGAGAAGTAGTGCTCGAATCAACCACTTTCGATCAGCTTCGCATCGGCCTGGCTACGGCTGACGACATCCGTCGTTGGTCCTACGGCGAGGTCAAGAAGCCCGAGACCATCAACTACCGCACGCTCAAGCCCGAGAAGGACGGCCTCTTCGGGGAGCAGATCTTCGGGCCCTCCCGCGACTGGGAGTGCGCGTGCGGCAAGTACAAGCGCGTCCGCTTCAAGGGCATCGTGTGCGAGCGCTGCGGCGTGGAGGTCACCAAGTCCTCCGTCCGTCGCGAGCGCATGGGCCACATCGAGCTCGCCGCACCCGTGACCCACATCTGGTACTTCAAGGGCGTCCCCTCGCGCTTGGGATACCTGCTGGACATGGCTCCGAAGGACCTCGAGAAGGTCATCTACTTCGCCGCCTACATGGTCATCTCCGTCGACGAGGAGGCGCGTCACCGCGACCTGCCGACGCAGGAGAACAACATCCGTCTCGAGCTGAAGACGCTCGGCGACCGTCGCGACTCCAAGATCGCGGCCCGCCTGGCCAAGCTGGAGGAGGAGCTCGCCGCCCTCGAGGCGGAAGGCGCCAAGGCCGACCAGAAGAAGAAGGTCAAGGACGCCGCCGAGAAGGAGATGTCCCAGATCCGCAAGGGCGCCGACGAGCAGATCGCCAAGCTCGAGCGCGTGTGGGAGGACTTCCGCACGCTCGAGGTCGGCACGCTCAAGCCCGAGGACGACGTCTTCCACGAGCTGCAGGACCGGTTCGGTCAGTACTTCGAGGCCCACATGGGCGCGGAGTCGATCAAGCGGCGCCTGGAGGCGTTCGACCTCGCCGCCGAGTCGGAGAACCTGCACCTGCAGATCTCCGAGGGCAAGGGTCAGCGCAAGATCCGTGCGATCAAGCGCCTGAAGGTCGTCAACTCGTTCCTGCAGACCGGCATGAGCCCGGCCTCCATGGTGCTCGATGTCGTTCCGGTGATCCCGCCGGAGCTGCGCCCGATGGTGCAGCTGGACGGTGGCCGCTTCGCGACCAGCGACCTCAACGACCTGTACCGCCGCGTGATCAACCGCAACAACCGCCTCCGTCGCCTGATCGACCTCGGTGCCCCCGAGATCATCGTCAACAACGAGAAGCGGATGCTGCAGGAGGCCGTCGACGCGCTGTTCGACAACGGCCGCCGTGGTCGCCCCGTCACCGGTACCGGCAACCGTGCGCTGAAGTCGCTGTCCGACATGCTCAAGGGCAAGCAGGGCCGGTTCCGCCAGAACCTGCTCGGCAAGCGCGTGGACTACTCGGGCCGTTCGGTCATCGTCGTCGGTCCCCAGCTGAAGCTGCACCAGTGCGGTCTGCCCAAGCAGATGGCGCTGGAGCTGTTCAAGCCGTTCGTGATCAAGCGCCTGATCGACCTCGGTCACTCGCAGAACATCAAGGCCGCCAAGCGCGCCGTGGAGCGCACGCGCCCCGAGGTGTGGGACGTGCTCGAGGAGATCATCCGCGAGCGCCCCGTGCTGCTGAACCGTGCGCCGACGCTTCACCGCCTGGGCATCCAGGCGTTCGAGCCGCAGCTCGTGGAGGGCAAGGCCATCCAGCTGCACCCGCTCGTGTGCGCGGCGTTCAACGCCGACTTCGACGGTGACCAGATGGCCGTGCACCTGCCGCTGTCGGTCGAGGCCCAGGCCGAGGCCCGCATCCTGATGCTCGCGTCGAACAACATCCTGAAGCCGTCGGACGGCCGTCCGGTGACCCTGCCCTCGCAGGACATGATCATCGGCCTGCACCACCTGACGACCCTCAAGGAGGGCGCGACCGGCGAGGGCCGCGTGTTCGGGTCCGTCGGCGAGGCGATCCTGGCCAAGGACGAGGGCACCCTCGACCTGCAGGCCAAGGTCCGCATCCGCATCCCCGGGCTCAGCTTCCTCGAGGGCCAGGGCCCCGAGGGCTACGAGCGCCACGGCCTCGTGGACACCTCGCTGGGTCAGGCGATCTTCAACGACACCCTCCCCAAGGGCTACCCGTTCGTGCGGGAGCAGGCCGACAAGGGCAAGCTGTCGCAGATCGTGAACAAGCTGGCCGAGGAGTACCCGAAGGTGGAGGTCGCCGCGACGCTGGACCGCATCAAGGACGCCGGCTTCTACTGGGCCACGCGTTCGGGTGTGACGGTGGCGCTCAGCGACATCCTGACGCCTCCGAACAAGAAGGAGATCGTCGCCGGCTACGAGAAGCAGGCCGCGAAGGTCCAGGCGCAGTACGAGAAGGGCCTCACCACCGACGCCGAGCGTCGTCAGGAGCTCATCAAGATCTGGACCGAGGCGACCGACGAGGTCCAGAAGGCGATGCGCGACAACTTCCCGGAGGACAACACCATCAACCGCATGGTGTCCTCGGGCGCGCGTGGTAACTGGCTGCAGATCCGGAACATCGCCGGTATGCGAGGCCTGGTGAACAACCCCAAGGGTGAGATCATCCCCCGTCCGATCATCTCCTCGTACCGCGAGGGTCTGTCGGTGGCGGAGTACTTCATCGCGACGCACGGTGCCCGTAAGGGTCTGGCCGACACGGCCCTCCGTACGGCCGACTCGGGGTACCTCACGCGTCGTCTGGTCGACGTCTCGCAGGATGTCATCATCCGCGAGGAGGACTGCGGCACGTCGAAGGGCCTCGAGCTGCCGATCGCCGCAGCCGGTGCCGACGGCACGCTGGTCAAGGACGCGAACGTGGAGAACTCCGTGTTCGCCCGTACGCTCTCCTCCGACGTGGTCGACGCGCAGGGCACGGTCGTGGCCGAGGCCGGCGACGACGTGGGCGACGTGCTCATCAACAAGCTCGTCGAGGCGGGCGTCGAGAACATCAAGGTCCGCTCGGTCCTGACGTGCGACTCGGCTGTCGGTGTGTGCGCGAAGTGCTACGGCCGTTCGCTGGCCACCGGCAAGATGGTCGACATCGGCGAGGCCGTGGGCATCATCGCGGCCCAGTCGATCGGTGAGCCCGGCACGCAGCTGACGATGCGCACCTTCCACACCGGTGGTTCGGCGTCGGCGGAGGACATCACGCAGGGTCTGCCCCGCGTGCAGGAGCTCTTCGAGGCGCGCACCCCCAAGGGTGCCTCGCCGATCGCGGAGGCCGACGGCCGCATCGTGATCGACGAGACCGACAAGTCCAAGAAGGTCATCCTCACGCCCGACAACGGCGACGAGCCGGTCGTGTACCCCGTCCTCAAGCGCGCGACGCTTCTGGTCGAGGACGGCCAGCACGTCACCGTCGGTCAGCCCCTCCTGGTCGGAACGCTCGACCCCAAGGAGGTCATGCGTGTCATGGGAGCCCGCGAGGTGCAGCGCTACCTCGTCAACGGCGTCCAGGGCGTGTACCGCTCCCAGGGTGTGCCGATCCACGACAAGCACATCGAGGTCATCGTGCGCCAGATGCTGCGGAAGGTCACCGTGGTCGACCACGGCGACACGAAGCTGCTCCCCGGTGAGCTGGTCGACTTCAAGAAGTACCAGAACATCAACCGGGAGACCGTGGCCGAGGGCAAGCGTCCCGCGTCGGGCCGCCCGGAGCTGATGGGTATCACGAAGGCGTCGCTCGCGACGGAGTCGTGGCTGTCGGCGGCATCGTTCCAGGAGACCACCCGCGTCCTGACGCAGGCGGCCATGGAGGGCAAGAGCGACCCGCTCGTCGGCCTCAAGGAGAACGTCATCATCGGAAAGCTCATCCCCGCCGGAACCGGACTTGCGAAGTACCGCAACGTCACGGTCGAGGCGACGGAGGAGGCCAAGAGCGAGCGGTACCCCAACCGCATCTTCGCCTCGGACGGCGCGTACAGCGACGCCGACCTGAGCTACGTCGACTTCGACAGCTTCTCGACGGACGACTTCACGCCCGGCACCTACAACTGATCGCCTCGAAGGCCCCGGTCCCTGCGCATGCCGCAGGGGCCGGGGCCTTCGTCGTCCCTGGCGTGGCATGGCGCCTCGCGGCTCCCGAGCGCTTACCGTGGCCGGGGAGGGGATGACATGGCTCGGGTGAGCGGGCGCAGCCTGTGGGTCGCATGGCCGGCCGGTGTGCTGTGTGCGGCGGTGGTCGCGGCGCTGCTGTGGCTGGCCGCCCCCGGCGTCCCCGCCGCCATCGACATGATCGGGGCCACGCTGCGCGGCGCCACCTCCACCCCTGCCGCCGACGGCACGGGGGATGCCGCCACCGAGGCGGCGCCGGCGACCGACTGCCGCGACCTGTATCCCGACCGCCTGTGGGCCGAGCTCACCTGGACGCCCGACGTGCTGCTGTCGCAGAACGCCGATCCGCCCGCCACCGCGTCGGCGCTGGCGACGGCGCTGGCCCCGGCGGTGCGCTTCACGTGCACATGGCGCACCGGCGACGGCCGGTCGGTGTCCACGACCGTGGCCACCGTGCCGGCCGACACCGCTCCCGTCGCCCACGCCGCGCTTTCCGCAGAGGGCTTCGAGTGCACCCTCGAGGACGGCGCCGCCCGCTGCGAGCGCACGCGCGGAAAGGTCATGGAGGTGCATGACCTGCGCGGCGACGTGTGGCTGTCCACGGTGGCGGACGACTGGCTCCCCGAGGAGTACAGCAGCCAGGTCGCGTCCCGCGTCTTCCCGTCCCCGCCCGACGGGGGGTGAGGGCGGATCGCGCCCGACATAGCCATCCGACATCGACACACGACGGCACGCCTCCCGAACCACGCGGGGCGCGCGCGTTACCCTCGCACAGCGGGGATCCACCCCGCGTGAGGAGTGCTGGCGATGAGTGACCCCAGATCGTCGTACGGCGACCCGGTCGACGAGCCGACGGACGCCGAGCGCGACGCCGACGTGGTCGGCCGCGCACGGGAGGGGCTCGCCGAGGCGGAAGCCGCGCGTGCAGACCTTCCGGCCGAGCCGGCCGATTCCCCCGAGTCCACCGAGCGTCCGGCCGACGCGACCGAGACCGTCGTCGTCGAAGAGACCGTGGTCGTCCACGAGCGCGTCGACGACGAACCCGACGACGACCGCTGGGCGATGTACGCCGCCTCCGGCGACGCGCCCACGCGCGCCGACGACATCCCCGTGGAGGATGCCCGCCGCGCCGACGCGCGCGACGATGACACCCCGACGGTGGTCGCCTCGCCCGTCGTGACCCCGAGCGAGCCGGTCTCCCAGCCCGCCTCGGCGTACCCCGGCGCGCAGCCGATCTTCGTGCAGGCGCCCGAGGCCCCCCGGCCGCGCGGGAACCGAGGAGCTGCCGGCGCCATCGGGCTGCTCGCAGCGCTCGTCTTCGGCGTGCTCTATCTGGCCGCAGCCCTCGGACTGGGCCTGCTCAACGGACTCCTCGAGGTGTCCGAGGTACCCGAGTTCGCGCTGGCGGCGCTGACGACGTGGACGCTGTGGGTGCCGGTCGTGGTCTTCTTCCTGGCGTTCTGGCTGCTGGGCGCGGTCATCAACCGCGGCCGGTGGGGCCACTGGGTGGTGTGGGGCCTGCTCGTCGGTTTCGCCGCCTACGCCGGCCACGTGCTCGGTGCGCTCTTCGAGGCGCCCTTCTGGATGCTGACGGAACGTCAGGGTGCGGAACTGGTCGAGGCCGAGGTGCTCACGCCACTGGCGATCGTGGCGTTCGTCCTCGGACGCGAACTGACGATCTGGTTCGGCGCGTGGGTCGCCGCGCGCGGGCGGCGGGTCACCGAGCTCAACGCCGAAGCACAGCGCGAGTACGAGCGCACCCTCGAGGCCGGCCCGCAGCTGCACCGCGTCTGAGGATGTCGCGCGACGCCGGTTCGCGCGGGGGGCCGGTGGCCCCTGCCGTCGCGCTGGCGTTCGCCGTCGTCGGTTTCGTCGCGCTGGCGATCGCGGGCCTGGGTCTGACGAGCCTCATCCTCGATGCCGACGTCATCCCGACGCCGGGCCTCGGCCAGATTGCCGGCGCGATCGGGATGCTGCTGGCCACGGGTGGATTCGCGGCGGCGCTGTGGTTCGGCCTGCGGGCGGAGCATCCGACATTCTGGACGGCGCTGGGCACCGCCGTGTGCGCGTACCTGGGCGAGATCGTCGGCGTCGCCTTCGGCGCCGTGATCAGCGGCAGCGGCCCGGCGGCGGGGTTCGCCGCGGCCGGCGGCGTGGCGATCGGCTGGCCGGGCGCGGTGATCGCAGGGGCGGGGCTGGTCGCCGGATGGGGCGGCATCGCCCTGGTGCGCACCCGCGCCGGTCGCCCGCGCTGGCCGTGGGAGCGCGACGAGGACGAGCGATGACGCCGCATCCGGCACCTGGCGCACTAGCGTAAGAGCGTGGAGCGCTCCCTCGAGACGCAGGTGAGCCAGGCCGTGGACGTCTGGCTGCGCTGGCTGCCGCGCTGGGAGCCGGCGACGCACCGCGGGAGGGTGGCGCCGTGCCGGCGCTGCTTCGGCTCGCCCCTGCTGTCGGCGGCGGGACTGGGCGCCGACGTGCCGCACGGCGTGCAGCACGGGCTGTCCACGCGCGTGAAGGCGATCGTCGACGCCGCCGTCGCGGACTACACCGCCCGCAACCTCCCGATGCTGCAGGCCGAGCTCGAACAGCAGGCCGCCCGCAACCGCGCGCGGACCTATCGCCCCGCCGAAGGCCTCGAGCCCGAGTTCGAGGGGCTCCCGCTGGATCCCGATCCCGTGCCGGGTGCGCCGTTCCTCTTCACGGTGTCGGGCCTGGCCGCCGAGGAGGAGGCCGCGATCCCCGCCCTGCCGCCCCTGACCGATGAGGCCAAGGCGGCGCTGCGGCAGGAGGTGGGCCTGGCCGACGACTACGCCAACATGATCGGCCGGGAAGTGTGCGCCATCCTCCTGCATCACCGCCTGCGCATCCAGGCGGCCGTCTCGGAGTTCGTCGAACCGCAGATCGCCGCGATGCTGGAGGAGCTCACCCGTTCGCTGGACTCCCCGTTCGATCCCCACGACCCCGGGCCGCCGGCTCCCTGAGCCGCCCGCAGGGCCCGGGCCCCGCGGTGGGGGTGCCGCGGATTTGTTAGCATGACCGAGCCTGACAACAGGCGCGTCGATGTGTGACGCCAGGGGAGTTCCGACCGGGGGAGGGCGGGTTTGCCGACACGCCTGCCCGCCGCGCCTCCGATCCTCCCGGGCCTGACCTACACCCGCCCGCTCGGATCCGGGGGATTCGCCGACGTCTTCCTGTACGAGCAGGACATGCCGCGCCGAAGCGTCGCGGTCAAAGTGCTCCCCAGTGACGTGCGCGACCCCGACCTGCTGCGCATGTTCAACGCCGAGGCCGACGTCCTCGCGCAGCTGTCGGCGCATCCCTCGATCGTGACGGTGTACCAGGCCGGCATCTCCGCCGACGGACGCCCCTACATCGTCATGGAGTACTGCCCGGGGTCTCTCGCGCAGCGGTACCGCGTCGAGCGCATCCCCGTGCCCGAGGTGCTGGCGATCGGGGTGAAGATGGCCAGCGCCCTGGAGACCGCCCACCGCGCGGGCCTCGTGCACCGGGACGTCAAGCCCAGCAACATCCTCATCACGACCTTCGGCGCCCCGGTGCTGGCCGACTTCGGCATCGCGTCGGCCCTGGCCCGCCAGACCGCCGACGAAGTGCTCGCGATGAGCGTGCCGTGGAGCGCGCCGGAGGTCGTCGCCGAGCAGACCGCCGGCACCGTTCCCAGCGAAGTGTGGAGCCTGGGCGCCACGATCTACTCGCTCCTGGCCGGTCACAGCCCCTTCGAGCGGCTCGAGCGCGGTCAGAACACACGCGAGCAGCTGCGCCGGCGGATCGCGCGCGCGAGCTACACCGAGATCGCGCGCGCGGACGTGCCGCCGTCGCTGCAGACGCTCCTGGCACGCACGATGAGCCGCGACGCGCGGGACCGCTTCGCCAGCGCGCTGGAGGTCGGGCAGGCCGTGCGCACCGTGCAGGCCGAGCTGGGCCTGCCGGTCACGCCGCTGGAGGTGGCGGCGGACGAGTGGGCTCCGGGGGTGCGTTCGGTGGACTTCTCCGACTCGTCGGTGCGCGGCCCGGTGCGCAGCTCGGTCGAGCACAGCGGGCGGCGGAAGTCGCGCACGTCCTCCGGCATGGCAGGCCTCGCGCGGGACGAGGACACCGAGATCTCCTCCCCGGAGCGGCGCACCCGCACGGCGGTGCCGTGGCTGCTCGGCGCCGCGGCCCTCATCGCGGGGGGCGCCGTCGCCGTCACGGCCCTGTTCGCCACTGGGATCCTCTGATGCGTCGCCGCAGGATCGCCGGCCTCGCCGCCGGAGCCGCCGCACTCGCTCTCGTGGCGGGCGTGAGCATCGTCTGGCCGGGCCTGGACGCCCAGGAGACGCCTGAGGTCGACGCGTCGGTGTGGGCGCTGCAGACGGCCGACGGCCGGCGGTACGCGCGCGTGAACACCGCGATCGGCGAGCTGGACACCGTGCGCAGCGTCAGCAACCCGACCGCCGTCGCGCAGTCGCCCGATGGCGCCTTCCTCTTCTCCGACAGCTACAGCAAGCTCACCCGGATCGACGAAGCCCTCCCCGCCGACCTGGATGAGGAGACCCTGCGCTCGTCGGAGTCGACACCGGCGGGCACGACCGAGGTGCTGACCTCCGGCGACTTCGTGGCCTACCGCACCGACACCGGGGCCGTCCACGCCGGCCGGCTCTCCACCGCCGACGCCGCGCAGCTCGACCCGTTCGCCTCGGCGGAGGACGAGGAGGAGGACGCTCCCGAGTACACCGCGGAGGCGGTGGCGGTCAACCGCGAGGGGCTCCTGTTCGCCTACTCGGCGACGGACGGATCCGTGCTGCGCTACGACATCGCCGGCGACGAGGTGCGCGGTCGCGACCCGCTCACGGCCGAGATCGCCAGCCCGGTCCTCACCGCCGCCGGCGACACGTGGGCCCTCGTGGACCGCGAATCGGGTGAGGTGCACGTGCGCGGCCGCGAGGAGTCGGTGACGGTGGAGCTCTCCGGCGACATCGTCGTGGGAGAGCCCGACCCCGACGGGACCGACGTGTGGATCGCGGGGGAGAACGGGCTCGTGCGCGTCTCCGCCGACGGGGCCGTGAGCGTCGAGGTCGATCGTGGCGCCACGGTGCTCGGTACGCCGGCCGCGCCGATCGTGCACGAGGGCGAGACCTTCGCGGCGTGGCTCGGGCCCACCGACGGCGGCGGCACGCTGTGGAGCTCGCGGGCGGGGGAGACGGCGCTGGAGTACGGCGCGGAGTCGCTCGGCGACGAGCGGCGGCCGGTGTTCGTCGCGACCGGTGGGGCGGTGATCCTCAACGAGGTGCGCACGGGGTGGGTGTGGACCCTGCCCGACGGGCGGCTGGTGCCCTCCAGCCAGGACTGGTCGCTGGATGACCGCACCGACCCCGCAGCCGTCCCCAGCGAGGAGCAGCTGGCCGTCGTCATCGACCCGAAGCCACCGATCGCCGAACCCGACGCGTTCGGCGTGCGGGCGGGACGGCTGGCCACCCTCCCGGTGCTCCTGAACGACCACGATCCCAACGAGGACGTGCTGAGCATCGACCCCGCCTCGGTGACGGGCCTGGATCCCGGGTTCGGCACCGTGAGCGTCACCGACGACGGCCAGCGCTTCGCCGTGCACGTCGCCCCCGGCGCATCCGGCAGCGCGACCTTCACGTACGGCGTCACCGACGGCACGACCGCCGACGGGATGGTGTCACCGGCCACCACCGTCACCCTCACCGTCTCCGGCGGCGACGGCGCCCCGCAGTGGTGCGGCGTGGAGAAGTGCCTCGTGCCCTGGCCCGCACCCGAGGTCGCGCGCGGCGGCACCGTGACGGTGCCGGTGCTGCCCGGCTGGGTCGACCCCGACGGTGATCCGCTGCTGCTGCTGTCGGTGGAGAACCCCTCCGGCATCGGCACGGTCGCCTCCTCGCCCGGCGGCGACGTGGTCTATCAGCACGCCGACGACGGCAGCGGCGGCGAGCAGCTCATCGAGCTGACCGTGAACGTCGCCGACACCGCGGGACAGATCACCAGCAAGCCGCTCGTGGTGCGGGTGACCCCCTCGCCCGCGCTGAGCGTGCAGTCCTTCGCGCGCGTGGACACGGTGGAGGGCGGCATGACGATCGACGTCGCCCCGCACGTCACCGGGACGGCGGGCACGCTGTCGCTGACCTCGGTGCGCGTCCTGGACGACCGTGCCGCCACCGCGACCGTCGTGGGTGGCACGACGACGTTCGACTTCACCGCGGGCGAGCCTGGCACATTCCGCGTCGGTTTCACCGTCACCGACGGGGTCTCGGATGCCACGGGCACGGCGCGCATCACGATCCTCCCGCCCGACGCCCCCGCGCAGCTGGCCACCTCGCCCGTCGTCGCCTTCGTCCGCCCGCAGGAGGACGTCACGCTCGACGTGTTCGCCGCGGTGTCCAATCCCACGCGTCGCGTACTGCTGCTCAGCGACGTCGTGGCCTCCGCCGACGAGGGCGCGACGCTGTCGGTGGACGCGGTGGGGCAGAGCAACCTGCGCGTGTCGGGCACGACCGCCTCCGGCGGCGCGGGGCGCCTGGGCACGGTGTCGTACACCGTCAGCGACGGCACCGAAGACGCCGGGGCGCGCGTGGCCGGGGAGGCGACGGTGTACCTGCTGCCCCCGGCGCCGGAGCTGGCGCCCATCGCCGTGGACGACATCGTCACGGTGCGCGCCGGCGCCCAGGTCGACATCCCGGTGCTCGAGAACGACATCTCCCCGGCCGGGGGACGCCCGAGCCTGGACCCGTCGTCGGTCGCCTCGAGCGTGCCGGAGGCGCTGGCCTTCGCCTCCGGCGATCTGCTCCGCTACCTCGCGCCCACCGAGCCGGGCGACTACGGGGTGGAGTACTCCGTGTACACGACCGGATCCCCCTCCCTCGTGGACACCGCGACCGTCCGCATCCGGGTGCTGCCCGACGACGCCAACCGCCCGCCGCTGCCGGCGACGCTGGAGGGGCGCGTGCTCAGCGGCGGCACGACGACGGTCGAGTTCGACGGCTTCGGCATGGACCCCGACGGCGACGTCGTGACGCTGGACCGCATCCTCACCCAGCCCGAGCGCGGGTCGGCCACGATCTCCGCCGACGGCTCGTCGATCGTGTACTCCTCGCTGCCGGGCGACCGCGGGCAGGTGTCGTTCCGCTACCGCGCGGTGGATGCCTCGGGGGCGACGGGGGAGGGCACCGCCCGCATCGGCGTCCTGGACGCGCAGGCCAACCCGAGTCCCATCACCTTCACCGATTACGTGCAGGTGCAAGCCGGCGAGGACAACACGATCCGCATCAGCCCGCTCGCCAACGACATCGACCCCACGCAGGGATCCCTGACCCTCACCGATGTGCGCCCCGACCTGCCGGAGACCTTCGCCGACGACGGCAGCGACAACCCCGAGTACGCGCGGCTGAAGGAGCAGATCCTCTCCGTCACCGACACCGGCGTCGTCCTGGCCGCCGGGGCGCTGCCCGGCACGATGTCGTTCCTCTACGACGTCGAATCCGACTCGGGGAACACCGGTCGCGGCCTCATCGTCGTCAAGGTCGTGCGCGAGAGCGTGCCGGACCACCCGATCGTCTCGGACACCGTGCTCACGGCGGAGAACCGCGAGGAGTTCATCTCGGGGGTCGACGTGCTCACCGGCAAGGCGACGTGGTCGCGTGGCGACGTCGACGACCTCGAGGTGAGCCTGTGGGGCGAGCCGGAGGGCGTCGGATTGAGCGGGCGCGAGCTCAGCGGCGATCTGCCGGCCACCACGCGCCTGATCCCCTTCGCCGTCCACGGGGTCGTCGGCGAGGAGGAGATCACGACGTACGCGTTCCTGCGCGTACCCGGTGACGACGACCTGTCGCTCTCCCTGCGCTCGGGGACGGCGCCGCAGGAGGTGCCCGAACTGGAGTCGGTCGCCTTCGACATGGCCGACCTGGTGGCCCTGCCCCGCGGGGCCGAGCTGGAGGTGGGGACGGATGTCAGCGCCTCGGGCGCGCGGCCGGAGGCGGCGTGCGCCCTGGAGGCCGGCACGCGCGTGCGCTACGACGCGGGGGCCGGGGCGCCGTGGACCGACGCGTGTCAGGTGCCCGTGCGTCTGGCCGGCACCGAGGAGTGGACGTACCTGTCGGTGCCGATCACGGTCGCCGCCCGCGATCCGCAGCCCGAGCTGCGCCCTGCCTCCCTCACGGTGGGGCCGGGCGAGACGGCCACGTTCGACCTGCGCGAGATGACCACGTGGCAGCTGGCGCGCGAGGACTGGGGCGCCATCCAGTACACCCTGGAGTACGGCGGCCCCGCGTTCGAGGTCACGCTTTCGGGGTCGACCGTCACCGTCGTGGGCGCCGACCGGGCGACACCGGGCAGCGAGAGCGCGGCGATCGTCGGGGTGAGCAGTCATCCCGCCGTCGCCCCCGCCCGACTCCTGCTGCGCGTGGGGGCCGCGCCCTCGACCCTCCCCCAGGGCGGGTCGGTCACGCAGCAGTGCTCGCAGGCGTCGGGGACCTCCTGCACGATCCCCGTCATCGGCGCCGGCGGCGAAGTGAATCCGCTGCCGCGCACGCCGCTGGAAGTGGTCGACGTCCGCCCCACCGGCGCGTGCGTGGGCGTGAGCTTCCAGGTCGCCTCGGCCGGGGCGGTGGCGGCGTCGTGGACACCGGATGCGCCGGGGGCGACGTGCACCGCGACATTCTCCGTGCGCGACGCGCAGGGACGCACCACCGCCTCCGAGCGCGACGGCCGCATCCTGCTCGACCTCCAGGGCTACCCCAAGGCGCCCGCCGGTGTCCGCCAGAGCGCCTACGCCGACGGGACCGTGACGCTGCGCGTCGACGCGGGCGAATCGCGCCTGGCCTACCCCGGGCTCAGCGGCTTCGTCGTGCGCAGCGGCGGCGCCGAGGTGGCCCGCTGCTCGGCGGACGGCGTGTGCCCGGTCATCTCCGCGCCCAACGGGGAGCAGCGCACGTACGAGGCGTGGGCCGTGAACGCCGTCGGCGAATCCCGCACGAGCGTGCGCACGATCGCGTGGGCGTACGACGTCCCCGCGACCCCGGGGAGCGTGGATTGGCAGCCCGTGCCCAACGGCGACGCCGGCGGCGTCATCGCCCTGACCATCGGCGGCATCGACTCGGCCGAGACCGGGTTCCTGCGGATCCAGAGCGCGACCGGTGTCTCGCGGGACGTCGAGGTGCGAGTGGGGCAGGACTCCGTCTCGCTGGACCGCTTCGAGATCGGCTCGAACGCGGCGACGGCCGTCACCGTGACGCCGTTCTCGCGTTTCGACACTCCTCCGGGCCTCGGGGGTGCCGCGTCGGGTCAGGCCCGCACGATCACGGCCAACGGCATCGGCGCCCCGGCCAACCTGTCGCTGGTGCTGGTTGCCCGATCCACCGGCGACGACAGCGCGGCGGTCACCGCGACCGCGCGAGCAGACCTCAACGGCGCCGGCTCCCGACTGCTCTTCGACATCGTCCCCGCGAACCAGGCGGGACGGTGCGACCCGCGCACGGCGGGGTCACCCGCCTACACCGAGGAGTTCACCGGACTCGAAGCGGGCGAGGTGTACGAGTACGTGGCGTGCGTGGTCTCCGAACGCAACGGACAGCGCTTCGGCGACGCCGAGGCGCGCAGCTCGATCCAGATCCAGATCGCCCGGGATCCGCGCGGGTGGAGCTACGCGGTGAACTCGCGCCCGGACGTGTCGGGCCAGCGTGCGGAGTGGCGGATGGGCGAGCCCCGGTCGGATGACCGCATTCCGCGCGGCTACCAGCCGGAGTTCTCCGGGTGGCCCAGCAGCGTCTTCAACAGCGACCCCGGCATCACCGTGCGTTACGTGCGCAACGAAGCCGGATGGCAGCCCTCCGGGTCGGTCGCCGTACCGCCCGCATCCGGCAGCGCCCCGTACCAGGTGGCGATCGAATGGGGCGTGACCAGCTGCGTCGGGGGGTCACCGCTCGCGGTGGGCAAGACCGCAGGGCCGGGCACGGTGACCGCCGACACGCAGTCCCTCCTCATCCGGTACTTCGATGCCCGGAACATCCTCGTCATCCCGGACACTGCCGGCACCGTGCCGGTGCGCGCGGTCCGGGTCGAGAACATCCCGGTGACCGCGTCGGTGGGGCAGTGGGGCCTGGGCGATGCCCGCGGGTCCGCGTCCTTCGGCAGCTGCGATCCCAACCTGCCCCCGGAGCCGCAACCCACGCCGACCCCGACCGACCCAACGACCCCCTGACCTCCGCCCCACCGCACCGACTGAAGGACCCCACCGATGACCCTCACCCAGGAGCAGGCCACCTGGTTCGCCACGACGTTCGGCCAGCTCGCCGACAACGTCGAGCGCGCCGTCCTCGGAAAGCGCCACATCGTGGAGCTCGTGCTGACCGCGATGCTCAGCGACGGCCACGTGCTGCTGGAGGACGTGCCCGGCACCGGCAAGACCTCGCTCGCGCGCGCGATCGCGCAGTCGGTGCAGGGCACCAACACGCGCATCCAGTTCACGCCCGACCTGCTCCCCGGTGACATCACCGGCATCACCGTGTACGACCAGAAGACCGGTGAGTTCGAGTTCCACTCCGGCCCCGTCTTCGCCAACATCGTCCTGGCCGACGAGATCAACCGCGCGAGCCCCAAGACCCAGTCCGCGCTCCTCGAGGTCATGGAGGAGGGTCGTGTCACGATCGACGGCGTGACGCGGCCGGTGGGGGTGCCGTTCCTCGTCCTGGCGACCCAGAACCCCGTCGAACAGGCCGGGACCTACCGGCTCCCCGAGGCGCAGCTCGACCGCTTCATGATGCGCACCTCGCTCGGCTACCCCGACCATGCCGCGACGGTGCGGATCCTCGACGGCGGCTCCACGGCCACGGCGGAGCTGACCCCGGTCATCACGCCGCAGGCGCTCGTGGGCATGGCCGACCTCGCCGCCGACACGTACGTGGACGCGCTCGTGCTGGACTACATCGCGCGCCTGGTGGATGCCACGCGCTCGGCGGACGAGGTGCGCCTGGGTGTCAGCATCCGCGGTGCCCTCGCCCTCACGCGCGCCTCGCGCGCCCGCGCGGCGTCGCAGGCGCGCACCTACGTCACCCCCGACGACGTCAAGGCGCTCGCCGTCGCGGTGCTCTCGCACCGCCTGATCCTGCACCCCGAGGCCGAGTTCGACGGCGTCACGCCCGAAGCCGTCATCGGGCAGGTGCTCCTCGACGTCGCGCCGCCCACCCAGCGCGAGGCGGTATGACCCCGACCGAGGCAGGCCTCACGCGCACGTCGTTCTCGTCCACCGCGACGGCGTCGCGCACGTCGGTGACCTCCACCACGACGGCGCGGCGCGGACGCGGGCTCGTCCGTGCGGTCGTGTGGGCGACGGCGGCGTGGCGGGCGCTCGTGCGCGCGGTCGCCGCCGCCGTGCGCTGGTGCGCCGGCACGGTGCGCCCGGCGGGCGCGCTCGTGGTCGTGGCGGCCACCGCGGGCCTGGTCCTCGGGATGGTGTTCGGATGGGTGGAGTGGATGGTCGCGGGCGCGGCGGCCCTCGTACTGCTGGTGATGAGCGTGCCCTTCCTCTTCGGCGCGCGCGCGTACGACGTCGACCTCAGCCTCGCCCACGAGCGGATCGTGGCCGGCCAGGGGGTCGAGGGCGAGATCGTCGTGCGCAACCATGGACGGCGCATCGCCCTGCCCGGCCGCCTGGACATCCCCGTCGGTCGCGGCCTGGTGGAATTCGGCGTTCCGCTGCTGCGACCGGGGCACACCGTCGCGCAGCCGCTGGAGATCCCAGCCCTGCCCCGCGGCATCGTCCGCGTGGGGCCGGTGACGACGGTGCGCAGCGACCCGCTCGGGCTGCTCCGCCGCGAGCACGCCTTCCCCGACCAGCACGAGCTGTACGTGCACCCGCGCACCGTGGGCCTGCCCTCCACGAGCGCCGGTCTCATCCGCGACCTGGAGGGCAACCCCACGCGGCGGCTCGTGAACGCCGACATGTCCTTCCACGCCATCCGCGAGTACGCCCCCGGTGACGCGCAGCGCCAGGTGCACTGGAAATCCACCGCCAAGACCGGCCGGCTCATGGTGCGCCAGTTCGAGGAGTCGCGCCGCTCGCGCATGGCGGTGGTGCTGGGCACGGCGCAGCAGGAGTACTCCGACGCCGACGAGTTCGAGCTCGCCGTCAGCGCCGCCGCATCCCTGGGCCTGCGCGCGGTGCGCGACGCGCGCGACCTCGACATCGTGATCGGCTCGGAGATCCCGCGCGTCGTGCGCGGTCGCCTGCGCGCCATCCAGCACATCCCCACCGTCGCCCCGCGTCCCATGCTCGACGGGTTCAGCGCCGTCAACCGGCTCGAGAACACCATGAACATCGAGGACATCTGCCGCCTCACCTCCGAGGCCAACGAGCGCCTGTCGATCGCGTTCGTCGTGGTCGGCTCCCTCGTCCCGCTCGTGCGGCTGCGGCAGGCCGCCCTCGCCTTCCCCCTCGACACCACCGTCGTCGCTGTGATGTGCGACGAGCACGCCCACCCCCGCATGCAGTCGCTGCCGGGCATCTCCGTCCTCACGATCGGCACGATCGAGGATCTGTCGGGCCTGCTCCTGCGGGGAGCTGCGTCGTGACCGCGCGGCGCGTGGCCGGGGGATCCGTCTTCGTCGGCGTCACCGCCGTCGCCGCGGCGGTCGCGGCGTGGCCGGTGTACGCCTCGTGGCAGTTCGCCGTCCTCGCCGCGGTGGCAGCGGCCGTGGGCGCCGGCATCGCCGCGCTGGTGTTCCGGCGACGGTGGAGCCCGTGGCGGACGGCCGCCCTGCTGGCCGGGGCGTTCATCCTGCTGTGCGTGCCGCTGGCCGTGCCCGCGCGGCTGGGCGGCCCCGTCGACCTCCTCCGCGGCCTGGGGGAGGCCGCCGCCGGCGTCGTCCTGGCGTGGAAGGACCTCATCACCGTCGACCTTCCGGTGGGGGCGTACCGCAACCTGCTCGTCCCGGCGCTGGTGATCTTCCTGGCCGGCACGTGCGGGGCCCTGCTGCTGTCGTGGCGCAGCGACCGCTGGGCGATCGCCGCCGTCCCCGTCGGGTTCGGGATGCTGGGATTCGGGCTGTTCTTCGGACGCACCGAGGTCAGCGACCCCCTGCGGGTGGGTGCGGTGACCCTGTACGCGCCGGCTGAGACGCTCCTGGGAGTGGTCGGGCTGCTGTCGGCGGTGCTGTGGCTGGCGTGGCGGACGCACGACGAGCGCGTGCGGGCGCTGTACCGCGCGGCCACCGCGAGCGGCGTACGGGTCTCGCGACGCCCCTCGCGCACCGACCGGCGCCGCACGGCGCTGGGGGCGGCGATGGTCTCGCTCGCGCTCGTGGCCGCCGTCGCGATCGTGCCGTGGGCCGCACGCGGCGCCGACCGCGATGTGCTGCGTTCGGCGGCCGGACCCGAGCGCGAGATCGCCGCCGCCGTCAGCCCGCTCACGCAGTACCGCGCGCTGTTCGCCCCCGAGCGCGCCGACGACGTGCTGTTCCGCGTGTCGGGGGAGGGCCGGCTCCCCGAACGCGTGCGGGTGGCGACGCTCGACACGTACGACGGCGAGACGTTCCGTGCTGGCAGCGGTGACCCCGGGGCATCCGCGTCGTTCGTACGGGTGCCGGCGGCGCTGGATGCCGGCGAGGGGGCCGCGGTCGAAGCGGAGATCGCGATCGAGGCGCTTGAGGGCATCTGGCTGCCCACGGTCGGGCGGGTGTCGTCGGTGGAGTTCGCCGGAGAGCGCGCCGCGGCCCTCGCCGACCGCTTCTACTACAGCGCCCACGCCCAGGCCGGCGTCGTGACCGCCGGGGCGGGGCCCGCGACGGCGACACGTACCGCGTGCGCGCCGTCGAACCGCCCGCGGCCGATCTGGCCGCCCTCGAGGCGCCCGGCTACGACGCGTCGGCGCTGCCGGCGCCGGACAACCTCGTGCGGTGGGTCGAGGAGCACGCGACGGGTTCGGACGGCGCGGCCCTCGCGGGCCTCGTGGAGCTGCTGCGCGAGCGCGGCTTCCTCAGCCACGCGCTGGCGATCGACGAGGATGCGCCGCCGTCGTGGATGCCCGAGCTCGCGCCCTACACGTTCCAGCCCAGCGCCGCGGGGCACTCCCTCGCCCGCATCGACACGATGTTCGCGCGTCTGCTCGAACGCGAGAGCGACCCGCGGGCAGCCGCATCCGGGAACTTCGTCGCCGCCGTGGGCGATGAGGAGCAGTTCGCCGTGGCCACCGCGCTCATCGCGCGCGAGCTGGGATTCCCCGCGCGCGTCGTGCTGGGCGCGCGGCTGAGCGCCGCCGACACCGGCGTCTTCACCTGCGAGGACGGCGTGTGCCGCGCGCAGGACCTTTCGGTGTGGACGGAGGTCCGCGACGTGGACGGGGCCTGGACCGCCGTCGACGTCACGCCGCAGTGGAGCCGGCCCCCGAGCCTGGAGGTGACCGAGCAGCGCGACCCGGAGAACGTCACCGAGGTGCGCCCCGACACCGTCGAGGAGGTCGTGCCGCCCGAGCCCGTGCAGGAGGACACCGCGCGCGATGACGACGGCGACGACGGCGCGGGATGGGACCTGTCGTGGCTGTGGCCGATCCTGCGGATCGTGGGAACAGTCCTGCTCATCCTTCTGGTGATCCTGGGGCCGTTCCTCCTCATCGTCGCCGCGAAGGCGGTGCGTCGGCGGGGTCGGCGCCTCGCCCCCGACGCAGTCCAGCGGATCGCCGGCGGCTGGGACGAGTACGTCGACGCGGGCACGGACGCCGGGCGCGCCGCGCCGCCCGCCGGCACGCGACCCGAGCTCGCCGCAGCGTTCGCCACACCCGCCGGCGCCCACCTGGCGGCGGAGGCCGATCGGGCGGTGTTCTCGAGCGAGACGGCGACGCTGGATGACGCGGAGGAGTTCTGGCGCATCGTGGATGACGAGCGACGCGCGCTGACGCGCGGCGCAGGATTCCGGCGCAGCATCCTCGCGGCCCTATCTTTGAGATCATTCGTCCGCGTCGTCGCGCCGCGGGCGACGGAGCGGATAGCTCGCATCGTTGAGAGGGGGAAGCGCCGGCGGCTGAGCCGCGGGCGCGAAACGTCATGAACATGGATGTCATCACGGTCGCGATGGGGGTGACCTCGTTCATCCTGCTCGTGGTCCTGTACCTCTGGATGGCGCTGGCGCTGTCCGCCCTGTTCCGCAAAGCCGGCGAGGAGGGGTGGAAGGGCTGGGTGCCCGTGCTCAACCAGGCCGTGCTGCTGCAGCTGGGCGGGTTCTCGCCGTGGCTGATCCTCCTGATCCTCATCCCCGGCCTGGGTGCCCTGGCGGTGTACGTGCTGCTCGTCGTGGCCGCGCACCGCATCAACCGCTCCTTCGGCTACGGCGCCGGGATGACGGTCCTCGCGGCGCTGTTCATGCTCATCTGGGCCAGCGTCCTGGGGTTCGGCGCGGCGCGCTGGATCGGCGAGCCTCCGGCCCACGTGCGGCGCTCGAACGAGCCCGCCGCCCCCGCCGCCCCGCCGCTGGTGGGCGGGTGGACCCCGTCCGCGCCGCCGCCCCTGCCCGCTCCGGCGCCGGCCGGCGCGTCCGCCGGCCCTGGCGCGGCGGCTCCGGCGTGGGCGCCCTCGACCCCGCCGCCGCCTCCGCTGCCGCGCGTGTCGGCCGCACCCGCCCCCGCGCGCGGCCCGCTGTCGCCGGAGCTGGAGGACAGCGCGGTGGATCCCGAAGACCGCATGCCCGCCGCGGCCGCCCAGCCCGCCGGATCGTTCACCCCGCCGCCGGTGCCGCCCGCGGCCGCCGCCGCGCCCGAGCCGATCACCCCGATCTCCTCCGTTCCCGGCATGCGCTCGGCCCCGCCGCCGGCTGCCGCACCCGCGCCCGTGCACAGCGTGCCGGATGCTCCGACTCCGGCACCCGAGCCCGAGCCGTGGGCGCCGGCCCCCGTGACGCAGGCTCAGCCGCCGGTGCAGCACGACACGTTCGGCGAGCTGTCCGAGGCCGTCTCGGCGGTGTCGGGAGCACCGGATGCCGGCGCTCCGCGCTCGGCCCGGTCGTCGGTGTCTGCGCTGTACGCCGAGCCGGGGATCGGTGACGAGCAGTTCGGCGCGGCCGATCCGGCCGCCGATGACGAGCCCTTCGACCAGACGGTCATCGCCAAGCGCCGCCGCACTCCGTGGAAGCTCATCCCGCCCTCGGGTGCGCCGCTGGACATCTCCTCCGACGTCGTCATCCTCGGGCGCAAGCCCGCACCCGACCCCGCGTACCCCGACGCGCAACTGGTCTCGATCCCCGACGAGACCCGCACCGTCTCCAAGACGCACGCGCGGCTCGAGTTGCGCGGCGAGACCTGGTACGTCACCGACCTCGGCTCCACCAACGGCGTGCTGTTCGCCACGCTGATGGGCACCGAGGTGGAGGCGCAGCCCGGGCAGGAGCTGGAAGCGGGTGAGCGCTTCTTCCTCGGCGACGCCGAAGTGCGGCTGCGTCGCACCGACGCCTGAGCGGAGCATCCATGGGCCAGGACGACGACAGCGACGAGGACGACGTCACGCTGTGGGCGGGCCGGCTGCGGTCATGGCCTGCCCTCGACACCGACTTCGACGACGCCACCGCCCTGGCCGCACGGGATGGGGGACCGCGGCGGCGCGCCGAGGCCGCCGCGCCCCACCCGGAGGAACCGGAGGCCGGATCGACGGTCGTGGCCCGTCGCGAGACCCGCCGCCGGGCCACGCGGCCGCCCGAGGATGCCACGGCCCTGAGTCCCCGGCGCGACACCGTCGCCCCGCACCAGCCGTCGCTGCCGGAGGGCCGGCGGGCCGCCCGGGTACCGGACGGACACGCGCGCGAGATCTACCGTCCCCGCACGATGGAGCCCGAGATCGTGGAGCGGCGTGCTCCCGCCCCCCGTGCGCCGCAGCATCCGGTCGCTGCCGGGGCCGCGGGCACGCGCGATCGCCGGCGGCGCCGGCGCTGGGCGGGGTGGGCCGCCGCGGGGGCCGTTCTCGTGGTGCTCGCCGCGTCCGCCGTCGTACTGATGCTCGCTCTGGGCTGAACCGCGCGTTTGCCAGCCCCCGCCGACGGGCGTATCATGGATCGGGTGTGCGCACATGCGCGCCCTGCGTCGTGCCTCGGCCCGTGCAGGCGAGCAAGCGCCGCATCTCAGGGAACGGCCTGCGAACAGGCCACCCCCACGGCATACCCACCACCAGTACGCGTCAGTCCTCCTGCCGCGCCGGCGGGTCTGTGGTGAAACCACATGGCTGTCACCGTGCAGCATTATCAAGGAGAGAACGTGCCAACCATTCAGCAGTTGGTTCGCAAGGGGCGTGCGCCGAAGGTCTCGAAGACCAAGGCTCCCGCACTGAAGGCGAACCCGCAGCAGGCAGGCGTCTGCACCCGCGTGTACACGACCACGCCGAAGAAGCCGAACTCGGCCATGCGCAAGGTCGCCCGTGTCAAGCTCCGCAACGGCACCGAGGTCACCGCGTACATCCCCGGCGAGGGCCACAACCTGCAGGAGCACTCGCTCGTGCTCGTGCGTGGCGGCCGTGTGAAGGACCTTCCCGGTGTGCGCTACAAGATCGTCCGCGGCGCCCTGGACACCCAGGCCGTGAAGAACCGCAAGCAGGCCCGTAGCCGCTACGGCGCGAAGAAGGGTTGAGTTAGATGCCTCGTAAGGGTCCCGCCCCCAAGCGTCCCGTCGTCAACGATCCGGTGTACGGCGCCCCCGTCGTCACCCAGCTCGTGAACAAGATCCTCGTCGACGGCAAGAAGTCCATCGCCGAGTCGATCGTGTACACCGCGCTCCGCGGCGTCGAGACCAAGAACGGCCAGGATGCCGTCGCCACCCTCAAGAAGGCGCTCGACAACGTGCGCCCCACCCTCGAGGTCAAGTCGCGCCGCGTCGGTGGCTCCACCTACCAGGTGCCGGTGGAGGTCAAGCCCCACCGCGCCAACACGCTCGCCCTGCGCTGGCTCGTCAGCTACGCCAAGGGTCGTCGTGAGAAGACCATGACCGAGCGCCTCCAGAACGAGATCCTGGATGCCTCGAACGGCCTGGGGGCTGCGGTCAAGCGCCGCGAAGACACCCACAAGATGGCCGAGTCGAACCGCGCCTTCGCGCACTACCGCTGGTAAACAGCTTTTCCGCGTCCGGCCGGGGATACCGTCCCCGGCCGGACGCACCACACAAGACGTAAAGGAAAACCCCGTGGCACAAGAAGTGCTCACCGACCTCACGAAGGTCCGCAACATCGGCATCATGGCCCACATCGATGCCGGCAAGACCACGACGACCGAGCGGATCCTCTTCTACACGGGCGTCAACCACAAGATCGGCGAAACCCACGACGGCGCTGCCACCACCGACTGGATGGAGCAGGAGCAGGAGCGTGGCATCACGATCACCTCCGCCGCCGTGACGTGCTTCTGGGACAAGAACCAGATCAACATCATCGACACCCCCGGTCACGTCGACTTCACCGTCGAGGTGGAGCGTTCGCTGCGCGTCCTCGACGGCGCCGTCGCGGTGTTCGACGGCAAGGAGGGCGTGGAGCCCCAGTCCGAGACCGTGTGGCGTCAGGCCGACAAGTACGACGTCCCGCGCATCTGCTTCGTCAACAAGATGGACAAGCTGGGCGCCGACTTCTACTTCACCATCGACACCATCGTCAACCGCCTGAAGGCCAAGCCCCTCGTGCTGCAGCTGCCGATCGGCGCCGAGAACGACTTCGTCGGCGTCGTCGACCTGGTCGAGATGCGCGCGCTGGTGTGGCCCGGCGACTCCAAGGGCGACGTGACCATGGGCGCGAAGTACGAGATCCAGGAGATCCCGGCCGACCTCGCCGACAAGGCCGCCGAGTACCGCGAGAAGCTCATGGAGACCGTCGCGGAGTCGGACGAGGCTCTGCTGGAGAAGTACTTCGGCGGTGAGGAGCTCACGGTCGCCGAGATCAAGGGCGCCATCCGCAAGCTCACGATCAACTCGGAGCTGTACCCCGTGCTGTGCGGCTCGGCGTTCAAGAACCGCGGCGTGCAGCCGATGCTCGACGCGGTCGTGGACTACCTGCCCTCGCCTCTCGACGTCCCCGCCATCGAGGCGCGCGACCCGAAGAACGAAGAGACGATCATCGAGCGTCACGCCGACCGTGAGGAGCCGTTCGCGGCCCTCGCGTTCAAGATCGTGACGCACCCCTTCTTCGGTCGCCTCACCTACATCCGCGTGTACTCCGGTCACCTGGACTCCGGCGCCCAGGTCGTCAACGCGACCAAGGGCAAGAAGGAGCGCATCGGGAAGATCTTCCAGATGCACGCCAACAAGGAGATGCCGATCGACTCGGTCACGGCCGGTCACATCTACGCCGTCATCGGCCTGAAGGACACCACGACCGGTGACACGCTGTCCGACAGCGCCAACCAGGTCGTCCTTGAGTCGATGACCTTCCCCGAGCCGGTCATCGAGGTCGCGATCGAGCCCAAGACCAAGGCCGACCAGGAGAAGCTGGGTCTGGCGATCCAGAAGCTCGCGGAGGAAGACCCGACGTTCCGCGTCGAGCAGAACTCCGAGACGGGTCAGACCGTCATCAAGGGCATGGGCGAGCTGCACCTGGACATCCTCGTGGACCGCATGAAGCGCGAGTTCAAGGTCGAGGCCAACGTCGGCAAGCCGCAGGTGGCCTACCGCGAGACGATCAAGAAGGCCGTCGAGCGTCACGACTACACGCACAAGAAGCAGACCGGTGGATCGGGTCAGTTCGCGAAGATCCAGTTCGCGCTGGCGCCTCTCGAGGTCACGGCCGACAAGACCTACGAGTTCGAGAACAAGGTCACCGGTGGCCGCATCCCGCGCGAGTACATCGCGCCGGTGGACCAGGGCTTCCAGGACGCCATGAACGTCGGCGTGCTCGCCGGCTACCCCATGGTCGGTGTCAAGGCGACCCTCCTGGACGGTGCGTCGCACGACGTCGACTCGTCCGAGATGGCGTTCAAGATCGCCGGCTCCATGGGCTTCAAGGAGGCCGTCCGCAAGGCGAACCCCGTCATCCTCGAGCCGATCATGGCCGTCGAGGTGCGTACTCCCGAGGAGTACATGGGCGACGTCATCGGCGACCTGAACTCCCGCCGCGGCCAGATCCAGTCGATGGAGGACGCCGCCGGCGTCAAGGTCGTCCGGGCCAACGTGCCGCTGTCGGAGATGTTCGGCTACATCGGCGACCTGCGCTCGAAGACCTCGGGCCGCGCCGTGTACTCGATGGAGTTCGACAGCTACGCCGAGGTTCCTCGCGCCGTGGCCGACGAGATCGTCCAGAAGACCAAGGGCGAGTAACACCGCCCCGGGATGTCGGGGTCCCTCCCTCGTGAGGGCCCCGGCATCCAGCAAACTCAATACCGACTCTCTAGTAATCTGAGAACCAACCCCGTAGCTGACCGGTCGCAACCCAGTGCCCGGAACCTCTACACGAACGTCCTGAGGAGGACCCAGTGGCTAAGGCCAAGTTCGAGCGCACCAAGCCGCACGTCAACATCGGAACCATCGGTCACGTTGACCACGGCAAGACCACGCTCACCGCCGCGATCTCCAAGGTGCTCGCCGACAAGTACCCGTCGGCCACCAACGTCCAGCGCGACTTCGCGTCGATCGACTCGGCGCCCGAAGAGCGCCAGCGCGGTATCACCATCAACATCTCGCACGTCGAGTACGAGACCCCCAAGCGTCACTACGCCCACGTCGACGCCCCTGGGCACGCTGACTACATCAAGAACATGATCACCGGTGCCGCTCAGATGGACGGCGCGATCCTCGTGGTCGCGGCGACCGACGGCCCGATGGCCCAGACCCGCGAGCACGTGCTGCTCGCCAAGCAGGTCGGCGTGCCGTACCTGCTGGTCGCCCTCAACAAGGCCGACATGGTCGACGACGAGGAGATCCTGGAGCTCGTCGAGCTCGAGGTCCGCGAGCTGCTCTCCAGCCAGGACTTCGACGGCGACAACGCTCCCGTCGTGCGCGTCTCGGGCCTGAAGGCTCTCGAGGGTGACGAGAAGTGGGTCAACTCGATCGTCGAGCTCATGGAGGCCGTCGACGAGTCCATCCCCGACCCGGTGCGTGACAAGGACAAGCCGTTCCTCATGCCCATCGAGGACGTCTTCACCATCACCGGCCGTGGCACGGTCGTCACCGGTCGCGCCGAGCGTGGCACGCTCGCGATCAACTCCGAGGTCGAGATCGTCGGCATCCGCCCGACGCAGAAGACCACGGTCACCGGTATCGAGATGTTCCACAAGCAGCTCGACGAGGCGTGGGCCGGCGAGAACTGCGGTCTGCTCCTTCGCGGCACCAAGCGTGACGACGTCGAGCGCGGCCAGGTCGTCGTCAAGCCCGGCTCGGTCACCCCTCACACGAACTTCGAGGGCACCGCGTACATCCTGTCCAAGGATGAGGGTGGGCGTCACAACCCGTTCTTCACGAACTACCGCCCGCAGTTCTACTTCCGCACCACGGACGTCACCGGCGTCATCACGCTGCCCGAGGGCACCGAGATGGTCATGCCCGGTGACACCACGGAGATGTCGGTCGAGCTCATCCAGCCGATCGCCATGGAAGAGGGCCTCGGCTTCGCGATCCGTGAGGGTGGCCGCACCGTCGGCGCCGGCACGGTGACGAAGATCCTCAAGTAAGTCCTCGGACTTTCCGACTCAGGGGTCGGGCCTTCGGGCCCGGCCCCTGAGTCGTCTCCGGACTCGTGTGTTACGGGCGGATGAAGACTTCGGCGAGGGGCGACAACTTTAGTTGTGTATTTCCTTTGAATGCCGATAGCCTGACGACAGGGCGGGAAAGGTAGCAGTTTCCCCCCGTCGATCAGCCCCAGATCGACCCCCTTGTCCTTGTCCTTGTCCTCGTCCCCAGTTCTGGAGAATACGAATGAAGAACATCCGCGCAAAGTTCGCCGCCGTCGTCATTGCGGCCGCCGCCCTCGTCGCCCTGCCCGTCGCGGCATCGGCCTACACCCCGGCCGTCCCGCCGGCAGAGACCGCCACCCTGGCCCCCGGCGCCAGCGCCCCCTTCACGTTCACCGGCTTCGCTCCCGGCGAGCCCGTGACCTTCACCCTCACGGGTGAGGGTGTCGGCGACGAGCACCTCGCGCTCGTGAAGGCCGCCCCCACCTCGACGCAGGTGAGCAAGACGGCCACGGCCGACGGTGCGGCCACCGCCACCGTCACGCTGCCGACCAACGCCACGGGCACCTACCTGCTCACCTCGGACAGCCCGTCGACCGACGCCGAGACCCTCGCCATCACGGTCGCGGCCGCCGGTGGCGGGGCCCTGCCGGCCACGGGTATCGACGCCGCGTCGATGACCGGTGTGTGGATCGGTGGCGGCGCGCTGCTGGCCGCCGGTATCGCCGTCACGAGCGTCGCGATGATCCGTCGTCGCCAGGCCGACCAGGCGTAACGCTTCCCCTTCCCGAAGGCCCCCCGTCCAGTACGGGGGCCTTCGTCGTGCCCGCCCCACCCCATCCACCCACTCTCGGCGCGCGGCGCGGCGGGAGCCACCTCTCCTGCACAGGGGCGCGGGCGGGGGAGGAGTGCACAGAGGCGCGGGAGGCGACGACGTCGGTAGTGGGGCGCGCGGAGGGTGGAGGGCGTGCAGACGAACGGACTCCTCCTCACCTCCGACCTCGGCGGCGAAGGCCGCGAGGCCACCCTGGCCGCGGGCGTGCGCAGCGGCGCCGTGGTCCGCATCCGCCACGGCGCGTACATCGACGCCGGCCGGTGGGACGCGGCATCCAGCGAAGAGCGTACGAGACTGCGCACCCGGGCGTTCGTCCGGGCGTGCGCGTCCCCGCCGGTCATCGCGTTCACCAGTGCTGCCGCCGAATGGGATCTGCCCGGGTTCCGCGTGCGCGATGACCGCGTCCACACCCTCGATCCCGGTGCTCATCCCGCGCGCAGCCGTGCCGACGTGTTCCGCCACAGCGGTCCGCTGCCCCCGGAGGACGTCGAGGTGCGCGACGGGATCCTCGTCACGTCTCTGCCCCGCACCATCGCCGACGTGATCCGCATGGTGTCGGTCGAGGCCGCCGTCGCGTACTTCGACGCCGCGCTGCGCGTTGTCGCCTGGCGCGGACACGGGCTGTACGACCTCACCGCCGCCGAAGCCTTTCGCGCCGGGATCCACGCGCGACTGGACGCGATGCCGGGGGCCCGCGGCATCCGGCAGGCGCGCTTCGTCACCGACTTCGCCGACGGACGGGCGCAGCTGCCGGGGGAGAGCGTGTCGCGGCTGTGGATGCAGCGGCTCGGGGTGCCCGCGCCGATCCTGCAGCTCGAGGTCCTCCTCGCCGGCGGGCGCCGGGCGTACCCCGACTTCGCGTGGCCGATGCTCCGCCGATTCGGGGCGTTCGACGGCGACGGCAAGTACCTCGACCCGGCGATGGCCCGTGGACTCTCCGTCCGCGACGTTCTGCGCACTCAGCGGACTCGGGAGAGCGAGCTCTGCGCGGCGACGGACTGGACGCCCGTTCGGTGGGGGAGCGAGCGTCTCACGGGAATCGACGCCTTCGCTGCCTTCCTTCGCTCCCACCAGCTCCTCCGCTGATCTTGAGAGTGCATCAACCCCGCGAGAGTGCACCGGATCCCGTGCACTCTCGCCGGGTCGGTGCACTTTCGGCTATGGGCCTTAGGGCCCGGATCACGCGGAGACGGGTCGAAGTACCCTTCCCGTGCGCAAAGTCCCCGGTCTAGGTTCGGGCCGCCACCGGGTGCAGGCTCACCCCGGCGGGATGCGCAACGAGGTGATCATGAGTAGAGGCACACACATGGGGGCATCCTCTGCCCGTCGCCCTCTCGGACTGCGGCGCCGGTGGTACGGCGGCGGCGTGGCCGCGTTGCTGACCGCGGTGCTCGTGTTCACCGGCTTCGGTTCGCCGGCGATGGCCGCCGTCGCACCTCCCGCCGACTCAGCGGAGTCCGCCGCGTCCGTCCCGCCCGAGCAG
This sequence comes from Microbacterium lushaniae, assembly GCF_008727775.1. NCBI lineage: Bacteria > Bacillati > Actinomycetota > Actinomycetes > Micrococcales > Microbacteriaceae > Microbacterium > Microbacterium lushaniae. The sequence goes on from NZ_CP044232.1 coordinate 538,854, forward strand.
GACGCCGCACCCGCGCCGGACGCTCCGCCCGCGCCGGAAGAGCCCGCCCCCTCCCCGGCGCCCACGCCGGACCCGGCTCCGCCTGCGACGGAGGCGCCGGTCCCGCCGCCGGTCGAAGAGCCCGCCGCGCCCACCGCCGAACCCGTACCGCCCCAGGACGGGGCCACGCCGACACCCACGGCCGCACCGACCCCGGTCGAGTCTGAGCCCACCGATGAGCCTGCGGATGTCGGCGTGCTCGCCGTGCCCGCACCGGGCGCCACCACGTCCGTGATCACCGTCAAGGTCGGCTCCGACCGCACCGGGATCACCGGTGTGACCAACCTCGCCGGGGTGGTACTGCTCCTCAACGAAGGCGGTGCCGGCGGGCCGAACGGCACGCGCCCCGACGGGGTGGCCGGCACGGCGGACGGATGGGCGAAGTGCACGTCGGATGCCGCGGGCGACTGCTCCTTCATCGTCCCCGAGACGGGCCTCGGGCTCTTCAACATCCCCCAGGCCAACCGCGACGACCGCTATTGGGTCGTCCAGGCCAGCGTGCCCGACGGGTACTACGCCAACCCGTCACTGCGCACGGGCCCCGGGAGCGGCGGCGGTACGGCCACCGCCTATCAGTTCCGCACCGGCACCCAGCTGCGCGCCGGCAACGTCTACAGCTCGCAGAACGCGAGCGACTTCATGCTGTCCTCCGGGTCGCAGGCGACGGCGTCCGGGGGATCTGGCAGCAGTCGCGCACCAATGCAGCGCTCGATGTGTCCTGCGGCCTCGACGTCGCGCTGATCCTCGACCTGTCGGGCTCGGTCGGATCCAGTACGGGGCAGCTGAAGAGTGCCGCCGACGCCTTCGTGGACTCCCTCCAGGGCACCCCCTCGCGCATGTCGCTGTTCTCCTTCTCCACCGTCACGCCGGCGGAGGGGGCGACCGCGAACTTCCCGAGCCTGACCTCCGTGGCCACCGCCACGCAGGCGGATGCCTTCAAGAACCGGTACGCCGGCTGGACGGCGGTGGGCGGCACGAACTGGGACCGGGGACTCGGTGTGGCGGCCGCCGCGAACACCGCGGCGAACAACTTCGACCTCGCCGTCATCATCACCGACGGCGATCCCACCCTGTACAACCAGCCCTACCAGGGGCCGGGAAACTTCAATCGTTTCCGCGAGACCGAGAACGGCATCTTCTCCGCCAACGCCCTGAAGGCTGGTCCGGCAGGCGGATCGCCCACGCGGCTCATCGCGTTCGGCGTCGGTGACGGCGCGAGCGGCGCCGCGACGGCGCTGAACCTGCGCGCCATCTCCGGCCCCACCGCCTACGACGGTTCCAACGGCACGTCGGCCGACTACTACCAGACCGCGAACTACGCCGCGGTCGGGACGGCGCTGCGCAGCCTGGCGCTGGGCAACTGCGAGGGGGCCCTGACCGTCACCAAGCAGATCGTCCCGCAGTCCGCTCCCGCCGGATCCATCGAGGGGGCGACGCCCGCCGGCGCCGGCTGGCAGTTCACCAGCGAGATCGGCACCACCGGCGTCACGACGCCCGAGCCCGTGCAGACGACCTCCGCCGACGGCACCGGCACCGTCAGCTACCCGCTCGACTTCCCCGGCGGCACACCAGACGCATCGGTCACCGTGACGGAGGTGCAGCAGCCCGGATTCACCCTCCAGCCGGTCGATGACCAGAACGCCGTCTGCACGAATCTGAACACCGGTGATCCGGTCGTGCCCACAGCCTCGCCCACCGACGGCTTCACCGTCACCGTGCCCAGCACGCAGGCGGTGAACTGCACCGTCTACAACCGTGCGCCCAGCCCGGAAGCCGACCTCACCGTGACCAAGAACTGGGTCGTCAACGGTGTCTCCTACGAGGAGGGCGCCCAGCCCGGCGGCCTCTCCGCGCAGCTCCAGCTCACCGGTCCCGGCGATGCCGAAGCGACCGACCAGGGGTGGGGTGTGACCCGATCGGGGTACGCGCAGGGCGACACCGTCACGCTCACCGAGCAGGTCGCCCTGATCGATCCGACGCTGTGCACCGACGACGCGGCCGTGACGAGCCTCAACGGGGCCGCCGTGGACATCCCGCTCGGCGCCGGGTACGACGTGACGCTCGCCCAGGCGCAGAACACCGCGACGATCACCAACACCGTCACGTGCGAGAGCCGTCTCACCCTCGCCAAGGAGGTCGACGGCGGCGACGCCGACCCGACGAGCTGGACGCTGAACGCGTCGTTCCTGGCCGGCGCGCCGGTCGATGAAGGCCTCCCCGGGTTCTCCGGCGTCGACGGTGCCGCCGGCACGACATCGCAGCCGGTCACTCCCAATGCCCGCTACCAGCTGTTCGAGACCGGCGGCGACGCGCGGTACCTCCAGGTCGACGAGCGCACGGACCTGCAGTCCAATCCCCTGTCCACGGGGTCGGCGACGTGCATCCGCGTCGACGAGAACGGCGACCGGTATCCCGACAGCGGCTACTCCGACGGGATCAACGGCGGCGTCAACGTGCCGCTGGGCTACCGCGTGGAGTGCACCTTCGTGAACCAGGACGCCCAGCTCACCCTGCTGAAGACCGTGGTGAACGACGACGGCGGCTCCGCCACGGCCGACCAATGGGAGCTCACGGCCACCCCCGCGACCCTCGAAGGTCTCACGCCCACCACCGTCACCGGATCCGAGGAGGTCTCGGCGGCGAGCATCATCCAGGTGCGCCCCGACCACGTGTACACCCTCACCGAGGAGTCGACCGTGCCGGGGTACGAGTTCTCCCGCCTGCAACGGCGCGTGGGCGAGGAGTGGGTGGATGTCGAGGCCAACCCCGACCCGGCCGGTTACCCGCGGCAGAACGCCGACGGCGACTGGGAGGTCACCGTCCCCGCGCTGGGCGGACCGGTGTACCGGTTCGTCAACGACGACGTCGCCCCCACCCTCACCCTGGTGAAGGTGATCGTCACCGACAGCGGCGGCACCGCGGACGAGACGGACTGGACCCTGACGGCGACGACCCCGGATGGCCCGAACCTGAGCGGTCCCACGGGAACGTCGGGGGAGCTCACCGCTGGCGTGGCGTACACGATCGGCGAGACCGGCCCCGACGGATACGACTGGACCGACCTGACCTGCACCGGCTATCCCGACACGACGAGGGCTGCTCCCGAGCTGACCCTCCAGCCCGGCGACGACGTCACGTGCACGCTGACCAACGACGATGTCATCGTCCCGGTCACCATCGAGAAGTCCGACGGCGCCGTGGCGCAGTCCGCCGACGGGGTGTGGACCATCCGCTACCCCGTGGTCGTCACCAACACCAGCAGCACCCTGCCCACGACGTACTCGCTCACCGACGTGCCCGGCTTCGACGCGAGCTTCACCGTCCTCACGCAGGGCTGGGAGGGCGCGCCCGATGTGACCGACGTGCCGCTGGAGGCCGGCGGCACCGACGAGTACACGTTCGTGATCACGGCCGAGGCGAACGAGACCCCGGTCGACGCGTCGGCGCTGGAGTGCTCGACGACCGGCGGCGGCTTCTTCAACACCGCCGAGGCGACCTACCCGGGCGGGGAGGCGACCGACACCGGATGCGCCGTCCCGGCCGCCCCGACGGTGGAGAAGATCGCGCAGCCCACGGTGCAGAACCTCACCACCGGCGAGTGGACGCTCAGCTACCGGGTCGCGGTGGCCAACCCCAGCCAGATCGAGCTGGCCTACGAACTGAGCGACATCGCCGGCGCCCTCCCGGCCGGAGTCACGGGCGGGCAGTGGACGGCGTCGGATCCGGTCGCCGTCGGCGGCGGCACGTTCGTGCGCAGCGCCGACCCGGTGGGGGACGGACCGCTGGCGACCGGCACGCTTCCCGCCGGTGCGACGCACACCTACACGCTCTCGCGCACGGTGACGGTGGCGGCATCCGTCACCGACGCGGCGCTGACGTGCGGGACCGTGGTGGGCGAGGGTGGCGGGGTGTGGAACACCGCGACGGTCACGAACGGGATCGCCGAGCCGACCTCGTCCGACTGCGCGGAGATCGAGCGGCCCGATGCCGGCGTCACCAAGACGGTGACCTCGACGGTCCAGCTCACCGACGGCACGTGGCAGATCACGTATGACATCGCCGTGGCCAACTCGTCCGACGCGCTCGTCGCGGTCTACAGCCTCGCGGACGCGCTGCAGTTCGGCGGCGACATCACCGTGGAGGGCGCCACGTGGACGGGCCCCACGGGCACTGGCGACTTCGCCGCAGACGGCACAACGACGCTCGCGACCGACCGCGCGCTGGCGCCGGGCACCACGGAGACCTACACCGTGGTGGCCCGTGCCGGCGTCGACGCGGCGGCATGGGAGGGCGGCGACCTCGCGTGCGACGGCACGACGGCCGGCGGGTTCCTGAACACCGCCACGCTCACCGTCGCCGGCGATGAGGTTCCGGCCTCCGACTGCTCGGAGCCCGCTCTGCCGACGATCGAGAAGGTCGGCGTCGCGGTGACCCAGAACCCCGACGCACCCACGCGATGGACCGTCACGTACGACCTCACCGTCACCTCGGGCGGCTACGACACCTTCTACTCGCTCGGCGACAGCCCGTCCTTCCCGGAAGGGGTCACGCTCGGCGCAGGGACGGCCCAGCGCACCGACACGGAGGCCCAGCCGCTCCTGCCGGTGACGCCCGGCGCGGACTTCGTCACCGGCGTCGCGCTCGCCGCCGGCGCCACCCACGTCTACCGCGTGACGTGGCAGGTCGAGCTCACCGATGCCTACAGCGAGGATGACGCCGCCTGCACCGGCGAGCCCGGCAGCGGGTTCTTCAACGCCGCCCTGCTCCAGGTGGGCTCCATCCCGATCGACGCCACCGACTGCATCCCCGTCGACGAGCGCGTGTACCCGTCCGTCGCGAAGACGGTGACCACCACCGAGCAGGACCCGGCGACGGGCCTGTGGACCATCGTCTACGACCTCCAGGTGACCCTGCCCCCGCTCGGCGAAGACAACCCGAAGGGGCTGTCGGCGGCGTACGACCTCACCGACACGCTCGATTTCGGCGACGGCATCGACATCCGCAGCGCCTCGTGGTCGGGACAGTCCTCCGGCGACTTCACGTTCTCGCCGGAACCTGCGGTGCTCGCCTCCGGCACGGCGATCGCGGCCGGGGCCACCCACACGTATACCGTGCGCGTCGTGGCCGCCGTCACCGCCGCCGCGGTGGAGGGCGGCACCACCGCATGCCTCCCCGACGCGGCGGGCGGGTTCCTCAACACCGCGCAGCTGACCTCGGCGACCGTCGAGACCGACGTGCGCGCGTGCGCCGAGCCGGTGTTCCCCGAGGTCGAGAAGACCGCCGTCGGCGAGGCGGTGCTCGATCCCGACACGGGGCTGTGGTCGGTCGTCTACGACGTCGCGGTCAGGTACCCCACGACCACCGCCGACCCGCTGCCGACCCTCGCGTACGTCCTCACCGACGCTCCCGACCTGCCCGAGGGCGTCGAGGTGGCCGGCGAATGGACCGCGGAGGCGGCCACGACCGACACCCCGGCACCGGACCAGCCCTCGTGGGACGGCACCGGCACGTGGACGATCGTGAGCGGCACCTTCGACCCCGCCGCCGACGGAGTGCGGGAGCACCTGTTCACCATCACCGCGCAGGTGCGCGTCACCACGACACCGACCGGCGAGCCGGTGCAGTGCGACGACGTCGAAGGTCCGGGGGTCGCCATCGCCAACACCGCCACCGTGGTGTCGGGCGGGTACCGCGCCGACGACGACGCGTGCGAGCTCGTGCCCTTCGACGACGTCGGGATCGTCAAGACCACCGACGGCGTGGACGGACCGCTGGAAGCCGGCGACACGTTCGACTACGTGCTCACGGTGACGAACAACGGCATCGTGGATGCGACGGACGTGAGAGTCGCCGACCCCGTACCGAGCCGCCTGACCGTCACCGCGATCGACCTCTCGGCGGCCCCGGGCTGGTCGAACGAGAACGCGCCCGCGCTCGTGGACGACGGCAACGTCGTAGCGCTGCGCGCGGCGACTCTGCCTGCCGGGGGCAGCGTGGCGATCCGCCTCTCGGTCACCGTGAACGCGCTGCCGGCGCCCGACGTCGTCGCCCTCGGCCCCGACGACCCTGCACCCACGCCGCAGCTGCCCGAGAGCCGCCTCGTCAACGAGGCGTGCGTGACGGCGGTGGGCGACAGCGACCCCAGCAACGACTGCGACGACGTCACGGTCCAGACCCGTGACATCGTTGCGGCGGTGTTCACGCGCTGTGTCAGCGACGTGCCCAGCGTCGGATTCACCCTCGTCAAGACGGATGACCTCGTGGCTGAGCCGGTCCAGCTGTCGTGGACGCCGGATGGCGCGAGCCCGGCGACCGACCCGGCCTCCGTCGAGCGGTCCTACCCCGGCGGGTCGACGACTCACGCGGACGAGTTCGCGTGGGTGGGCGTGCGGGAGACGGCGGCCGGCGTCGGGATCGACAACGCCGGCCTGCGGCCGCTGCGCGCGTCGGACTACGCCCCCGGCGGCGGGTACTACCTCCCCGGCACCACCACGGTCATGACGCCCGAGCAGCAGGCGCAGTTCGTCGTCAACGGGATGATCCTCGACCCCGGCGAGACGGACTTCGCCTGGCGAGGTCCGACCACCCTGACCCTCACCGTGAACCCGGCCCTGACCTTCCAGATCGCCGAGATGCCGGCCGGCGGCGACTGCACCGCCGCCCGCCGCTCCGACGTGCGGATCGAGAAGACGTCCAGCCTCGAGCGGACGGCGCCCGGCGGCGCCTTCACCTACCGGCTGGAGGCCGCCAACGTCAGCACCGACTCCGCCGCCGAAGGCGTCGTCGTGACCGACCCGATCCCCACCGGCATCCGGGTCACCGACGTGACGTGGCCGGGGAAGGGTGACGCCGACGCGTTCCCGAACTGGCGGACCTGCGCCGTCACAGGTCAGAACGGTGCCGGGTACGGCGGCACGCTGCGCTGCGAGCTGTTCGGGCCGCTGCATCCGGCGGGGTCGGGGCTCGGCGCATCCGGCGCGCCGCCGATCACGCTCTCGGCCACCGTGGACCCCGGCACCGGCTCGACCACCATCCGCAACGTCGCCGTGGTGGACTCCCACACCTTCGGCGACCCCGGCGATGCGGGCCGTGACAGCGACGACGCGGCCGTACGGGTATCGTTGCTGCCGCCGACCGGAGGCGGGCCACTCGCGGCCCTCATCCTGTTCGGCGTGCTGGCCCTGGCCGGGGGAGCGACGACACTGGTCGTGCGTCGCCGCCCCCGTGAGGACGTCGCGGCAGCCCCATGACCCGGGGCCCGGCCCGCGACACGCCCGGGTTTGCGACACGCCCGGGCTGCACGTAGACTAGGGCAGTTCCACATTCCAGGAGTCGCCACGTGCGTGCTCCGGATCACTGCCAGGGCAGTGCATAGGCAGCGTGAAAGCGCGAGACCTAGGCCGCGGGCAGCAGAACAACACACCGACCCCCTCTGCTCCCTCCGGAGCCGTGCGTCCGCGCGCGGGGAGGACGGGCCGGATGCGCAGGCGTCCGGTTTGACAGCAGAACAGCGGTGCAGCATCGCCCGGAAGGGCGTCGAAGTGCCCGGCGTGCAAGCGCCATGGTGCGTCCAATGCCCGTGTTCCGAATGAACACAGCGGTAAGACGCGAGAAAGAGAGTGAGCAGACAATGGCGGGACAGAAGATCCGCATTCGCCTGAAGTCGTACGATCACGCCGGACTGGATTCGTCCGCGCGCAAGATCGTCGACACCGTGACCCGCGCCGGCGCCACCGTCGTCGGCCCCGTGCCGCTGCCGACCGAGAAGAACGTCGTCGTCGTCATCCGGTCGCCCCACAAGTACAAGGACAGCCGCGAGCACTTCGAGATGCGCACCCACAAGCGCCTCATCGACATCATCGACCCGACGCCCAAGGCCGTCGACTCGCTCATGCGACTCGACCTGCCCGCCGACGTCAACATCGAGATCAAGCTCTGAGGTCCGACATGGCTGATATCAACTCCAAGGTTTCGAAGGGCCTGCTGGGCACCAAGCTCGGCATGACCCAGGTCTGGGACGCGAACGGCAAGCTCGTTCCCGTCACCGTCATCGAGGTCGCTCCGAACGTCGTCACCCAGGTGCGCACGCCGGAGAAGGACGGCTACAACGCCGTTCAGATCGCGTATGGGCAGATCGACCCCCGCAAGGTGAACAAGCCGCTCACCGCCCACTTCGAGGCGGCCGGCGTCACCCCCCGCCGCCACCTCACCGAGGTTCGCACCGCGGATGCTGCTGACTACTCACTCGGTCAGGAGCTCACCGTGGACGGCCTCTTCGAGGCGGGCCAGCTGGTCGACGTCGTCGGCACCAGCAAGGGCAAGGGCACCGCGGGCGTCATGAAGCGCCACAACTTCAAGGGCGTCTCCGCTTCGCACGGTGCGCACCGCAACCACCGCAAGCCCGGTTCGATCGGCGCATCGTCGACCCCGAGCCGCGTGTTCAAGGGCATGCGCATGGCCGGCCGTATGGGTGGCGAGCGCGTGACCGTCCTCAACCTCACGGTGCACGCCGTCGACGCCGAGAAGGGTCTGCTGCTCGTCAAGGGCGCCGTCCCCGGCGCGCGCGGCCGCATCGTCTACGTCCGCAACGCAGTGAAGGGTGCCTGATCTCCATGGCTGACTCGACTCTCGCGCTCGACGTCGTGAAGGCAGACGGCAAGAAGGCCGGCTCCGTGGAGCTGCCCGCCGCTCTGTTCGACGTCAAGACGAACATTCCGCTCATCCACCAGGTCGTCGTCGCGCAGCGCGCGGCGGCTCGCCAGGGCACGCACTCGACCAAGCGTCGCGGCGAGGTCTCCGGCGCCGGCCGCAAGCCCTTCAAGCAGAAGGGCACCGGTAACGCCCGTCAGGGCTCGATCCGCGCGCCGCACATGACCGGCGGTGGCATCGTGCACGGCCCGAAGCCCCGCGACTACGGCCAGCGCACCCCCAAGAAGATGATCGCCGCCGCGCTCCTGGGCGCGCTGAGCGACCGCGCACGCGGCGAGCGTCTCCACGTCGTGGACTCGTTCGGCATCGAGGGCACCCCGTCGACCAAGACCGCTGCTGCGGTCCTGGCCCAGCTCGCGCCGAACCAGAAGCGTGTTCTGGTCGTCATCGAGCGCGGTGACGAGGTCACGGTCAAGAGCGTGCGCAACCTCGCATACGTGCACGTGCTCACGTTCGACCAGCTCAACGCCTACGACGTGCTCGTCTCCGACGACATCGTCTTCACCAAGGCCGCCTACGATGCGTTCGTCGCGTCCAAGGCCGGCGCAACCCAGGAGGTGTCGGCATGACCACCGTCAACAAGGATCCGCGCGACGTCATCCTCAAGCCGGTCGTCTCGGAGAAGAGCTACGGGCTCATCGACGAGGGCAAGTACACGTTCTACGTGGACAGCCGCGCGACCAAGACCGAGATCAAGCTCGCCATCGAGAAGATCTTCGGCGTCAAGGTGGCCGCGGTCAACACGCTCAACCGTGTCGGCAAGGCCCGCCGCACCCGCTTCGGGATGGGAAAGCGCAAGGACACCAAGCGCGCCATCGTCACCCTGAAGTCGGGCACCATCGACATCTTCACGGCAGTCGGCTGACGGTCGGGACAGAAGGACTCCAACTATGGCTATTCGCAAGTACAAGCCCACGACCCCCGGTCGCCGCGGCTCGTCGGTGGCCGACTTCGCCGAGATCACCCGATCGACGCCTGAGAAGTCGCTGCTGCGCCCGCTGTCCAAGACCGGTGGCCGCAACAACCAGGGCCGCATCACGACGCGTCACATCGGTGGCGGTCACAAGCGCCAGTACCGTCTGATCGACTTCCGTCGCAACGACAAGGACGGCGTCGACGCCAAGGTCGCGCACATCGAGTACGACCCCAACCGCACCGCGCGCATCGCGCTCCTGCACTACGTGGACGGCGAGAAGCGTTACATCCTCGCGCCGAACAAGCTGAAGCAGGGCGACGTCGTGGAATCCGGTGCCGGCGCCGACATCAAGCCCGGCAACAACCTGCCGCTGCGCAACATCCCCACCGGTACCGTCATCCACGCCATCGAGCTCCGCCCCGGCGGCGGTGCGAAGATGGCCCGTTCGGCCGGCGCCTCGGTGCGCCTCGTCGCCAAGGACGGCCCGTACGCGCAGCTGCGTCTGCCCTCGGGCGAGATCCGCAACGTCGATGCGCGCTGCCGCGCGACCATCGGCGAGGTCGGCAACGCCGAGCAGTCGAACATCAACTGGGGCAAGGCCGGCCGCAAGCGCTGGAAGGGCGTGCGCCCGACCGTCCGCGGTGTCGCCATGAACCCGGTCGACCACCCGCACGGTGGTGGTGAGGGCAAGACCTCCGGTGGACGTCACCCGGTGACGCCGTGGGGTCAGCCTGAGGGCCGCACCCGCCACGCCAACAAGGAAAGCGACAAGCTCATCGTCCGCCGTCGCACCGCCGGCAAGAAGCGCAAGTAGGTAGGAACAGAAGATGCCACGCAGTCTCAAGAAGGGCCCCTTCGTCGACGAGCACCTGCTTCGCAAGGTCGTGTCGCAGAACGAAGCGGGAACCAAGAACGTCATCAAGACCTGGTCGCGTCGCTCGATGATCATCCCGGCCATGCTGGGTCACACGATCGCCGTGCACGACGGGCGCAAGCACATCCCTGTGTTCGTGACCGAGACCATGGTCGGCCACAAGCTGGGCGAGTTCGCGCCCACCCGCACCTTCCGCGGCCACGTGAAGGACGACAAGAAGGGCCGCCGCCGCTGACGCGGAGGCGTAGAGGAGAGAGAAATGGTGGAGTCCATCGCACGCGTGCGACACATCCGCGTGACCCCTCAGAAGGCTCGTCGTGTCGTCGCGCTCATCAAGGGCAAGCAGGCTCAGGAGGCCCTGGCCATCCTGAAGTTCGCGCCGCAGGGCGCCAGCGAGCCCATCTACAAGCTCGTCGCCTCGGCGATGGCGAACGCACGCGTCAAGGCCGACCAGGAGAACGAATTCCTGGATGACGCCGACCTGTACGTGTCCAACGCGTACGTCGACGAGGGCACGACGCTGAAGCGTTTCCAGCCCCGCGCACAGGGCCGCGCGTTCCAGATCAAGAAGCGCACGAGCCACATCACGGTCGTGCTCTCGACGCCGGAGGCAGCTGACGCTCCGACGAGCGCGGCCACCGGCACGAAGAAGAAGGCGAGCAAGTAATGGGCCAGAAAGTAAACCCGTACGGCTTCCGCCTCGGCATCACCACCGACCACGTGTCGCGGTGGTTCTCCGACTCGACGAAGCCCGGACAGCGCTACGCCGACTACGTGGCCGAGGACATCAAGATCCGCAACCTGCTGAAGAAGCAGCTCGACCGCGCCGGTGTCTCGAACATCGAGATCGAGCGCACCCGTGACCGCGTCCGCGTCGACATCCACACCGCCCGCCCGGGCATCGTGATCGGTCGCCGTGGCGCCGAGGCCGAGCGCATCCGCTCCGACCTCGAGAAGCTCACGGGCAAGCAGATCCAGCTCAACATCCTCGAGGTGAAGAACCCCGAGGCCGACGCCCAGCTGGTCGCACAGGGCATCGCCGAGCAGCTCTCCGCCCGCGTGGCCTTCCGCCGCGCGATGCGCAAGGGTCTGCAGGGCGCTCAGCGCGCCGGCGCCAAGGGTGTCCGCGTCCAGGTCTCCGGCCGCCTCGGCGGTGCCGAGATGAGCCGTTCGGAGTTCTACCGCGAAGGTCGCGTGCCCCTGCACACCCTCCGCGCGAACATCGACTACGGCTTCTACGAGGCCAAGACCACCTTCGGCCGCATCGGCGTGAAGGTCTGGATCTACAAGGGCGATCTCACCAACAAGGAGCTCGCACGCGAGCAGGCCAACGCGCCGAAGTCCCGCGGTCGTGACGACCGTGGCGACCGCGGCGACCGCCGCCCGCCGCGCGGCCCCCGCAACGAGGCCCCCGTGGCAGAAGGAGCGTCGGCGTAATGCTCATCCCCCGCAAGGTCAAGTACCGCAAGCAGCACCACCCGGGTCGCTCCGGGCAGGCCACCGGCGGCACGAAGGTCTCCTTCGGCGAGTTCGGCATCCAGGCCCTCACGCCCGCGTACGTGACGAACCGTCAGATCGAGTCCGCTCGTATCGCGATGACCCGTCACATCAAGCGTGGCGGCAAGGTGTGGATCAACATCTACCCCGACCGACCGCTCACCAAGAAGCCGGCCGAAACCCGCATGGGTTCCGGTAAGGGTTCGCCCGAGTGGTGGGTCGCCAACGTCAAGCCGGGCCGCGTCCTCTTCGAGGTCGCGGGCGTCAGCGAGGAACTCGCTCGTGAGGCGCTGACCCGTGCCATCCACAAGCTGCCCCTGAAGGCACGCATCATCAAGCGCGAGGAGGGCGACGCGTAATGGCGATCGGCACCAAGACGCTCGCACCCAGCGAGCTCGACACGTTCGAAGACTCCCGCCTGGTCGAGGAGCTCCGCAAGGCCAAGGAAGAGCTGTTCAACCTGCGCTTCCAGTCGGCCACCGGCCAGCTCGAGAGCCACGGCCGCATCCGCGCCGTCAAGCGCGACATCGCGCGCCTGTACACCGTGATCCGCGAGCGCGAGCTCGGGATCCGTGCGACGCCGGCGCCGGTCGAGGCCGCCCCCAAGGCGAAGAAGTCCACGAAGGCCAAGAAGGCGGCTCCCGCCGACGAGGCCGTGAAGGAAGAGGCTGAGTGATGGCCACCACCAAGAAGACCGCTGAGGTCGCCGACCAGGCTGCCGGGCACGAGAGCTCCGCGCACGATGTGCGCGACGTCGACGCCCGCGGATACCGCAAGGCCCGCCGCGGCTACGTCGTGAGCGACAAGATGGACAAGACGATCGTCGTCGAGGTCGAGGACCGCGTGAAGCACCCCCTCTACGGCAAGGTCATCCGTCGCACCTCCAAGGTGAAGGCGCACGACGAGGCGAACGCGGCCGGCATCGGCGACCTCGTCCTCATCAACGAGACCCGTCCGCTCAGCGCCACCAAGCGCTGGCGCCTGGTCGAGATTCTCGAAAAGGCCAAGTGATCGCATGATTCAGAACGAATCCCGACTGAAGGTCGCCGACAACACCGGCGCGAAGGAGCTGCTCACCATCCGTGTGCTCGGCGGCTCCAACCGCCGCTACGCGGGCCTGGGCGACGTCATCGTCGCGACAGTCAAGGACGCCATCCCGGGCGGAAACGTCAAGAAGGGCGACGTCGTGAAAGCGGTCGTCGTGCGCGTCGTCAAGCAGACCCGTCGTCCCGACGGTTCCTATATCAAGTTCGACGAGAACGCCGCCGTGATCCTGAAGAGCGACGGGGAGCCCCGCGGCACCCGCATCTTCGGACCCGTCGGTCGTGAGCTTCGCGACAAGAAGTTCATGAAGATCGTCTCGCTCGCCCCGGAGGTCATTTGATCATGGCGAAGATCAAGAAGGGCGACCTGGTTCAGGTCATCTCGGGCGCCAAGCCCGAGCGCGGCGGAGACCGCGGTAAGCAGGGCAAGGTCCTCGAGGTCCTCGTCGAGCAGAACCGCGTGATCGTCGAAGGCGTGAACTACGTCACCAAGCACAACCGCGTGGGCCAGTCCCAGCGCGGCACCAAGACGGGCGGCATCGAGACCTTCGAAGCCCCCATCCACATCTCCAACGTCGCCCTCGTCGACCCCGAGACCAAGAAGCCGACCCGTGTCGGCCACCGGGTCGAGGAGCAGGTCAAGGACGGCGTCAAGCGCACGGTCCGCGTGCGCTACGCGAAGAAGTCAGGCAAGGACCTCTGAATATGAGCACCGCGACTGCCGCGGCGGCTGGCAAGATCCAGCCCCGCCTGAAGCAGAAGTACCGGAACGAGATCCAGCAGAAGCTGCAGGAGGAGTTCGGGTACACCAACGTCATGCAGATCCCCGGCCTGGTCAAGGTCGTGGTGAACACCGGCGTCGGCGAGGCCGCTCGTGACAGCAAGGTGATCGACGGCGCGATCGACGATCTCGTCAAGATCACCGGCCAGAAGCCGATCGTGACGAAGGCCCGCAAGTCCATCGCGCAGTTCAAGCTGCGCGAGGGCCAGGCCATCGGCGCGCACGTCACCCTCCGTGGCGACCGTGCGTGGGAGTTCATCGACCGCCTGGTGAACCTGGCGCTGCCGCGCATCCGCGACTTCCGCGGACTGTCCGGCGACCAGTTCGACGGCAACGGCAACTACACGTTCGGTCTCCAGGAGCAGGCAGTGTTCCACGAGATCGACCAGGACCGCATCGACCGGGTCCGCGGGTTCGACATCACGATCGTCACCACCGCCAAGACGGACGCGGAAGGCCGTTCGCTGCTGCGTCAGCTGGGCTTCCCGTTCCGTTCCGAAGACGCGCAGGCGTAACACCCCACCCATTCATAGAAGGTCGTCTGTCGTGTAACGGCAGCCGAAACCTCATGATCGAAAGAAGCATCACATGACGATGACAGACCCGGTCGCAGATATGCTGACCCGTCTGCGCAACGCGAACTCGGCGCACCACGACACCGTGTCGCTGCCGAGCTCCAAGCTCAAGACCCACATCGCCGAGATCCTCCAGCAGGAGGGGTACATCGCGGGATGGTCCGTCGAGGACGCCCGCGTCGGCCAGACCCTGACGCTCCAGCTGAAGTACGGCCCGAACCGCGAGCGGTCGATCGCCGGCATCAAGCGCGTCTCCAAGCCCGGCCTGCGCGTGTACGCACGCTCGACCGAGATCCCCACGGTTCTCGGCGGCCTGGGCGTGGCCATCCTTTCCACCTCCTCCGGTCTGCTCACAGACCGTCAGGCCGAGCAGAAGGGCGTGGGCGGGGAAGTCCTCGCCTACGTGTGGTGATCTGACATGTCGCGAATCGGACGTCTTCCCATCGACATCCCCGCCGGTGTCACCGTCACGGTGACCGGTTCGGATGTCGCCGTCAAGGGCCCCAAGGGCGAGCTGTCGCTCACCGTGGCGCGCCCCATCGAGGTCAAGGTCGAGGAGAACCAGGTTCTCGTCACCCGCCCCGACGACGAGCGCGAGTCGCGGTCGCTCCACGGCCTGACCCGCACGCTCATCGCCAACAACATCATCGGAGTCACCCAGGGCTACACCAAGGGTCTCGAAGTGGTCGGCACGGGTTACCGTGTCGCCCAGCGAGGCAGCGCGGTCGAATTCGCCCTCGGGTTCTCCCACCCCGTGCTCGTCGACCCGCCCGCCGGGATCACCTTCACGGTCGAGGGCAACAACCGCCTCACCGTGAGCGGCATCGACAAGCAGGCCGTCGGTGAGGCGGCCGCCAACATCCGCAAGATCCGCAAGCCCGAGCCCTACAAGGGCAAGGGTGTGCGTTACGCGGGCGAGGTCGTCCGCCGCAAGGCCGGAAAGGCTGGTAAGTAAGCATGGCTGTGCAGTCGAAGTCCGTCGCACGTGCGCGACGCCACGCACGCCTTCGCAAGAAGGTCGTCGGCACCGAGGTCCGTCCTCGTCTTGTCGTGACCCGCTCGGCGCGCCACGTGTTCGTCCAGCTCGTAGACGACAGCAAGGGTCACACCGTGGCCTCCGCATCCACCCTCGAAACGGACCTGCGTGCGTTCGACGGTGACAAGACCGCCAAGGCGCGCAAGGTCGGCGAACTCGTCGCCGAGCGCGCGAAGGCCGCCGGCGTCACCGACGTCGTGTTCGATCGCGGTGGCAACCGGTACGCCGGTCGCGTCGCCGCGATCGCCGAGGGCGCCCGCGAAGGAGGGCTGAACCTGTGAGTGACAACAAGGAGACCGAAGTGACCGACGCGTCCCAGGCCGCACCGGCCACGGCCGAGACGGCCACGGCCGGCACCGCCGACGCCAGCCGCGAGCCTCGTGAGGCTCGCCGCGGCGGCCGCGAGCGCAACCCGAACCGCGGCGACCGCGGATCGCGCGACCGCAACGAGAGCCAGTTCCTCGAGCGCGTCGTGACGATCAACCGCGTGTCGAAGGTCGTCAAGGGCGGTCGTCGGTTCAGCTTCACGGCCCTCGTGGTCGTGGGCGACGGAAACGGCGTCGTCGGCGTCGGATACGGCAAGGCCCGCGAGGTGCCCCTGGCCATCTCGAAGGGTGTCGAAGAGGCCAAGCGCAACTTCTTCCGCGTTCCCCGCGTCGGCAACACCATCCCGCACCCCGTGCAGGGTGAGGCGGCCGCCGGTGTCGTGCTGCTGCGTCCGGCAGCCGCCGGTACCGGTGTCATCGCCGGTGGTCCGGTGCGTGCGGTGCTCGAATGCGCCGGCATCCACGACATCCTGTCGAAGTCGCTGGGCTCGTCGAACACGATCAACATCGTGCACGCGACCGTCGCGGCGCTCAAGCAGCTCGAAGAGCCCCGTGCCGTGGCCGCGCGCCGTGGCCTGGAGTACGACGCTGTCGTGCCCGGCATCATCATCCGCAACGAGGCCAAGGCCGCCGCTGCGGCGAAGGCAGGTGTCTGATGGCGAGCCGACTGAAGGTGACCCAGATCAAGTCCAAGGTGAGCGAGAAGCAGAACCAGCGTGACACGCTGCGCAGCCTCGGTCTCAAGCGGATCGGCGACGCTGTCGTCCGTCCCGACGACGCGCAGACGCGCGGCTACGTCAAGACCGTGGCTCACCTCGTGAAGGTTGAGGAGATCGACTGATGGCTGACAACGACAACGTCGAGGCCGACAAGCCCGCGAAGAAGGCGCCCGCGCGCAAGCCCGCGGCAGCCAAGGCGAGCAAGCCCGCCGCCGCCAAGAACGCCGCTCCGGCGACGCGTCCCGGCGTGCTCAAGGTGCACCACCTGCGTCCGGTCCCCGGTGCGCACACCGCCAAGACCCGCGTGGGTCGTGGTGAGGGCTCCAAGGGTAAGACCGCGGGCCGTGGCACCAAGGGCACCAAGGCCCGCTACTCGGTGCGCATCGGCTTCGAGGGTGGGCAGATGCCGCTGCACATGCGCACCCCGAAGCTGCGCGGGTTCAAGAACCCGTTCCGCGTCGAGTACCAGGTCGTCAACCTGGACAAGCTGGCCGAGCTGTACCCGGCCGGTGGCGACGTCACCGTGGGCGACCTCGTCGCCAAGGGTGCCGTGCGCAAGAACGAGAAGGTCAAGGTGCTCGGCACCGGCGACATCTCGGTGAAGCTGAACGTGACGGTCGACAAGGTCTCGGGTTCCGCCGAGCAGAAGATCGTCGCGGCGGGCGGCTCGGTCAACTGACCACGCCCCAACCGCAGAAGGGCCGGGAGGCGTAAGCCCCCGGCCCTTCTGGGTTACGCTGGTCGTCTGTGCGCCTCGGCGCGCCGGAACCGTTCTGGAGGAATCCACTTGTTCAGCGCCATTGCGCGGGTATTCCGCACGCCTGATCTGCGACGCAAGATCGGCTTCACCCTGGGTGTGATCGCCATCTACCGGTTCGGTGCGCACATTCCGGCCCCGTTCGTCGATTTCCCGAACGTGCAGTCCTGCCTCGCGCAGTCCGGCGGCACCGAGGGCCTGCTCTCGCTGGTGAACCTGTTCTCCGGCGGCGCCCTGCTGCAGCTGTCGATCTTCGCCCTGGGTGTCATGCCCTACATCACGGCGACGATCATCGTGCAGCTGCTGCGCGTGGTGATCCCGCACTTCGAGACCCTCTACAAGGAGGGCCAGTCCGGCCAGGCGCGCCTGACGCAGTACACGCGGTACCTCACGATCGCCCTCGCGCTGCTGCAGTCCACGACCCTGGTCACCGTCGCCCGCAGCGGCCAGCTGTTCGGCGTCACCGGCATCCCCGAGTGCGAGAACGTCCTCACCAACGACGTGTGGTGGGCGCAGCTGCTCATGATCATCACGATGACCGCCGGCACCGGCCTCATCATGTGGTTCGCCGAGCTCGTCACCGAGCGCGGCGTCGGCAACGGCATGTCGATCCTCATCTTCACCTCCATCGCCGCGACCTTCCCGGCCGCGATGTGGTCGATCTGGCAGGCCCGCAGCTTCGAGATCTTCCTCCTGGTGCTGGCCGTCGGAATCCTCGTGGTCGCTCTCGTGGTCTTCGTGGAACAGTCCCAGCGGCGCATCCCGGTGCAGTACGCCAAGCGGATGGTGGGGCGACGCACGTACGGCGGCACCAACACCTACATCCCGATCAAGGTGAACATGGCCGGTGTCGTGCCCGTCATCTTCGCCTCGTCGCTGCTGTACATCCCCGCCCTCATCGCGCAGTTCAACCAGCCGCAGGCGGGCGAGGAAGTGCCCGGCTGGGTCGCGTGGATCTCGCAGTACTTCACCACGGGCGACTCGCCGCTGTACATGCTGGTGTACTTCCTGCTGATCATCGGCTTCACGTACTTCTACGTCGCGATCACCTTCAACCCGGTCGATGTCGCCGACAACATGAAGCGCTACGGCGGGTTCATCCCCGGCATCCGCGCCGGCCGGCCCACCGCCGAATACCTCGACTACGTCCTCACCCGCATCACGCTGCCCGGCTCGATCTACCTGGGCCTCATCGCGCTCCTGCCGCTCATCGCCCTGGCGACGGTCGGCGCCAACCAGAACTTCCCGTTCGGCGGCGCCTCGATCCTCATCATCGTCGGTGTGGGCCTGGAGACGGTGAAGCAGATCGACGCCCAGCTGCAGCAGCGTCACTACGAAGGGCTCCTCCGCTGATGGCTCGTCCCCTCCGTCTCCTCATCGTCGGCCCCCAGGGCTCGGGGAAGGGCACCCAGGGTGCCCGCATCGCCGAGGCCTTCGGCATCCCCGTGGTCTCCACCGGCGACGTCTTCCGCGCGAACGTCGCGGGGGGCACCGAGCTGGGCCTGCAGGTCCAGGAGATCATCGACGCCGGCCGCCTCGTGCCCGACGAGCTCACCGGCGCCGTCGTGCGTGACCGGCTGTCGAAGGAGGATGCCGCGGACGGGTTCCTCCTGGACGGATACCCGCGCAACCTCAGCCAGGTGATGAACCTCGACGAATTCCTCGAGGGCCGCGGCGAGAGCCTCGATGCCGTGCTGGCGCTCGTGGTGCCGCGCGAGGAGTCGATGCTGCGCCTGCGCAAGCGCGCGCAGGAGCAGGGCCGCGCCGACGACACCGAAGAGGCCATCGCGCAGCGCCTGGCGATCTACGAATCCGAGACCGCGCCGATCCTCGGCGTGTACGGCACGCGCGGCATCGTCGACGAGATCGACGGCGTCGGTTCGCTGGACGAGGTGACCGTGCGCATCTTCGCCGCGCTCGAGGTGCGCGGGTTCGCCCGCTCCGCCGCGGTCTGACGTGGCTTTCCGCTCCTCCGCCTACAAGTCCGCCGCGCAGCTGCGGTCGATGATCGAGCCCGGGCTCATCACCGCCGCGGCGCTGGATGCCGTGCGCGCGATGATCGCGCCGGGTGTCACGACGCTCGACCTCGACGCCGAGGCATCCCGTGTCATCCGCTCCCGCGGTGCGCGCTCGAACTTCCAGATGGTGCGCGGGTACCGGCACACGATCTGCGCCTCGGTCAACGAGCAGGTCGTGCACGGGATCCCCGGCGACCGGGCGCTGCAGGCCGGCGACCTGGTGTCGATCGACGCCGGCGCCGAGCTCCGCGGCTGGAACGGCGACTCCGCGATCAGCGTGGTCGTCCCCGGTGATGCGCCGGCCGACCTCGTCGCCGCGCGTCAGCGGCTGTCGGATGTGACCGAGGGGTCGCTGTGGGCCGGCATCGCGCGGCTGGCGACGGCATCGCATCTGGGCGAGGTGGGCGCGGCGATCCAGGAGTACATCGAGGCCCACAGCCCGGCGACCGGCTCCTACGGCATCCTGCGCGACTACGTCGGGCACGGCATCGGCCGCAAGATGCACGAGTCGCCGAGCGTGTTCAACTACCGCACGGCCGAGCCCGGAGCGCCCGTCCGGCCGGGGCTGGCCGTCGCGATCGAGCCGATGGTCGTCGCCGGCGACCAGGAGACCTTCGTCGAGGACGACGGCTGGACGGTCTCGACCATCGATCGTTCAGACGGCTCACACTGGGAACATAGCGTCGCAGTGCACGATGGAGGCATCTGGGTGCTCACGGCCCCCGACGGGGGCGCGGACAAGCTCGCACCCTTCGGTGTGGTCCCGACGGAGATCGGATAGATCGTGGCGCAACGCAAGGTCAACTGGTTCGCAATCGGCATCAGCATCGCGGTGGTGGTGGTGCTCATCGGCATCGGCGCCGCGGTGTGGTGGGGCAACGCCCTGGCCAACTCCGCCGGTGAGGCACCGGACAGCCCCGCGGTGGATGCATCCACCGGCGCCATCTCGGTGGGCGACGGACCAGACACCGTCGACACCTACGTCGACTTCATGTGCCCGGCGTGCGCGTCGTTCGAGCAGGCCTACGGCCCGACCCTCGCCGACCTCGCCGCCGACGGCACGATCACCCTCAACATCCACCCCGTCTCGATCCTTGACCGCGCCTCCGGAGGGACGGAGTACTCCACGCGGGCGGCGTCCGCGGCCTACTGCGTCGCCGAGGACGACCCCGACAACGTGCTCCCGTTCGTGCAGGCGATGTACGCCAACCAGCCGAGCGAGGGCGGGACCGGCATGACCGACGACGAGATCATCGCGATCGCACAGGGGGCCGGAGCATCCGACGCCGTCGCCGAGTGCATCACCGACGGCACGTACAAGCGCTTCGTCACCGCGATGACCCGCGAGACGCCGGTGCAGGAGGGCGCCTCCGGTGTCGCCACCCCGACGATCGCGGTCAACGGAGAGGTCCTGTCCAACCAGACCGACCTGACCGGCGATCCCGAGCGCGACATCGTCTCCCGCTTCAACTGAGCGCCGAGACACCACTTTTCGGCTGAAGCACCAGGCGTCGCCGGTGGTCTCAGCCGGAGTGTGGTGTTTCAGCGCGCGCGAGGATGGTCGCGCAGCGTCGCGAGCAGGGCGTGCTGGGGCGGGCGAACCGCCGGCACCCCGGCCATCCGCAGCTTGGCGTCCAGCGGAGCCGCCCGCATCGCGTCGCCGTAGTCCCACCGGGCGAAGCCGCGTTCGTATCTGCGGAGCCGGTCCTCGCGGGCCTTCTCCCTGCGTAGGGCGCGGGGATCCGCCGCATCCTGCCCCGACAGGTACTTCCCGAACCCGTCGGATTCGCCGATGACCCGCTCGTCGGGGAAGTAGAAGTCGCTGCGGTCCTCGGCTCCTTCGTAATGGAAGGTCTGCTGCAGGACCGGCGTCGGGAAGCCGCACCATTCGATGACCGCGCGGCTCACCGACTCACCCACCGATTCCGCGCGGTCGTCGATGCGCGCGAACACCCACTCCAGCTGAGCTCGGCCCCGGCGGTTCGACTGCGTGCCGGCCACGGCGTGCAGGTCGTCGGCCGTGCAGGGGTCGGCCGGATGGCGCGCAGCCGCGTCGCCCACCGCAAGGGCGAACGCCGGTGGCAGGACCCGCAGCAGATCGACGGCGGTGTCGGCGACCGAGGTCACGATGAGGTCGCCCACCGTCATCGCCCGTCCGGTGTCGCTCGCATGGATGCACACATCGCCGTGCCGGCGTCCGCGGGCGCGACCGATGTCGAAGACGTGGATGTCGCGGGGTTCGCCGAACACCGGCAGCCCGAGCAGCGCGGCGGCGGACTCGAGGCAGAAGACCGCGTCCGGATGGACCAGGGCGTAGGCGTGCACGCGGGCGAGATACCGCTCCCACGGGCGCAGGGCGCTCCACTGGTCGGCACGGGCGTACACGCCGGGGCGCACCCGGACGTGCGTGTTCGAGGCCCGCAGCCGGGCGCCGGTCAGGGATTCGTCGCGCGCGGCGGAGAGGATGACCGGGGACGGCACCAGGGCGCGGAGGGAGTGAGGATCGAGCAGCGACATGGCGCCATCCTCGGATCCGCGGTCGAAGCGCGGCGAGTGTGCGCGCGATCTGTGGATGGATCCTCGGATTCGCGCGCGGGGGAGGAGCGCCGCATCCGCTCGAGACACCACATCCTGGCTGGAACATCAGGCGACGCCGTGCGTTTCGGACGAGATGTGGTGTCTCGCGGGAGAGCGCGCGGGGGAGGGGAGCGGGCGGTTTGCTGGGGGGTGCGATACCACGTATGATTGATCTTTGGTGCGTTGCGCCTTCATTGGCGTGTCACAGCACCGAATCCCCATCCACCGCAGACCGACCGGTCTGCAACGAGCGATAGCGAGTATATGGCGAAGAAAGACGGTGTCATCGAGATCGAGGGTGTCATCTCCGAGGCGCTGCCCAACGCGATGTTCCGCGTCGAGCTCAGCAACGGACACAAGGTGCTCGCCACGATCTCCGGCAAGATGCGGCAGAACTACATCCGCATCATCCCCGAAGACCGTGTCGTCGTGGAGCTCAGCCCCTACGACCTCACGCGGGGCCGGATCGTCTACCGCTACCGCTAGACCGGTCGAGAAGTAACGGCCGTGCTCCGGCGCGGTACGAAGACAGCGAACAGGAAACACGATGAAGGTCAACCCCAGCGTCAAGCCCATCTGCGATCACTGCAAGGTCATCCGCCGCCACGGCCGGGTGATGGTGATCTGCAAGAGCAACCCGCGCCACAAGCAGCGCCAGGGCTGACGCCCCCAGATTCACAACTGAACACACAACGGCAGGATCAGAACCCGCGGATGCGGGGGACACCTCGGGGCGGAGGCCCGGGCACCGATCCTGCTCCACACCTCCACAACACTCCTAGGAGAGTCGCATGGCACGTCTCGCCGGCGTCGACATCCCGCGCGACAAGCGCGTGGTCATCGCCCTGACCTACATCTACGGCGTTGGCCGTACCCGCTCGACCGAGATCCTCACGGCCACCGGCATCAGCCCGGATGTGCGCGTCAAGGACCTGTCCGACGACCAGCTGGTCGCCCTGCGCGACCACATCGAAGGCACCTACAAGGTGGAGGGTGACCTTCGCCGCGAGGTGGCCGCCGACATCCGCCGCAAGGTCGAGATCGGTTCCTACGAGGGAATCCGCCACCGCCGCGGCCTTCCCGTGCGCGGACAGCGCACCAAGACCAACGCGCGCACCCGCAAGGGTCCCAAGCGCACGGTCGCCGGCAAGAAGAAGGCGCGCTAGGCCTCCGCCGGCGCCTCAGGATCTAGGGAGAACGCACACCATGGCACAGGCCAAGAGCGCCGCGCGCAAGCCGCGTCGCAAGGAGAAGAAGAACATCGCGCTGGGCCACGCCCACATCAAGTCGACGTTCAACAACACCATCGTCTCGATCACCGACCCCTCCGGCGCGGTCATCAGCTGGGCATCGTCGGGCGGCGTGGGCTTCAAGGGCTCGCGCAAGTCGACCCCGTACGCCGCCGGCATGGCGGCCGAGTCCGCCGCCCGCCAGGCGCAGGAGCACGGCGTCAAGAAGGTCGACGTCTTCGTCAAGGGCCCGGGTTCGGGTCGCGAGACCGCGATCCGCTCGCTGACGGCCGCCGGCCTCGAGGTCGGCTCGATCCAGGACGTCACCCCCCAGGCGCACAACGGCTGCCGTCCCCCCAAGCGCCGCCGCGTCTGACCCCTCGTCGCACGGATGCTGCGGCCCCGCGTGACGCGGTGGCCGCAGCATCCCTGAGTACAACTCAACACCTCACCCACCGCACGTGTCATATAGCGGGCACGTGATCGAAAGGAACCCATAGTGCTCATCGCACAGCGTCCCACTCTGACCGAGGAGAAGATCGGGGAGTTCCGCAGCCGCTTCGTCATCGAGCCGCTCGAGCCCGGCTTCGGTTACACGATCGGCAACGCGCTGCGTCGCAGCCTCCTGTCGTCGATCCCCGGCGCCGCCGTCACCAGCATCCGCATCGACGGCGTGCTGCACGAGTTCAGCACCATCCCGGGCGTGAAGGAGGATGTCACCGAGATCATCCTCAACATCAAGCAGCTCGTCGTCTCGAGCGAGCGCGACGAGCCCATCACGGCCTACCTGCGCAAGACCGGTGCGGGCGAAGTCACCGCGGCCGACATCTCCGCTCCGGCGGGCGTCGAGGTGCACAACCCCGAGCTGGTCATCGCGACCCTCAACGACACCGCCAAGTTCGAGCTCGAGCTGACGATCGAGCGTGGCCGCGGCTACGTCTCGGCCACCCAGAACCGCAACGAGTACGCCGAGGCGGGCCAGATCCCGATCGACTCGATCTACTCGCCCGTGCTGAAGGTCAGCTACCGCGTGGACGCCACGCGTGCCGGTGAGCGCACCGACTTCGACAAGCTCGTGCTGGACGTCGAGAGCAAGCCCTCGATGTCGCCGCG
Organism: Microbacterium lushaniae; assembly: GCF_008727775.1. NCBI lineage: Bacteria > Bacillati > Actinomycetota > Actinomycetes > Micrococcales > Microbacteriaceae > Microbacterium > Microbacterium lushaniae. The sequence goes on from NZ_CP044232.1 coordinate 563,063, forward strand.
TGACGCCGTCGCGTCGGCCGGTCGCACCCTGACCGAGCTGTTCGGCCTGGCGCGCGAGCTCAACGTCGAAGCCGAGGGCATCGAGATCGGCCCCCCGCCGGTGGAGACCGTCCTCTCCAACGAGCTGGCCATGCCGATCGAAGACCTCGATCTGTCGGTTCGCTCGTACAACTGCCTCAAGCGCGAGGGCATCAACACCGTGTCGGAGCTCGTCGCCCTGTCGGAGACGCAGCTGATGAACATCCGCAACTTCGGTCAGAAGTCGGTCGACGAGGTGCGCGACAAGCTCACCTCGCTCGGTCTGTCGCTGAAGGACTCGGTGCCCGGATTCGACGGCGCCCAGTTCTACGGCGGCTACGACGACGAGACCGTCTGACCTGCGGCCCCCCGACACGACACCTTCCAGGAGTAACTGAGACATGCCCAAGCCCACGAAGGGTCCCCGCCTCGGCGGCGGCCCCGCCCACGAGCGCCTGCTGCTTGCCAACCTCGCCGCGGCCCTGTTCACGCACAAGTCGATCAAGACGACCGAGACCAAGGCCAAGCGCCTGCGTCCCCTCGCCGAGCGCCTCATCACCTTCGCCAAGCGCGGCGACCTGCACGCGCGCCGCCGGGTGCTGAGCGTCATCGGCGACAAGGAGGTCGTGCACGTCCTCTTCACCGAGATCGCGCCGCTGGTGGCCGACCGCCCGGGTGGCTACACCCGCATCACCAAGGTGGGCAACCGCAAGGGTGACAACGCGCCGATGGCCGTCATCGAGCTCGTCCTCGAGCCGATGACCCCCAAGGTGAAGTCGTCCAAGACGTCGTCGGCTCCCGCCGCCGCCGCTCCGGCTGCCACCGAGCCCGCCGCCGAGGCGCCGGCCGAGGATGCAGCCGCCGAGGCGGACGCCGGAGCGGAGTCGCCCGAGGAGGGCGAAGCCGCAGAGGCCGCCGCCGAGGACGCCGCGAAGTAACCGCTCGTCGCGCATTCGATCGAGACCCCCGTCCCTGCGGACGGGGGTCTCCTCGTAGGGTGGATCGGTGAACGACACACCCCTGTCCGCGCGCGTACACGCGCCCGAACGCCTCCCGGCGCCGCAGCATCCGGAGGCGCCGGTGTGGCGCGGCGCGACGGCGGACGACATCGACGCGGTGCACGCGCTCTTCGCCGCCGCGGGCCTGGTGGATCACCCCACGTACACGGTTCCGCGTGAGGAGATCGCCGACCACTTCACGCTCCCGCACATCGATCCGTCCCGCGACACGGTCCTCGCGTTCGGTGCGGACGGTGAGCTGGTGGCCGCCTCCAGCGCCATCCTGCATCCCTCCCGCGACACGGTGGCCAAGGTGATTCTGGAGGGCACGGTGCATCCGGACCGCCGCCGACGCGGCATCGGCACGGTGGCCCTCGCGTGGGCGTACGACCGCGCCCTGCAGCACCTCGGGTCGATCCCGGCGCCCATCCCGGGCGAGGTGGCGATGTACGCCGAGGAGCGCACCACGGATGCCGCGGCCATCGCCGAGCGGATCGGGCTGTCCACCGGACGCTGGTTCACCACGATGGTCCGCGACCTCGACGACCCCGTCCCGGAGCGGGCGGCGCCGGCGGGGACGCGCCTGGTGCCCTACGCGCCGGAGCGGGCGATGGATGTCCTGGCCGCCCGCAACGACGCCTTCCGCTACCACTGGGGGAGCCTGCCGTCGGTCGAGGCGACGTGGCGCGCCTTCGTGGACGGCCCGTACCTGCGCCCCGACCTGTCGAGCCTGCTCGTGGAGGGCGACCGCGTCGTGGCGCTGTGCCTGGCGTCGGTCAACGAGGACGACTGGGCGGCGCTGGGGGAGCCGAACACCTACATCGACCTCATCGGCGTGGTCCGTGACCGCCGCGGTCGCGGCTACGCCCCCACGGTGATCGCCCGCACGCTCGGGGCCGCGCGCGACGCGGGCCTGCGCAAGGCCGTGCTGGATGTCGACACCGCCAGCCCCACCGGCGCGCTCGGGCTGTACGAGCGGCTGGGCTTCGCCGCCACCGACCGCTCACGCGTGCTCACCCGTCACTTCTGAGCGGATGCGGCGCGGCGCGCCTCGGCCGCATCCACGGCTCCCGCGACCGTGTCGGCGAACAGCACCCCGCCGGCATCGCCGGGGTGGATGCCGTCGCCGGCGAGCACGTCGGGGCGCGGTGCCACCGCGCCCGCCCAGTCGGCCAGCCCCACGCCGGTGATCCGCGCGAACGTCGTGAGCTCCTCGTTGACGCCGGCGATCCAGTCGCGCGGGGCGTGCGCGGTCACGAGGATCAGGATGCGGTCGGGGCCGACGATCTCCCGCATGCGCTGGAGGGTGGATCGCTCGATCGAGCCGTTCGTCCCCAGCGCCACCACGACGTAGCGGCGGAGCGTGCCGGCGGCCTCCAGCTGCTCGAGGATCCCCGGCGCGGCGTACATCGACCGTGACACCGACGCATCCACGTGGATGCCCGGGAAGCGCTCCACGAGAGCGGGAGCCGAGGCGAGCATCACCGAGTCGCCGACGGCGGTGATCTCGGCGCCCTGCACGGGCGTGGGGGAGGGCGCCGGCGTCGCGGTCGGCTCGGGCTCGGGTGTCGCAGCCGGCGCCGCCTCCTGGTCGCGGAGCGCGTCGATGCCGGCCTGTACGGCGCTCTGCGCGGTGGTGGCAGCGGGCGCTCCGGCGATCGCGGCGGTGGTCCCGCCCAGCACGAGCACCGCGCACGTCACGGTGGCCAGGGCGCCCAGGCGCCGCACCGGTCCGCCGGTGAGGGATGCTGCGAGCCGGCGCACGGCGCCGCGGAACCCGTGCCGGCGCACGGGGGTCTCCACGAAGCGGTACGACGCCTCGGCGAAGGCGGCGGTGAGGGCCAGCGACACCACGCCCGTCCCCGCCGGCACGCCCGCGCCGGGGGCGCTGCCGGCGGCGAGCAGGATCACGAGGGGCCAGTGCCACAGGTACAGCCCGTAGGAGCGGTCGCCGATCCACCGCAGCGGCGCCGCGTCGATGCCACGACCGAACCACGAGCCCGGCCACACCCCGGCGGCGATCGCGACGGCCGTCAGCACGGATGCCGCCAGCAGCGCGCCGGGGAAGGTCGCCGCCGAATCGGTGGCGGGGAGGGTCCCCACCCACACGATCCCGGCGACGGCGGCGACGCCGGCTGCGAGGGCTCCCACGCGCCACGGCCGCCGCTGCATCCACGCGGGCGGATCGTGCAGCACCCGCTGCATCGCGAAGGCGAGGGCGACGCCGATGAGGATGCCGAACGCGTGCGAATCGGTGCCGAAGTAGGCGCGCGTGACGGCGCCGTCCTCGACCACGAGGCGGGCCATCCACCACGCCGATGCGGCGGCGGCCGCCAGCGCGAGCCCGACGCGCGCCGCACGCCAGGGCAGCAGCAGCACGAGCGGCAGCAGGAGCGGCCAGACGACGTAGAACTGCTCCTCCACCGCGAGCGACCAGAGGTTGCGCAGCAGCTCGGGCGCGGAGGCGGCGAAATAGCTCGAACCCTCCGCGAGCGAGATCCAGTTGTAGCCGAACGTCGCCGCGCCCAGGACCTGTGCGCCCACGCGGGCGAGCACATCGCCGCCGACGAGCCACGCCGCGCTCGCGCACACCGTCACCACGAGCGCCAGCGCGGGCAGGAGCCTGCGGGCCCGGCGCTTCCAGAACCCGCTCAGGGAGATGCGTCCGGTGCGCTCCCGCTCGCTCAGCAGGAGCGTCGTGATCAGGAACCCGCTGATGACGAAGAACACGTCCACGCCCACGAAGCCGCCCGCGAACACCCACCCGGGGAACAGGTGGTACACGATCACGAGGGCGACCGCGATCGCGCGGAGCCCGTCGAGCCCGGCGAAACGCGCGGGGCGGGGCGAGGCAGGCAGGGTCATAGAGGCGTGCGGGTCGGAGGTCGCGGCCGGGGGACATGCCAGTCTAGACGAGGCGTGCGCGGGCTCCGATTAGGCTGATCGGGTGCGCATCCGCCTCGACATCGCCTACGACGGCACGCACTTCCGCGGCTGGGCCGCCCAGCCGGGGCTGCGCACCGTGCAGGGCACGCTCGAAGACGCCCTCGCCCGCATCCTCGGCACATCCCCCCGCCTCGTCGTCGCCGGTCGCACCGATGCGGGCGTGCACGCGAGCGGACAGGTCGCCCACATCGACCTCGACGAGCAGCAGCGCCTGCGCCTGCCCCGGGGGCGGCGGGACGGCGACCCGGTCGCCGCGCTGGCGGGGCGTCTGCGCGGCGTCCTCGGTGCGTATCCCGACGTCACCGTGCGGCAGTCCGCCCCGGCTCCCGACGGCTTCGACGCGCGGTTCTCGGCCGTGTGGCGGCGGTACCGCTATCGCCTGGCGGATGCGGCGAGCCGGTACGACCCGCTCGAACGCCACCGCACGACCACCGTGCGCAGCATCCTGGATGAGGCGGCGATGGATGCGGCGGCCCGCTCGCTCATCGGCCTGCACGACTTCGCCGCCTACTGCAAACCGCGCGAGAAGGCCACCACGATCCGCACGCTGCTGGATTTCCGGTGGCAGCGCGACGCGGCGGGCGTGCTCGTGGCGGAGGTGAAGGCCGATGCGTTCTGCCACAGCATGGTGCGCGCCCTCGTGGGCGCGTGCGCCGCGGTGGGCGAGGGGCGGCTGAGCGTGGGCGACGTGGCGGCCATCCGCGATGCGGGGGAGCGCACGGCGCAGGCGAAGGTGCTCGCCGCCCGCGGGCTGACCCTCGCGGAGGTGGGGTACCCCGCGGCCGACCTGCTGGCGGCACGGGCGGAGCAGACCCGCAACCGCCGCGACGCGGAGTGAGCGTCCTTCGGGAACGCTGAAGGTCGTGTCAACCGGCTCCGTGCCGACTCTGCGTGTGCAAGGGTGGAATCGTCATGAGGGTCATCTCGTACAACCTGCGCAAACACCGCGCCGCCGGCGAACTGGTCGATCTGGTCGAGGGGCACGCGGCCGACGTGCTGTGCCTGCAGGAATGCGACACCACCGACATGCCGGAGGAGATCGGCGGACTGCGTCTGGCGGATTCGACGCAGCGCAACCGGCTGGGCCTGGCGGTCTACTACCGCGCGAACACCTTCCGTCCCGTGGAGGTGCGCGCGCTGGCGCTGAAGAAGTCGCTGCACGACTACGTGCTCAAGCCCGCCGAGGAGCGCCTCCTCGGGGTGCGGCTGCACGACATCGACCACGGCCGCGACATCATCGTCGCCTCCTTCCACGCCGCCCCGCTGACGGCACTGAACTCGCTGCGCCGCCACCAGATCCGCACCGCCCTGGCCGAGCTGGAGAACCTCGGCGAGGGGCTTCCGGCGCTCATGGTCGGCGACTACAACTACCCCGTCTTCAAGGAGTACCTGGGACAGAAGGTGCGCGCCCAGGGGTACGAGCTGACCCTGAGCGATGCCCGCACCTACACGCGCTACCGGTTCTTCCGCGGGCACTACGACTTCGCCACGTCGTACCTGTTCGACATCGAGCACATCCGCACGCTGCCGCAGGGATCGAGCGACCATCTGCCGATCCTCGTGACGGCGGAAGTGTCGTCGGGGCGGGCGGCCGCGGTCGCCTGACCGCCGCCGGGCCTACGCCGCGTCTCGGCGGCGCCGCACGACGGCGGTGGCCACGGCGACGGCCCCGCCCGCGAGCGCGAGCGCCCCGCCGCCGACCCAGATGCCCAGGTACGGGCCGAAATCCGCCCCGGTGGCGGAGAGCCCGTTGACGGTCACCGTGACGGTGTCGCCGGGCGAGGAGGCCGTGAAGACGGCGATCGTGTAGGCCCCGCGGGCGTCGGCGGGGAAGGAGATGCGCACGGGGTCCAGCCCGCCCTGGGCATTCGTGACGGCGTCGCGGTACGTCGCGGTCGACACCGCGGCGCGCACCATCCCGAACGTCGCGCCGGCGCCGTTCTCACCGGTGACGGTGATGGTGGCGGACTCGTTCGCTCCGAACGTGCCGTCGGCGACCGAGAGCGTCGCGCTGCCACCGGGTTCCACCACCGCGCTGGAGATGCTCGCGGCATCCTGGGCGGGGTAGGCCAGAGCGACGCCGGGGACGGCGAACACGGCACCGGCTGCGAGAGCCGTGACGGCGGCGAGACGGGGAAGGAACTTCTTCATCGGGCCGCTTCCGGTGATGTGGATGGTGCCGCGTGGGCGTGGCTCATTGTCCCGTAGGCGTGCACCCCGGAGCAAGTTCGGCCGATTCCACCTCGCGCATGGTGGGCGTCACGACGGCTTCCAGGACGGGGGTGGCGGGCGTGCGCACCCGCACGATGACCGTCGCCTCCTCGCCCGGCAGCAGGTTCGTCGCCCACGTGAGCACGCGCCGGCCCTCGTGCATGCCACCGCCGAACCCCGCGGTCGGCTGCGACGCGGTGCCGCCCGGCTGCGCCGCGACGATCTCGGCGCCCTCCGGGAGGTACAGGTAGGCGACGGTCTCGGTCGTGCCGGCGGGCGTGCCGAAGGAGCCGCCGCCGGTGATGTAGTCCGGCAGGGCCGCCGCATCGGCGGGGGCGTCGCTGCGCAGCCGCACCGACAGCAGCGCGTCGGGCGAGCCCTCCGTGTCGGTGCACCATCCGACGGATGCCGCGACGTTCATGTAGTAGTCCATCTTCGAGCCGGTGCCGTCGTTGAGGTACACGCCGAACCGCGTCGCCTCCGCATCCGTCTCCGGCAGCCGGCCCTGCAGGCTCGTGCCGTCGAGGATGGCCTGGTCGGCCTCGTCGGCGTTCCACAGGTACAGGCGCCGCTCGCTGCCGGCCCGCGCGAGGGCGTCGACGAGCTTGGCGGGGTCGGCGGTGCCGGAGGAGAGCGTGTCGAAGACCGCGGCGGTCGCGGCGGCGAAGAACGCGTCCTGCTGGGCGGGCGCCTCGTAACGCTGGTACACCTCGTTCAGCAGCAGCGGCACGGCCGTCTCGGCCGACAGCACGTCACCGGTGGGGAGGGTGACCGGCCCCGTGGCCTGCAGGAGGTAGGACAGCGTCACCGGATCGACGGCGACGACGCCGCTGAGCTGGCTGCCGAACTCCCGCTGCCACATCTCGCGGGCAAGAGGCGCGCCGACGGTGAAGTCGGGGATCTGCGTGACGTTCTGCACGAACTGCGCGGGGCGGAGGGCGTAGATCTCCTCGAGCTCGGGAGACAGGGGCAGCACCGGGTCGGCGTACCGCTGGAAGTCGCGCGTGGACCCCTGCGCGCTGAGCGAGATGCGGCCGTCCTCGGTGTGCACGACCGCCATCGCCCCGGCGATGCCGCCGAGCGAGCGCCACTCGGCGTTGTTCTGGAAGAGCACGAGGTAATCGCGCGGCCCTTCGGCCCCCAGCATCGCGGGCATGAGCGCGGTCGCCCGCCCCAGCGCGTCGGCGCCGACGGCGACGTCGGCGAAGAGATCCTGCACCTCCGCCACCGGTTCCCGCAGCGGCGCGAGCAGGTTCTCGGGGCGGATCCGGGCCACTTCCTCGGATGCGGCGGCCAGACGTGCGGCGCTGGTGACGGCGGGCTCGTGCAGGTCGGCGAGGGCGGCGACGTCGAACCGGCCCTCCTGCGGCCGCAGCGAGTCGACGGAGAACGACGTGGCGACCTCGGCCAGCGGCGCGATCGCGGTGGTGGCGACGTCATCGGCGGTGCGGGTGAGGGTGGCGACGGCGTCCAGCTGCGGCCCGATCCAGGGGAGTCCCGCCGCCAGCGCCCACACGGGGTCGCCGGTGAGCGCCCTGGCCGCGGAGGTGTGCTCCGAGATCCGGTCGATGACTTCGGCGGCCTGCGCAGGGTCGGACAGCGACTGCTGGGCATCGGCCGCCGCGGCGCGGGCGTCGACGACGTGGCCGTAGGCCATCGCGCCGCGCACGCCGATCCACAGGCCGCCGAGGAGCAGGACGGCGACGAAGGCGGCCAGAAGCCCCGCGACGACGCGGCCCGCGACCCGGCGTGAGGCGCTCACGGGGTATTCGGTCACTCGATCACCCTAAGCGAGCCGCCGCGCGATGGTCGACGCGCGCGGGAGGAGGTGACGGCTCCCCCTAGACTGGCGGCGTACGACGAAGGGTGCCCCATGGTTCGATCGACCCGTCGCCGCGCAGCAGTGAGCGCCGCTTTCGTCCTCGTGGGCATGTCGCTGACGGCATGCGGGCCGGCCCCGTGGGCGGGCGGCGCCGCGGGAACCTCCGCACCGCCGAGCCCCACGCGCACCGCGGCGGTCGCCCCCCAGCCCGTGCCGAACGACCTCTCCAGCGGATCGACCGAGCGCTCGCTGCAGGCCGGCGCGGTCGCCGCGGCCGCGAACTACTGGTCGACGCTGTCGATGGACCAGTGGACTCCGACAGCGCTCAAACCGATCAGCCTGTCGATGACGACGACGGTCACGCCCGACGACGGCAAGCAGGTGGGCCTGCAGCGGGTGTCGATGATCGCCGTGCCGGCCAACCCGACCGAGACCTTCCCGCCGCTGGCGGCGCAGGTCGACCAGTCGAGCCAGACCGCGGGCTACCCCGTGCTCGCGCCGTACAGCTACTCGCAGACCTTCAACATCGGCGAGGTGCCCCAGGCAGCGACCCATGTCACCCTGCAGTTCACGTACGAGTTCCTGGTGCAGACGACTCCCACCTCGGCCGAGTACGCGAAGCAGACCACGACCGACACGCTGCGCGTCGCCATCGCCGGCGACGCCGCAGCGGCTCCGGAGGGCTGAGGCTACGCGCCGACGCGCTGCCAGCGATCTCCGCCGCTGTCGGATGCGTCCTCCGACGCCTGCTGGGCGTGGGCGAGCAGCGTGTCGAAGTCATACCCCACGACGTCCGCCGAGGCCCACCCGACGCTCGCCGACAGCTGCACCGCCATCGGCTGTGCGGCATCGAGCTCGGTGATCTCCCGCAGCATCCGGCTCACGTGCTCGCGCAGCACCGGCCCTGGGCGCGACACCAGCACGGCGACACGCCCCCGACCCTCCCGTCCCATGTCGGCCTCCGCCGGGAACGACGCGCGCACGGTGTGCTCGAACCGCTCGACGATCTCCCCGAACAGGGCCTCACCGGCGGCGGCCCGGATGTCGTCGGGGTCGTCCAGGCGCACCACGAGCATGGCCCACGACGTCTCGCCGGCCGCCCGGGCGCGCGCGAGCCGGTCGCTCGCGGTGACGGTGAACTGCGGCCAGGAGGCGGCGGTCTCCGCGCCCACCGGTGACACCGTGGTGAAGAACAGCAGCGTGACCGTCGCGCACACGAGGTAGATCAGCATCCCGAGGGTGTTCAGGAGGCGGACGAAGGAGAGCTCCTCGAGCGATCCGGACGGCTGGAACAGGCCGGCGATGAGGATGAAGAGGGCGAGCAGGACGAAGCTGGCCGACACCAGCACGAGCGGGATCACCAGTCGCTCGTGCCGGTCGGGGGAGCGGCGGATCTCCAGCAGGGTCAGGCCGGCGAAGATCGACGCGATGAAGAAGTCCACGCGGAAGATCAGGTTGTACATCTCGGTGTGGGACCCGAGCCACAGGGCCAGGGCCGACAGCACGGAGACCGCCGCCGCGATCCAGGGGAGGGCGGCAACGCGCCGCCGCGCCCGGAAGCCCGACCAGATGAGGGCGGGTGCGCCCAGGAGCACTCCCAGGCCGATGCGCCGCACCGGTTCGTTGCCGAGCGCTTCGCCCGCCAGGCTCACCCACGTGCTCACCATGGCCACGACGAAGGCGAGCGACCACAGCAGCGACGCCCGCGACGGGCGCTGAAGGAAGCCCAGGCCGATGATCATGACCGTGCCGAGGGTGGCGACGGTGGCCTGGGCGATCCCGAGGTTGGCGGTCGCGATGGAGTCCAGGCCGCCGGTCATGCGCCGCGCTCCGCCGGCAGGGTGATGGTCACGGTCGTGCCGGTGCCCTGCTCGCTCTCCAGCTGCAGCGTGCCGCGGTGCTCCTCGATGATGGTGCGGAGGATCCCCATGCCCAGCCCCGTCCCCGGCGTCGAGCTCTCCCGCGCCGTGCGCGCGCGGAAGTACGGGTCGAAGACGCGTGGCAGCTCGTCGGCGGAGATGCCGATCCCGGTGTCGGCGACCACGATCACCGCGTGGCCTGCCTCCGCGCGCGCACCGATGTGCACCGACCCGCCTCCCGGCGTGTACTTGATGGCGTTGCTGAGCACGTTGTCGACGGCCTGCCGCAGGCGGAACGCGTCTCCGCGCACCTCCAGCGACGGCGGTGCGTCGACGATCACGCGCACGCGACGGCCGTCGGCGGCGGGGCGGAACGACTCCACCGAGGCGTCCAGGATGCGGCGGACGTCGGTGGAGGATGCGGCCGTGTGGTCGCGCGCTTCGGCGCGCGACCCGGCGAGGATCTCGGAGATGAGGGTCTGCATGCGCTCCGCGGCGTTGTCGATGACCTCCAGCTGCTCGCGCGTCTTGGCCGGCAGGTGCTCGGCCTCCAGTGCGAGCTCGGCGTGGCCCATGATGGCGGTGAGGGGATTGCGCAGCTCGTGGGAGACGACCGCGGCGAGGCGCTCCCGGGCGCGCTCGGCCTCGATGAGGGCGGTGATGTCGTGGACGATCAGCAACGTGCTCTCCGGCTCGTCGCCTGCCGGCATCAGCCGTCGCGTCGACACCGACAGGGCATGCCACTCGCCTTCGGTGTCGAAGAGCCACACGCGCTCGTCCTCGAACAGCTCCCCGCGGGCCGCGCGCGCGAACGGGCGGTCCAGCTCGGCCAGTGGATCGCCGCGCAGGGCCGAGTACTCCACCGAGCGCCCCGGCCGCTTGGGGTCGTCGCGGTCGATGGCGTACAGCGACACATAGGTGTCGTTGAGGGCGAGCACCTCTCCCGCGCGCGAGAGCCGGGCGATGCCGGTGTCCAGGCCGTTGAGCATCTGCGACACGCGCCGCTCCTGCCCGCTGACGCGGGAGAGCGTCCCCTGCAGGCGACCGGCCTGCCGGCGCAGGAGCTGGCGGAACGCCCGGCTCTGCCGCGCCGCGAGATACGTGGTCAGGCCGATGAAGGCCAGCGCCAGCAGTACCACCATGAGCCGGACGACGTCGTGGGTGTCGGGTCCGGAGAGGGTGGCGTCGAGGACGATGACCCCGGCGACCATCGCGAAGGCGCCCAGGAGTGCCGGTAGCGCGAAGTAGGTCGCGATCCACGTGACGGGGAAGACCCAGAAATAGCCGAACTGCAGGTCGCTCTGCAGAACGAGGAAGCTCACGCCGATGAGGTCGCCGAAGGGAACGAGCGCGATGTACTCGCGCGGCACGCGCCGCCACGGGACGGCGAGGCAGATGGCGGTGAGCGCGATGATGATCGCCACCCCGGTGGAGAAGGTCCACACCCCGAACAGCGCCGGTTCCATCGCCTGCACCACCAGCACGGTGACAACGACGCTCGCGGCCAGCACGAGCTGGAGCAGCCAGATGGATCGGGTGCGGTTGTCGACGAGGCCGCCTTCGTCGCCTTCCCGTGCGTTGTCGGCAGGCGACGTGGCCGGGAGGCTGTTCGCGGCTGCCATAGGTCTGAGTCTAGTGACCGTGGCCCACTCGCCTAGGCGCCATCCTGTCTCTTCCGGCGGTCCGCCTGCGGACGCGGAGCGCAGGCGGTCTTGAGGCAATCTTGCGGTTGCACTGTCGCCGCGTGCGGGCTACCTCGCGGCCCGTGGGCCAATCTGTGAGTGCCGGAGGATCACCTCCCCGGCATGACCAGGAGGCGCGGCCGTGAACGCATCGACCAATCTCGCACCTGTCGCACACGCCCCGTCGTATGCGACCGCGCCGCTGCGCGCCGCCGTCGACATGGACCTCGCCGACGACTTCTCCTCTGTGCTGGAGAACAGCACCGGTCACCGTTCCACGATCGGATGCATCATCCCGGCGTACAACGAGGAGGACTCGATCGCCGGAGTGATCGAGGGCCTGCTGAGCCAGACGCGGGTGCCCGACGTGATCCACGTCGTGGTCAACAACACCTCCGACAACACCGTGAAGATCGCCTCCGAGTACAGCGGCCCGCACGAGATCGTCACCGACCTGGGGGAGCAGTTCACCGAGGTCTTCGTGCACGACATCGGCAAGAACCCCGACAAGAAGGTCGGCGCGCTCAACTACGGCTACTCGCTCGTGGAGGGCTACGACTACCTGCTGGGCGTGGACGGCGACACCATCGCCGATGCCAAGGCCGTCGAATACCTCGAGACCGAGGCGGTCTCCGACTCCCGCATCGGCGGCATCTCGGCCATCTACTCCATCGACGACCGCCCCATGAAGGGCCTGATCGCGAAGTTCCTCACCGCCGGCCAGCGCACGCAGTTCGCCGCGTTCAACCTGCAGAACCTCCTGCGGGGGCGCAACATGGCCGTCCTCGGCGGGCAGTTCTCGATCTTCGCCACGAACGCCCTGCGCGACGCGATGAAGCAGAACCACCAGAGCACGCCGTGGGTGCGCGACTCCGAGGTGGAGGACTCGCTGCTGTCGCTGCAGATCAAGAGCGCCGGCTACCTCACCAAGATCAGCCCGTACGCCCGCGCCGACGTGGGCGGTATGACGACGCTGTCGGCCTACGACGCGCAGCAGGTGAAGTGGACCTACGGCGCCATCGAGCTGATGTGGCCGGGTCAGCGCGGCGACACCAAGGGTCAGCCGTTCCACCCCAACCTGCGTCTGCGCTGGTTCGAGAACTTCGGCATGCTGACGAACCTCTTCGTGCGCGTGGCTTTCTTCACGCTGCTGGCCGGTTCGCTCTCGATCGACGCGTTCATCTTCTCCCCGCTGTGGCTCCTGCCGCCGGTGGTCGCGATCCTGCTGAACGTCCGCATCGCTCGCACGATGCAGAACTGCAACGGCCGCGACCTCCTGTTCGCCGCGACGTTCATCCCGGCGGAGATCTTCATGTGGATCCGCATCAGCCACTTCGTCCGCTCGTGGACCCGATTCCTCTCCCGCAAGCAGGTCGACAACTGGGCGATGCAGGCCAAGGCCGAGAAGGGCGGAGGCCTCGGCCACTGGGCACCGTTCATCGTGCTGCTGGCCGTCGCGGTCGCGATGGCCGTCATCTGGAACCTCGTGGGTCCGGTCGCGCAGTCCTCGATCCTGTGGATCGGGTGGCCCATCGTCGGTGTCGTCACCGTGCTGCAGACCCTGCTCATGTTCGGAAAGCTCATCCGTCGCCACCACGGATTCAAGGTCTGACGCGCTCGGACGGGTCGGAGACTAGGGGGCCAGGAGCTCCGATGTGAGGCGATAGCCCACGCCGCGCACGGTCTCGATGTACCGCGGAGTCGTGGGGTTGTCGCCGAGCTTGCGGCGCAGGTTCGTCATGTGCGCTTCGATCGCGCGCTTGTCGGCATCGCCGACGAAGTAGCTCGTGACGTAGGACTCCCCGCGCAGCACGAGGGTCAGGTCGGCCTTGCTGCGCACGCGCCGCTTGGACTCCAGGAGCGTGGCGAGCAGGTCGAACTCCGTGCGCGTGAGCTCCAGCTCGCGTCCACCCAGGAGCACGATCCGGCTGTCGGGGTCGAGCTGCAGGTCGCGGTGCACGAGCCAGTCCGCCGCCGCCGGGACGACATCGCCGAACCCGCGCGGCGCCAGATCGGTGCCGGCGGCCGCCTGCGGCTCAGGACCCTGCGTCGAGGGGACGATGACAGGCGCGTCCGATGTCGCCGCTGCGGCGGCGTACTCCTCGGGCCGCACGACGGGCACGCTCTGGGTGGCCGGGCGGGCGCCGGGGAAGGAGGGCCCGACGGGGCCTTGGCGCGGCGCACCGGCAGCCCCACTGCGCGGTCGGCGCAGCAGCGCCTCGATGCGGGCGCGGAGTTCGCGCGGGCGGAAGGGCTTCACGATGTACTCATCGGCGCCGGCGCCCAGCCCCAGCACGACGTCGGCCTCGTCTTCGAGCCCCGTGAGCATGATGATGTAGGTGTCGGACTGGGCCCGGATGCGGCGGGCCGCTTCGAATCCGTCGATGCCCGGCATGTTGACATCCAGCGTCGTGATGAGCGGCTGATAGGCGATCACGGCCCGCACTCCGTCGATGCCGTTGCCCACCGAGACCGTGGAGAAGCCGGCCGACTCGAGCACCTCGACCAGGAGGTGCCGGATGTCGGGGTCGTCCTCGACGATCACGGCGGTCTTGTGCGCGTCCGCGGAGTCGCTCATCCTTGTTATCGCCTCACTCGATCCACCGCTGGGTCGTGCGCCATCCTCGCACACTTCGAAGGTCGCGTTGTGCGCGGCCGATCGCCGGCGGCCTCATCGCACGTCGCGCGTGAGCTCGACCGCCGCCTCGGGCCACCACACCCCCGCGGCCGGTCCGCCGTTGCACTCGCCGTCGCTCTCACCCGGTGGCTTGATCCACAGATTCGTGTCCACGACGTCGTCGCCGTACGTGCCGCCGGGCTCGCCGACGAGACGCCCGGGCGGGTTGCACCACTCCGCGCCATCGGGCCCGGCGCCGTTGCGGGAGGTGTCGATGACCGCGTGGGCGCCCTCGAGCAGGGTCGAGAGCTCGTGGGCGTAGGCGAACTCCGCCGAGGTCGTCTGATAGTTCGACACGTTGGTCGCGAAGCCGCGCACGCGGTCGAGCACGCCGATGCCGCGGATGAGGTCGGCCATCTGCTCGGCGGGAAGCCAACTGGAGTGACCGCCGTCGAGGTAGATCCAGGTATCGACGCCGGTCATCGCGTCGACGGCGCCGGAGAGCTGCGCCCCGCGATCGGCGAGGTTGCCGCACTCGGGGGCGAGGGCGAGGCTGTCCGGCTCCAGGACGACGATCTTCTGCACATCGCGGGCATTGCGCAGCGCCTCTCCGATCCGCTGGGTCCATATGGCGTAGTCCGCCTCGTCCAGCCCGCCGGCCGAATGATTGCCGCAGTCCCGACCGGGAAGGCCGTAGACGACCACGGCGAGGGCGGCGTCCTGATCGCGCGCTTCCGCGGCCAGATGGGCGATGCGGTCCCACACCTTGTCGGCGGGGTCGAGTTCAGGGGTGAGCCAGTACGCCGTCGGCTGGGCGGCGAGATACTCCGTCGCGGCGGTCTCGGCAGCGGTGGGGGGCTCGCCTTCGGTGAGAGCGCGGGCCGCCTTGGACTCGTCGGGGACCACGACGACCGTGCCGACGGCCGGTGGACGGGCGGAGATCATCTGGACGAAGGTCTGCGTGTGGGTGGCGACGAGGACGATGGCGGCGATGAGACCGGCGACAGCGAGTGAGGATCCGCCCACGAGCAGGATCCGCCGGAGACGCCGACGGTTCGCCGGTGGCGAGGTCGGTCTCATCATCACCTGGACTCTAGCCGAGCCCGGCCGTCGCGTGCACAAAGGAAAAGCCCCCGACGGCGGATGGAAATCCACGCCGGCAGGGGCTTCGCGACCGGTGCCGGGTCGCTTCCATGAGTATACAGAGCGTGTCCCCCGTTCGGGGGACAGGTCACTCCCCTTGTGGAAAAGCCCGCGAGCGGCTAGCCGTCAGGAGTGAGGTGGTTCATGCGGCCATCCTGGAATGGTTAGGCGCCGTCGTTGGGTACGCTCGGACGGTGGGAAAACTGATTTACACGGGGCTCGGGTTTTCGTTCGATATCGAGGATCGCGCGTTGGCCCACCTCCGGGTGATCTTCATGAACAAACTGCGCCGGGGCGAGCCGTTCATGTTCCACCACACCGCCGGCGACGGCAGCGGGACCCGCAGCTCATGGATCCATCCGTCGATTCCGGTGGTTTTCCACTTCTACGGCAGTCGCGCCCCCGTGCTGAACCGGCGGTGGGTGGAAGACCTCATGCGCGAGGCCAACGGTCCGCACGGGCTGACGGTGGTGCCGGAGCCCGACCCCGACTCACCGCTGATGACGGAGCGCGCTTAAGCGCACTCCTGGTCGACGGCCTCCCGCACGCGCTCGAGGAACTGCGCGACGTGTTCGGCCTCGGTGGGGGAGAGTTCGCCGGCGAACTCCCGGATGCGCGTGCTGAGCGGATCGACGTCGGTGAGGTCGATGTCGCGGTCGAAGGGGACGACGAACTTGCTGCGCCGATCCGTCGGGTTCGAGGTGAACGCGATGAGGCCGCCGGCGTGGAGGCGGTCGAGCATTCCCGTGACGGAGGCGGTGGAAACGCCCAGATGCTGCGCGATCCCCGTGGGCGTCACGGATTCGCCCTCGTCGGTGCATTCCAGGATGTAGCGCATGGCGGCTCGCGCGTTCTCGCTCGGTCCGCACGCGTTCTGGCGACGGCGGGCCAAGCGCGACTCCGACTGCCGGAGTCGTTCGACGGCCCGTACAGCCTCGGCGATCGCATCGCCGGTGTCGGTGGGGGTGGTCACCTGCATCCTTCCGTCGGGCGGAGCCGGGAACGGTGAAGTGACCATTGTAGTTAGGCACGGTGATTACTCACCAGGTGAGCTTTCTCGTCGCCGACCGACATGAGACGTTTCTCATGCAGTTGCCTGATAGCTAGTTTGCCTAGTAACGTGACGAGTAATAAATCAATCACCTGACATGCAGAGGGGACCGCATCATGGGACGCCTGTTTTACGGGAACGCAACTCAGCCCATCGAGATGCCGGACCGGCTGCTCGCACACATCAAGGTCGTCACGGCCACCAAGCTGCGTCGTGGCGAGAGCTTCACGCTCTCCTGGCGGCACCCCGAGGACGTCCCGGGTGGACGCTCGACCATCTGGTTGCAGCCCTCGATCCCCCTTCGGTTCGTCTTCTCCACCCCCGAGCCCGAGCTGCTCGACCCCGCATTCCTGAAAGACCTGGCCAACGCCGCCAATTCGTCGGGCGGCCTATCCGTCGACCTCAACATGCCGGTGCCGGTGAACGACGAGGTTTCGACGCCGCAGGCCCGCGTCCCGGTCGGGGCGCGGGCCGCCTGAGCGGCTCGCGGCGGGGACCGGGTGGGCTTCTTGGGGGAGTCCATCCGTCGCTGTCAAGCCCATCGATCGCGCGGCGTGGGCGAGGGATCGTGGGGTGAGCGACGACGCAGAATACGGAGCATCCCATGTACTCCTCGCAAGAGCCGTGGCGGCGGCCCGTGGACATCCCGCACCGTCCTCCACTGCGACACCGCATCGCAATCGAACGGGAATGGGCCCGCGCGCTCGTCGACGACGACGACGAGCCGCCGCCGGTGGCCCCACGGCATCCCCTCGTGATGTGAGCGGCGTGGTGGACGTCGGCCGGTCGGGGCAGTCGGCCGACGGCCACGTATCGCGCCCGTCGCTGCGAAGCGACTCGGCGACAATCCTGCCCCCGCGAATGCGGTCGCGCGAGAGGCCGCCGGTGAGGATCTTCTCATCTGCGTTGGGCGTCGTGCTGGCCCTTGTCCTCGTCGCACTCGCACCCGGCTGCGCTCGCACGACCGCGCACCCCGCGCCTTCGTCCGCGAGCCCCGCCGCGACCGCGGCGGCCGCGGAAGACCCGGTGCGCATGGCAGTGGTGGGGGACTCGCTCAGCGAGGGCGACAGCGCCGATTTCTCCGGCGGCGACTTCGGCGACCGGTCATGGCTGCCGTGGGCGCTGGATGAGCGCGTGGTGTTCGCCGGCGGATGGGCGGTGTCCGGCGCTCTGACCGAGGCGATGGCAGAGAACGTGCGGCCCTACGATGCCGACGTGCTCGTCATCCTCGGCGGCACGAACGACCTGGCCCTGGGCATCGACCTGCGGGACACTCAGCGCCACCTCGTCGAGATCGCCGACACGGCGAGCGTGGAGCGGGTCGTGCTCGTCGGCGTCCCGCCCATCGACTTCGCCCCCGACACCGTCGGGCCCTACAACCAGGCGCTGCGCGAGCTCGCCGCCGAGCGCGGGTGGGAGTTCGCCGACGCCGCGGCGGATCTGCGTGCTCCCGATGAGACCTTTCGCGAGGGCCTGACGTGGGATGGCCTTCATCCCACCGCCGAGGGCGCGCGACTGCTGGGCGAGGCCATCCGGGCCCACGTCCTCCGATGAACCACAGAGGAGACCGCATGCGCACATTCGCCCGCTGGATGCTGGGGGCCGCGATGCTGTTCGCGGGGCTCAGCCATGTGTTCTGGGCCCGGCGCGACTTCCAGGCGCAGGTGCCCGACTGGGCGGTGGAGGCGGTGCCGCTGGACAAGGACGACGTCGTGCTGGCCTCGGGGGTCGTGGAGATCGCGTTCGGAGCGGCACTCATCGCCCTGCCGCGAGAGCGCCGCACCATCGGCGCCGCTCTCGCGGCGTTCTTCCTCGCCGTCTTCCCCGGCAACATCGATCAGTGGCGCAAGCACCGGTCGGCGTTCGGGCTCGACACCGACCGCAAGCGCTTCATCCGCCTGTTCTTCCAGCCCGCCCTCGTCGCGTGGGCGTGGTGGTCGACGCGCTAGCAGTTCTCGAACACGTACCCCGGATCGGACGGGCCCACCAGCCCCCGGTCGCGCAGCACGATCGACTCCGGTACGGCCGAGTCGGCGCACACCTCCTCGAAGCGGCGGGGGAGGACGTCGGCGTACTCGATGTCGAGCACGTGCGCCCCGTACACGTCCTCGTACGCGTCGCACTCCTGGAATGCCGCGCACTCCTCGGCGATGGCGAAGTCGAAGCCGGCCTCACGCGCGAAGAGCCCGGCGAATTCGGCGGCGTTCTTCTGCGCGGCCGCCAGGCCCGCACGGTGGGCCGCGTCGACCAGCTCGGCGGCGAGCGCGACGCTGTCGTCGACGGTGATCGCTCCGCCGGAGCGGGCGAACGTGTCGAGATTGTCGAACTCGACGGCGTCGAACCCGGCATCGGCGCACTCATGGATCCACGGCGTCACGACGGCCGCGATCTCCGCTCTGCGCTCGGACGTCGAGACATCCAGCAGGATCTCATCCGGCCACATCGGGTCGACCACCGGTGCTCCCTCCCGCCGGAGGAGGGCGTCGGCCGGCCACGCGTCATCCTCGCCGGGCTGGGTCTGGAAGGCGTTGACGTAGCAGATCGAATAGCCGTCCTCCAGCGGGGACGCCGACCGGTCGCGCACGACCACCTCCACGCCGTCGGGCGGCGGATACGCGCGGCCGAGCTGATAGTCGAACGGGGCGCCCGCGGGCGGCGGGGCGGGGGCGTCGGGCGCGCTGCATCCGGCGGCGAGCAGGGCCACCGCAGGCACGAGCACCGCCCGCCACGACTTCGCGTTCATCGGACCATCATGTCGGGGACTCCTCGCGGCGGAGGGTGCGCGTGCGCACGAGGCTCGCCACCGTCGCCACCAGGATCGTCGCGCCGATGAACAGCAGCGA
Organism: Microbacterium lushaniae; assembly: GCF_008727775.1. Classification (NCBI taxonomy): domain Bacteria; kingdom Bacillati; phylum Actinomycetota; class Actinomycetes; order Micrococcales; family Microbacteriaceae; genus Microbacterium; species Microbacterium lushaniae. The sequence goes on from NZ_CP044232.1 coordinate 582,253, forward strand.
GAACCAGATGGGGATCTCCGGTGCCCACTTCACGCCCTGGCCGCCGTTGATGAAGGGCAGCTCGTTGACGTGCAGGGCGTGCAGCACGAGCTTCATCCCGATGAAGCCCAGGATGACCGCCAGGCCCTGCGAGAGGTAGATCAGGCGCTTCAGCAGCCCGCCGATGAGGAAGTAGAGCTGCCGCAGCCCCATGAGGGCGAAGGCGTTCGCGGTGAAGACGATGTAGGCCTGCTCGGTGAGTCCGTAGATCGCGGGGATGGAATCGACGGCGAAGATCAGGTCGACGAACCCGATGGTGATGATGGTCAGCAGCATCGGGGTGACGAAGCGGCGGCCGTCCTTGACGACCGTCAGCCGGTCGCGGTGGTACTCGTCGGTGACCGGGAGGTGACGGCGCACGAAGCGCATGACCCGCCCGTCGGCGGGGTTGCCGTCGCCGTGCGCGAACGCCTGCCGGTACGCCAGGAACAGCAGCAGCGCCCCGAAGACGTAGAAGATCCACGACAGGTTCTCGATGAGCGCTGCGCCCACGGCGATGAACCCCCCGCGCAGGATGAGCGCGATGACGATGCCGATCATCAGCACCTTCTGCTGGTAGATGCGGGGCACCGCGAAGCCGGTCATGACGATGAGGAACACGAAGAGGTTGTCGATGGACAGCGCCTTCTCGGTCAGGTAGCCCGCGTAGTACTCGCCGCCGAAGTCCCACCCCCACACGAGGCCGATGACGAGGCCGAAGATGAGGGCGAGGCCGATGTAGAACGCCGACCAGCGCGCCGATTCCCCGATGCTCGGTTCATGCGCCTTGCGCACGTGGGCGAAGAACTCGTACACGAAGAACGCGACGGTGACGGCGAGGGTGATGCCCCAGACGAGCGGGGTGACGAGCATGGGATCTCCAGAGGGTAGGCGTTGCCGAACGCCAAGGTCTCCTCCGTCCCGAAAGTAGCCGGGCCGGCGGGCCGGGACGCTGCATCGAGTCCGTATTGACGGGTCCGCCGCTGGTGGGAGTACTCCCCTTGCTGTGTGTCGAGGGTACCCGACGCTTAGCATTGCGCGTATGTCGGATTCTCGGGTCGTCGTGATCGGCGGCGGCAACGCCGGACTGTCGGTGGCCGGACGGCTCAAGCGCGCCGGCATCCGTGACGTGGTGGTCATCGAGCCGCGGGAGACGCACGTCTTCGCGCCGCTGCAGTCGCACATCGCCGGCGGTGCCGCGCTGGCCGCAGACGCCGTGCGTCCGCAGGGGGAGGTGACACCGCGCGGCGTGGAGTGGATCCGGGATGCCGCGGTCGACATCCGGCCCGATGCGCGCGAGGTGGTGCTGGCCTCCGGGGCGACCGTCGCCTACGACCAGCTCGTGGTGTGCCCGGGCATCCAGATGAACTGGTCTGCCGTGCCGGGCCTGGCCGAAGCGATGCAGACGCCGGCGGGGGTGTCGAACTACGACCATGCGCTCGCCGTCAAGGCCTCCCCGTTGCTGCGGGATCTGCGCGAGGGCACCGTCGTCTTCGTGCAGGCGGCCGACACGACCTCGTGCCCCGGCGCCGCGCAGAAGCCCATGTACCTGGCGTGCGCATGGTGGCGGGCGGTGGGCGTGCTCGACCGCATCCGCGTCGTCCTCGTCACGCCCGAGCCGACTCCGCACGGCATCCCCGCCATCGACGCCGAGCTGCAGCGCAAGATCGACGAGTACGGCATCGAGGTGCGCTCCGGCACGCACCTGCTGTCGGTGGAGCCGTCGGCGCGCATGGTCACGATCGGGCGGGGCGATGTCACCGAGACGCTCTCCTACGACGTGCTGCACGCCGCGCCCCGCGCCCCCGCAGAGCGCCCCCGACTGGCTCGCCGCGACGCCCCTGGCCGCCCCGGCGTCGGAGGGCGGCTGGCTGCGGGTGGATCCGGAGACGCTGCGGCACCGCGACCACCCCGACGTGTGGGGGCTCGGCGATGCCGCCGACACCGCCTCGTACCGCTCCGGAGGCGCGCTGCGACGCCAGGCCACGGTGCTCGTGCGCAATCTCCTCGCCGCCGTGCGGGGCCAGGAGCCGCGGGCGCGCTTCGACGGATACTCGGTCTGCCCCTACACCGTGAGCCGGCGCACGGTCGTGTTCGCCGAGTTCGACCGCGCAGGCCGGCTCGCCCCCACCGTCCCGTTCTGGCGGACCCTGTTCCGCGAACGTCGTCTGTCGTGGATCGCCGACCGTCGCGTACTCCCGTGGGTGTACTGGCACATGATCCTCAAAGGACGAGCCTGATCTAGTACCTTCTGAGCTATGCCAAGCCGTAGAGGTAAGTCTCGCTCTCGGGTGCCCGTCCGTTCGCCGTACCGTCAGCCGGTGTGGCTCATCGTCGGAGTCTCGATCATCGCGCTCGGCACCATCGTGCTGGTGATCGCCGCCTTCCTCACCTACGCGCGTTGATCACAGGCGTTTGATCACAGTGCGCGCAGCTTCTCCAGCAGCGGCTCGGCGACCTCGGTGACGAAGCGGTCCTGCTGCTCGTCACCGATCTGCACGATCGCGACGTCGGTGAAGCCGGCATCCACGTAGGGCCGGACGCTCTCGGCCAGTTCGTCCAGGTCGGGACCGCTCGCGATGGACTCGGCGACGTCTTCGGGACGCACGAACTGGGATGCCGCGGAGAATCCCGCCGGCGTCGGCAGATCGGCGTTGACGGCCCAGCCGCCCCCGAACCAGCGGAACTGATCGTGTGCGCGGGCGATCGCGGTGTCGCGGTCGGGGTCCCAGCTGATCGGGATCTGACCGATCTTGCGCGACTCTCCCGACTCCGACCCGCCCATCGGCGACACCGAGTTCCACTTCTGGACCAGCTCGGCGTCGGGGTCGACGGCGATCATGTGCTCGGCGAGGTCGGTGAAGCTGTCGATGGACTTGTCGCCGGAGACCGCCACGGCGATCGGCACGCCGCCGTCGGGGCAGTCCCAGATGCGCGCCGAGTCGACGCGGAAGTAGTCCCCCTCGTAGGTGACGAGGTCGCCGCCATGCAGCTCGCGGATAATCTCGAGGGCTTCCACGAGCATGTCCTGACGCACCGAGACGGCGGGCCATCCCTCGCCCACGACGTGCTCGTTGAGGTTCTCGCCCGAGCCGACGCCGAGGATGAAGCGCCCCTCCGACAGGAGCTGCAGCGTCGCGGCCTTCTGCGCGACGACGGCGGGGTGGTAGCGCATCGTGGGGCACGTGACGTAGGTCATGAGTCCGACGTCCTTGGTGGCGTAGGCGACGGCGCCCAGCACGCTCCACGCGTACGGCGCGTGACCCTGCGACATCAGCCACGGCGAGTAGTGGTCGCTGGAGACGATGAAGTCGAACCCGGCCGACTCGGCCTTCACGGCGTAGTCGACCAGGTCGCGCGGCCCGCTCTGCTCGGTCATGAGGGTGTATCCGAAACGTGTCATGGCCTGCACGATACGGATCCGTCTTCCGTGGCGCCGGGGGCTTGACGGGCCGCGGTGGTCCAGAATGTTCGGATGCCCCTCATCGACAACGGCGTGTACGTCGCCGGCCGCCGCATCCAGAACCCGGTGAGCCTGGAGCAGACATTCGAGTACATGCGCGAGAACCACGGCATGGCGTGGATCGGGCTCGCCCGGCCCAGCCGCGAGGAGCTCGAGCAGGTCGCGGCGGAGTTCTCGCTGCATCCCCTCGCCGTGGAAGACGCCCTGTCGGGCCATCAGCGCGCGAAGCTCGAACGCTACGGCGACATCCTCTTCGCCGTCCTCCGCCCCGCCCACTACGACGATGCGACCGAGTCGGTGGAGTTCGGCGAGCTGCACGTGTTCGTCGGTCCTGACTTCGTCGTCACGGTGCGCCACGCCGACGTCCCCGACCTCGCGCGCGTGCGCAAGCGCATGGAGGCCCAGCCCGACCTCCTCGCCACGGGTCCCGAGGCCGTGCTCTACGCGATCATGGACGAGGTCGTCGACGAGTACGCCCCCGTCACGGCCGGTCTGCAGAACGACGTCGACGAGATCGAAGACCAGCTCTTCTCCGGAAGCGGGGCGGGGCTCTCCCGCCGCATCTACGACCTCTCGCGCGAAGTCATCCTGTTCCAGCGGGCCACCGAGCCGCTGCGCGGGATGCTGGATTCCCTCCTGCGCGGAGCCGACAAGTACGGCGTCGACATCGAACTGCAGCGATCGCTGCGCGACGTGCTCGACCACGCCCTGCGCATCACCGACAAGCTCGCCTCCCTCCGCGCGATCCTCGAGAACGCCTTGACGGTCAACGCGACCCTGGAGACCCAGCGGCAGACCGAGACCTCCCTCGCGCAGAACGAGCAGGTGAAGCGGATCTCCGCGTGGGCCGCGATCCTGTTCGGTCCGACCCTGGTGGGCACGATCTACGGCATGAACTTCACCTACATGCCCGAGCTGGACTGGGTGTGGGGCTACCCCGCCGCCCTCGCGCTGATGGCCGGGACGTCGGTCGCGCTGTGGGCGGTGTTCCGCCGCAAGCAGTGGCTCTGACCGACCGCGGGGCCGCCCGGCCGACGGTTACGGCACGCGGTGCCCCGCGGCCCGCGTGAGCGCGTACCACTCGGGGCGGGTGAGCGGGATGTCCGAGCCCTGGGCCGCGCCGGTCACCCGCTCGGGCGTGGTCGTGCCGAGGACGACCTGCATGCCGGCGGGGTGACGCGTGATCCATGCGGTCGCGATGGCGATCGGCGGCACGTCGTAGGTCGCGGCCAGTTCGTCGATCACCGCGTTGAGCTCGGCGTACTCGGGCGCGCCGAGGAACACCCCGGTGAAGAACCCGGCCTGGAACGGCGACCACGCCTGCACGGTGATGCCGTGCACGCGGCAGTAGTCCAGGATGCCGCCGGCGTCGCGCGTGACGGACTGGTCGATGTCCATGTTGGCCGCCAGGCCCTGCGCGACGATCGGGGAGTGGGGGATCGACAGCTGCAGCTGGTTGGCGACGAGGGGCTGGCGGACCGCCGTGCGCAGCAGGTCGATCTGCCGCGGCGTGTGATTGGACACCCCGAAGGCGCGCACCTTTCCGGCAGCCTCGAGGTCTTCGAACGCGCGGGCCACTTCTTCGGGTTCGACGAGGGCGTCGGGGCGATGCAGCAGGAGGATGTCGATGTAATCGGTGCGCAGCGCCTTCAGCGAACCCTCGACCGAGCGCACCAGGTGCTCGTAGGAGAAGTCGAAGTACGGGCCGTCCTTGACGATGCCCGCCTTCGTCTGGATCGTGATCTCCGCACGCTCGGCGGGGGAGAGCAGCAGGGCCTCGGCGAAGCGCCGCTCGCAGTGGTGCGGCTCGTTGCCGTAGATGTCGGCATGGTCGAAGAAGTCGATGTCGGCCTCGCGAGCGGCCGAGACGAGGGCGCGGATCTCGTCGTCGCTCTTGTCGGTGATGCGCATCATCCCGGCGACGACGTTGGGCACGAGGACATCGGTGGGTCCGAGGAGAACGGTTCTCATGACTTCACGGTAGCCGCGCAAGCCCGCCACCGGGCCGGTTGCGCCTCGATAGGTTCGGGGTATGACCGACCTCACGCGCCCCCAGGCACCCGACCCGTATCCGCTGCTTCCCGCGGTGGCCGCCTTCCGCCTCGAAAGCGACGACGTCGTCGACGGCCGGCCGCTCGCTCCCGCTCAGGTGGCCGACCACGGCGACACGTCGCCGCACCTGCGCTGGTCGGACGTGCCCGAGGGGACGAAGTCGTTCGTCGTGACGTGCTTCGACCCGGATGCGCCGACCCCGAGCGGGTACTGGCACTGGGTTCTGGTCGACCTCCCGGCCTCCGTCACGGAGCTGCCCGCGGGGGCGGCGGACGCGCCGCTTCCGCCCGGCGCCTTCCACGTGCGCAACGACGGCGGAAAGGCCGGCTACTCCGGCGCCGCACCGCCCGAGGGCGACCAGATGCACCGCTACTTCTTCGTCGTGCATGCGGTGGGAGAGGAGTCCCTCGGCGTGACGCCCGACGCCTCCCCGGCGGTGGTGTCGTTCCGTCTGGCCTTCGCGACGCTCGGCCGGGCGATCATCCAAGGGACGTACCAGCGATGACCGCGGCATCCGCGTGGAGCACGCGACTGGGGCAGCTGGGCGTCTGGGCGCGCGTGAGCGAGGTCGACGTCGCCTTCGCCCGCGAGGCCGAGCGCCTCGGCTACGGGACGGTGTGGCTGGGCGGTTCACCCAGCGCCGACCTCCAGCGCGCCGAGGAGGTGCTGGATGGCACGGAGTCGGTGGTCGTGGCCACCGGCATCGTGAACATCTGGCGTGATGAGGCGGCCGAGCTCGCCGACGCGTACCACCGCATCGTCGCCCGTCACCCGGGGAGGCTGGTGCTCGGCATCGGCTCGGGCCACCAGGAGGCCACACCGCACCGCACGAAGCCCCTGCAGGCGATGGCCGATTACCTCGACGTGCTGGATGAGCACGGGGTTCCGATCGAGGACCGGGTGCTGTCGGCGCTGGGGCCGCGGATGCTGGCGCTCGCCGCCGAGCGCAGCGGTGGCACGCATCCGTACCTCACGGTGCCGAGTCAGACGGCAGAGGCTCGTGCGGCCCTCGGACCCGACAAGCTCGTCGCCCCCGAGCAGACCGTCGTCCTCGACGCCGACGTCGACGCGGCCCGCCGGGCGGGACGGGCATTCCTGCGGCGGTACCTGCAGCTGACCAACTACACCGGCAACATGCGTCGCGCCGGGTTCACCGAGTCCGATGTCGCGGGGGAGGGCAGCGACGAGCTGATCGACCGCATCGTCGTGCACGGGGAGGCGCCCGACCTCGTGCGCGCCGTGCGCGCGCACCTGGACGCCGGAGCCGACCACGTGTGCGTACAGGTGCAGCCGGACGAGGACGCTCCGCGCGCGCTGGCGGAGATCGCGGCCGCCTTCGCGGAGTAGCCGTCGACCCGGCTGCATCGCCGCGGAACGCACGAGCGCCCGCCTCCCCACAGGACGGCGGGCGCTCGGGCCACGCGGAGCGTGACCGTACGGCGGGGAACCCCCCGGTGTCCCAGCCGAACGTGGCTGCGCTGCGGTTCGAGACGAACGCGCGGCGCTGATGCCGTTTCCATTGAACCGGGCCGGGGGAGGCGTGCGGGCGCGGATGAGCCCGATCCGAACGCATCCGGAAATCCCGAACACCTCCGAACGCCGCTCGAGATCCCGATGCGTGTGCATGGACTCACCCATGCCCCGGGTGGTATACATCAATTCGACGAACTGCGAGCCTCGGGGGAGGGTCATTGCCGGATGTCGATGTGACGGAGAACGCCGATTCGGTCGCCCAGTTCGTGGCCGATCTGCGCAAGCTGCGGCTGGCCGCGGGAAGCCCGACGCTCGCACGGCTGCAGCACGACACCGGCATCTCGCGCACCGTCCTTTCGGAGGCCTTCTCCGGGCGCCATCTGCCCTCCACCCGCACGGTGGACGGCATCGCGCGCGCCTGCGGTGGCGACCCCGCCGCCTGGATCGACCGGCGCGACGCGCTCGCGCAGGCTCGCCGCGCCGCCACCGCCGCGACCGCCGAAACCCCCGCGACCGAGGGCGCAGGCGAGGCACCCCCCGCCGTCCCGGAGCGGGCGGCGTCCATCCCGCGGCGCACCGCGGGATGGCTCATGGCAGCGGCGTTCCTCGTCGGGGCGCTCGTGAGCGGCACGATCGCCGCCGTCATCGCGACGCAGATCCTCTCCGCGCAGACCGCGGGTGCTGCGGCGCCGCAGATCGAGGTGGCCTCCGGCGAAGATCCGGCCCTGACGGCCTGCGTCGACGACGCGCGCGTGGTCTCGGGCGACGCCCGTGCCGACAGCTTGCTGCTGGAGGTCGTCTGGTCGGACAAGTGCCAGGCCGGCTGGGATGGCCCCGACCGTCAGGAGGCGACCGAACACGACGTGCCGGGTGCCTACACCGCCCTGGTCGTGCGTCCGAGCCCCGACACGCTCCTGTGCGCCGAGGGCAGTGTCACCGTGGACGGCACGCGCATCGATCTGGGTGAGCCGCTGTGCGCGTGAGAAAGGAAGTGGCGGGGCCCGAACACTCCTCCGGAAGAGCGCTGGGGCCCCGCGTCGACGCCCCGCCACCCTAGTGGCCCCCAAGTAAGGCGTCGCAGACCCTAGCCCCCACCCCCAGGCAGGGGCGCTGGTGTCCTTCATTGATGAGACGCAGTGACGCGCGATCTATTACGCGGTTCTGCAGAAATCTTCCGCCGCCGCTCTGGGAGGCGTAATGTTTACGGGCGAGCGCTCGCCGTCGGGAATGACGGCGCTGCGCTCGCGGCGCGAAATCTCGCATGTTCAGGGGGAACATGCGTTGGGGGGAGAGATGGCGCAGAACAGTGCTGCCGTGGAGGCGGACGGCCCGTGGCCGTCGGACGCCGATCTGCTGGACCGATCACGCGCGGGTGATCCGCAGGCCTTCGCCGAACTGTGGCGTCGCCATCACCGGTCGGCGATCACCGTCGCACGCTCCATCACAGAACGTTTCGACGCGGATGACCTCGTCCAGGAGGCGTTCTCGCGCATCTTCCAGTCGGTGCGCAGCGGAGGGGGCCCGACCGGGTCTTTCCGCGCGTACCTGTTCACCAGCATCCGCAACACCGCCGCCGATTGGGGGCGGGCGCCACGGGTGGACGCGTCGACCGATGAGGTCGCCGAAGTCGCCGACCCCGATGCCGACGCGCACGTCTCCGACGCGACGCTCGACCGCTCGCTGACGAGCGACGCTTTCAAGGCGCTCCCTGCCCGGTGGCAGGAAGTGCTCTGGTACACCGAGGTCGAACGACTCAAGCCCGCCGATGTGGCGCCGCTGCTGGGCATCAAGCCGGTGGCGGTGGCCCAGCTGGCGTTCCGGGCCCGCGAAGGTCTGCGGGAGGCGTGGATCCAGGCGCACCTGCGGGCCATCGACGACAACGAGGAGTGCCACTGGGTCGTCGATCACCTGGGTGCCTACTCCCGCGGAAACCTCTCCAGCCGGGATCTCCGTCGCGTGCGGAACCACCTGCCCGGCTGCACGCGGTGCTCTGCCGTGGCGTCGGAGGCGCGCCAGGTGTCGAGCCGGCTGGCGATGGCGCTGCTGCCCCTCATCGTCGGGACGGGGGCGACGCTGGCCACGCTGTCGGCGCTGCGCGATGGCGCCGGGGCTGCGGTGGCCGTCACGGCGATGCCGTCTGCGGTCATCGGCGGTTCGGCCGCGTCCGGTACCGGCGGCACGGCCGGTGCGGTGGGTGCAGCCCACGCGATCACAGCGGCCGGTGCGTCGGTCGCCGGCTCTGCGGCCGCCGGGGGCATCGGTGCGACCGTCGCCCTGCTCGCCGCGGGTGCGGCCGTCGTGGTGGGGGTGTCGTTCACGGCGGCACAGGGCACCGAGCGTGGCCCGGGTCAGCCGGTGGTCGCGGTGACCGAGATGCCGACGACTCCGACGGACACTCCTCCCGGCTCGGCGCCGCCCCCGTCGGCGGTCACGCCCGCTCCCGCAGTGTCGGTTCCGGTGCCCCCGGTCCCGCTGCCGTCCAGCGACGTGCAAGACCGTGAGCCGGAGGAGCCGACGGTGACCACCCCTCCGACTCCGGAGTCGCCCGACCCCGGACGTACCGGAACTCCGGCGCCGTCGGCAACCCCGCATCCCACCCCCAGCGCAGAGCCGACGCCTGCTCCCGAGCCGACACCCACTCCCGAGCCCACACCCACTCCCGAAGTGACGCCGACGCCGACGCCGACGCCGACGCCTGAGCCCACACCGACGCCGACGCCCACGCCGACGCCGACGCCGACGCCGACGCCGACGCCTGAGCCCACACCGACGCCCACTCCCGATCCCACTCCCGTGCTGCCACAGGGCACGCCGGCGATCGTGGATGCGGTCACGGTGCTGGTGGGCACCGTGACAGAAGTGCGGATCCAGCTCAGCGGTGCCCCGGGTGCGACGGTGCAGGCGCTGACGACCGGTGACGTCCGCGCGACGGCGACGCTGGATGCCGCGGGATCGGGTTCGCTCGTGGTGCGCCCGACGGCGCTGCAGCTGATCCTGGATGTGCACGTGGATCTGCGGTACGTGGCGGGCGAGGCCGCGGGCGGGTTCCTCAGCGTGCGGCTCAGCGACCTCCGCTGAGCAGAGTTCTCCCCAAGCACCGCGTCAGAACGGTGGGGGATCGCCGTCGGGAACGAACGTGACGCGCGGGGGAACCCGATCGGTGTAACCCCGGCCGAGCGGTGACGTCCAGTGGATGGATCCGTCGGGGGATTGGGAGGCGACCCACTCGGTCTCGGTCTTCAGGGTGTGGTGTCGCTTGCACAGGCAGGCCAGGTTGCACACGTCGGTCTGTCCGCCCAGCGCCCAATCGAAATTGTGGTCGTGATCGCACAGCCGGGCGGGCATGCGGCATCCGGGGAACCGGCAGTGCACGTCGCGCGCGGCGAGGAACCGCTCCATCTGGTTGCCGGCCCGGTAGCGATCGACGGCGAGGACGGTTCCGGTGACCGGGTGGGTGAGGACGCGGTCCCAGCCCGGTGCGCCGGCCATGAGGCACCGCGCGGTGTCGGCGTCGATGGGGCTCTTGCCGTCGATGGATGCCCCGCGATCGTCGCTGCCTGCCGCGGTGAGCGCCGGAACCGTGACCTGGATGCTCGCGCGGATCGCGCCCAGTCCGCCGGGAAGTGCGTCAGCGGTGGGATCGATGGCCGGCTGACCGGTGAGGAGCATGTCGCAGAAGAGATCGGCGCGTGTCTGGTCGAGCGTGCGCGTGTCGACGACGACCGCCGAGTCGGCGCCGTCCTCCTGCTCTCCGTGTTCGCGCGTCTCCTCGGCGGCGACCTGCCGGATCGCGCGGGCCTGCTGCGTGAGCCGGTCGTGGATGCCGTGGCCGAGAGCCGCGGCGACGATGGCTTCGACCTTCACCATCCCGTCGCCCAGCTCCGTGACGCTCACCTTGCGCCCCTTGTCGGCGCGCTCGAACCGCTCGGTGATCGACTCGGGGTTCATCTGCTCCGCGAGACCCTGGGCATAGTCGCGCGTCCGCGCGACGGTTTCGCACTCGGCCCACTCCAGCACGACGCGCTCGAAGGCGGCGCGTTCCGTGGCGTCGGGCAGCACGCAGCCGGCGTCTTGGATGACCGCGGCGTGCCGGGCGGTGATCCGCCCCGCCGCGAGCGCGTCGACGGTCGCGGGGAAGCGTTCGACGAGATCGAGCGCATCGGCCATCCGCTGCTGCGCGACCCGATCGCTCCAGCGCACCGCAGCGCCGATCTCCGCGGCGATCGAGCGCAGCTCCATCTCCCGCGCGCGCTGCGTGGGGTGCTTCCCCTCCATCCGCCGCAGCGCGATCCGCATCGCTGTGGCGAGCTGCGCGGTCTTCTGCGCCTCCATCGCCGCGATGCTCTCCTCACTCTCGCGCAGTCCATCGACGATGGAAGCGAGCTGCGCTTCTTCGTCGATATCTACGTCACTGAGAGGGTTGCTCATGCCATGAGTTTCGCACCTACCACCGACATCGGGCAGGCGCACCCCATCGCCTGTGGAAAAGTCCAACACCCGCGTCGGCTGGGGAGGAGGGGGCCCCACCGAGAGCCCGCCCCCGCCACGGCTTCCGCCACACCGAGACGTGCGACCGGCTTTCGGCGGTGAAGGGCGTTCGCGCCCAGTCTGCCCACCGCTCCGCCTGCGTAGTGGTGCGACACCAGAAGCCGATGGACAGTGTCGAACTCGTCGATGCCGAGGTGATCGTCCGAGATGTGGACCGGCTTGTAGGCCTCGTCGGGCCTTGTCCACACGTGGGGGGGGCGAGTCGGTCAGGCTAAAGCGACATGACCGGGCCCCACCACCTACTGCGTGGCCGGCTCCACCACGGCGAGCGCTCCTTCGCGGCGGTCGGCGAGCATGATGCTCCGTCCGAGGAGAAGGCCGACCCCCAACGATCCGACGATCCAGGCCAGGACAATGGCAAGCGTGACCAACTGACTCCCCCCTCGAGTGCAGGCAGTGCGAAAGAACGGGTAGCGCCCACGGTAGCGGCGGCGAAGATCAGCGCGATGGCCTCTATCGCCGGCGAGCCGGATGCAGTATCTTCCGCGTCGGTCGGGCTACGCCGTGAAGTAGGCCCGGGTCGTCTCGTCGGCGGGCAGGAATGTCTCCAGGTGGAGACCCTCGAGCGCAACGTCGCTGGCCGTGGTCAGCCGGGCGGTCGTGCTGAACATCCGGAGCACCGTGTCATCGACCCGGAGATCCATCGTGAGCACCGGCCCGGTCGACGGCGAAAGGCGCGGGACTCCGCCGCGCAGCCGTGCGACCATGGCCGCCAGCTCGTGGTGTCGTGGCTCGCCGGTGCGGTCGGCACGGTGCGCGACCTGCCAGTACAGGTGCGCCGTCCACTCCTCGAGGTTCACGATCCGCTGTGCCAGCCCCTGCTCATCGACCGTCAGACGCAGGACGTTGATGGGCGGTTCCCGCAGCTCCGGGGCGCATCCGGCGAGGAGCGCGTCGACGGCGGCATTGGCATCCACGACGTCCCAGTCGTCGTCGAGCAGCAACGCCGGATAGGGGAGGTGTGCGTCCAGCAGGGAGCGAAGCCCTGCCATGACGGATGCCACGGACGCGTCGCCCCGCGGCCGGTCGCTGTAACGCGGGGCGTAGCCGGCGGCCAGCAGCAGCCCGTTGCGGTCGCGCAGGGGCACGTCGAGGGTGTCGGCGAGGTGCAGGATCATCTCCGGCGTCGGGTGGGCCCGGCCGGTCTCCACGCGACTGAGATGGCGCGTGGACACGGTCGAGACGTCGGAGAGCTCCTGCTGGCTGAACCGGCGCCGCTGTCGCCACTCGCGCAGCATCGCGCCCACCGGCCGGTCGGGTGCGTAGGTCGACATGGGGTGAGCCTAAGACGTGGAGCCCGCGCTCTCATGACCTCGGAGGTCATGGCCCCGCTGCATCCGTTCGCCGATCCTTGCCGTACCGACAACGGATGAAGGAGAACCCCATGGACGACATCGTCACCGGCTACCTCGCCACCTGGAACGCCCGGCCGCAGGAGCGCGGCCGCCTGCTCGAGGAGCACTTCGCGCCGGCCGTGACCTACACCGACCCGCTCGCACAGGTGCGCGGGCGCGGCGAGCTCGGCAGTCTCATCGACGGAGTGCAGGCGCAGTTCCCCGGCTTCGTGTTCACGCCGGTCGGCGCACCCGACGCCCACCACGACCAGGTGCGGTTCCAGTGGGGTCTCGGACCCGAGGGAGTCGAGCCGGTCGTCATCGGCTTCGACGTCGTCGTGCTCGACGGGGAGGGGCGGGTCGCCGACGTGCGCGGCTTCCTCGACAAGGTCCCCGGCTGAGCCGCACCCGCTCAGGAGCGAACGGCCCGAGGGCGCTCCGGCGGCACGGCGGCGAGCAGCTGCCGCGTGTAGGGCTCGCGCGGGTTCGCGAACAGCTCGGGGGCGGGCGCTGCCTCCACGACGCGGCCTTCCTTCAGCACGACGACGTCGTGGCTCATCTCCTGCACGATCGCGAGGTCGTGCGCGATGAAGAGGTAGGTCGTCCCGAGCTCGTCCTGCAGCCGGCGCAGGAGCGTCAGCACGTGGGCCTGCACGGAGACGTCGAGGGATGCGGTGGCCTCATCGAGCACGATCACGTCGGGTTCGAGCGCCAGCGCGCGGGCGATCGACACGCGCTGGCGCTCGCCGCCGGACAGCTCGTGCGGGAATCTCTCGTGGAACGCCGTGGGCAGTCCGACCAGGTCGAGCAGCTCGGCGACGCGGTCTCGGCGCTGGGAAGCGGTGCGCCCGCCCAGACGGTGCACGCGCAGCGGCTCGGTGACGGCGTCGCCGACGCTGCGGCGCGGATCGAGCGAGGCGAAGGGGTCTTGGAACACCATCGCGATGCGGCGCCGGTCGGCGCGGCGGGCGCGCAGCAGGTCGGCGCCCGCGAGGGTGGCGGTGCCGGCCTTGGGCGAGACCAGCCCGGTGAGCGCGTTGGCGATCGTGGACTTCCCCGACCCCGACTCGCCCACCAGGGCGAGCGTCGTGCCGCGGCGGACGTGGAACGACACGTCGTCGACGGCGTGCACGACGCGGGGCCCGGTGGGCGTGGCGATGGTGAACCGCACGTCGAGGTCGGCGACATCCAGGAGCGGCGCCGCATCCGGACGCGGTGGCGGCCCGGCGTCGGCGCGGATGCGGGGGCGGGCTGCCAGCAGCTCGCGCGTGTAGGCGTGCTCGGGCTGTGCGTACACGTCGGCGATCGGCCGCTGCTCGACGGCGACGCCCTTGCGCAGCACGAGCACGTCGTCGGCGACCTGGCCGATGACGCCGAGGTCGTGGCTGATCCACACCACCGCGGTGCCGCGCTCGCGCTGCAGCGTCTGCACGAGATCGATGATCTGCGCCTGCGTCGTGACGTCCAGCGCCGTGGTGGGCTCGTCGGCGATGAGCAGCGCCGGGTCGCACGCGAGGGCGACGGCGATCATGGCGCGCTGGCGCTGCCCGCCGGAGAACTGGTGCGGATAGGCGTCGACGCGCTCGTCCGGATGCGGGATGCCGACGGCCTCCAGCAGGTCGATCGCGCGCGTGCGCGCTGCCCGGCCGGAGAGGCCGCGGTGCGTCTCGAGCGATTCGGTGATCTGCCGCCCGATCGTCAGGAGCGGGTTGAGCGACGTGCCGGGGTCTTGGAAGACGAAGCCCACCGCATCCCCGTGCACGCGGCGGAGCGTGCGATCGGATGCGCCGACGAGCTCGACCGCGTCATCCGTGCCGCGACGGAGCACGCTCGACCCCGACACCCGGCGGCCGGGCGCGTCGATGAGGCCGGTCGCGGCGAGCACCGTCATCGACTTGCCCGAGCCGGATTCGCCGACGATGCCGAGGGTCTGCTCCGCCTCGACGGCGAAGCTCACGCCGCGGACGATGTCGGCGCGGCCGATGGAGACCCGGAGGTCGTCCACGCGCAGCACGGGACCGGTCATCGCGTCCTCCGAGCCTCGATGATCGTGCGCTGCCGCGGATCCAGCACGTCGCGCAGGCCGTCGCCGAAGAGGTTGAAGGCGAGGGCTGTGACGAAGATCGCCGCTCCCGGGAACACGCTCATCCACCACGCCTGCGTGAGGAACCCCTGCGCCGTGAAGAGCATCCCGCCCCACGACGGCGCCGGCGGCTGGATGCCGAGGCCGAGGAACGACAGCGCGGCCTCGGAGAGGATCGCGAACGCCAGCGACAGGGAGGTCTGGACGACCAGCGGCCCGGCGATGTTCGGCAGCACGTGGCGGCGGACGATCGAGAGCCCGGGGGTGCCCATCGTCTGCGACACCTGCACGAAGGGGGAGACGCGCACCGACAGGGCGCTCGCGCGGGCGATGCGCGCGAAGATCGGCGTGTACACGACCCCGATCGCGATCATCGTGGTCACCATGCCGGGCTGGAAGATCGCGACGATCGCCAGCGCCAGGAGCAGCACGGGGAAGGCGAACATGACGTCGACCAGGCGCATCAGCACCATGTCGAGCCATCCGCCGCGGTATCCGGACGCCACGCCGAGGGTGAGCCCGACGACGAGCGCGAACGTCACCGCGACCACCGCGATCGACAGCGAGGTGCCGGCGGCGAGCATCACGCGCGAGAGCACGTCGCGGCCGAGCTCGTCGGTGCCGAACCAGTGCGCGGCGCTGGGCGGCTGCAGCTGCGCGCTGACGTCGATCGCGTTGACGCCGTACGGCGCGGTCCACGGCGCCAGCACCGCGACGAGCACGACGAGGGCGATGATGGCGGCGCTGACGACGGTGACCGGGTTGGCGGCGAGGATGCGCACCGCCGACATCCGCGGCTGGGCGGCGGGCACGTCGGCGACGAGGGGGCGGTCGGTGCTCATGAGACGCGGATCCGAGGGTCGATGACGGCGTAGAGCACGTCGACGAGCAGGTTGACGAGCAGGAACATCACCGCGATCAGCAGCACCGCGCCCTGGATGAGCGGATAGTCGCGCGCGGCGACGGCGTCGTAGACGAGCCGGCCGAGCCCCGGCCACGCGAACACCACCTCGACGACGATCACGCCGCCGAGGATCGTCGCGAGCTGGATGCCCGCGATCGTGAGCACCGGCACCAGCGCGTTGCGCACGATGTGGCGGAAGGTGACGACGCGGCGGGGGAGTCCCTTCGACACCGCCGTGCGCACGAAGCCGGCGGATGCCACGTCGAGCACGGCCGCGCGGATGTAGCGGGTCATGATCGCCCCCGCGACAAGACCCACGGTCAGCGCCGGCAGCGCCACGCGCCGTGCCCACTCGGCGGGATCGTCGGTGATGGCGGTGTAGCCGCTGGCCGGCAGCAGGCCGAGGGTCACCGAGAACAGCGAGATCAGCAGCATCCCGAGCCAGAAGTCGGGGATGGAGACCCCGAACTGGCTCGCGGTGCGCACGATCGCATCGCTCACGCGTCCCTCGCGCAGCGCCGACCAGATTCCGGCGGGCACGGCGATAACCAGCGCGATCGCGAGCCCCGCCAAAGCGAGGGAGATCGTCGCCGGCAGGCGCGAGAGGAGCGTCGTGGTGACCGGCTCGCCGTTGCGGAAGCTCACACCCAGGTCGCCGGTGAGGGCGCCGCCGACGTAGCCCACGAACTGCTCGGGCAGGGGACGGTCGAGCCCGGATGCGGCGCGCAGCGCCTCGTACGCCTCGGGGGTGTACCGCGTCCCGAGCGCGAGGCGCACCGGGTCGCCGGGCACGAGCTGCACGATCGCGAACACCACGACCAGCACGCCGAGCAGCACGACCGCCGACGACACGAACCGCACGCCGAGGAAGCGCAGCACGCGGGCCGGCTGCATCCTCATCGTGCTCAGTCGCCGAGTGCTGCGTCGCGGAAGCGGATGGCGCGGTCGGCGCGTGCCTCGTAGCCCGTGACCGAGGGCGACCACGTCTGGATCACCGACGGGTTGTAGAGGTAGATGTAGCTGGCCTCGTCGGCGATGATCGTCGCGGCCTGCGCATAGAGGTCTTTGCGCGCCTCGGTGTCGGTCTCGACGCGGCCGGCGTCGAGCAGCTGGTCGACCTCGGGATTGGCGTACTTCTGGGCGTTGCTGGCGCCCGTGCTGTGGTGCTGGGAGTAGTAGAAGTCGTCGGGGTCGATGTTGCCGAGCCATCCCATCATCAGCATGTCGAAGTTGCCGGAGTTCTGCTCGTCGAGCCACGTGGAGAAGTCGGGCTGACGGATGGAGACCTCGATGCCGAGGGGCTCCAGGTTCGCGGCGATGATCTGCGCGGCCGTCACCGTCTCGGGGTAGTCGCTCGTGGCGAGCAGGTCGAGCGTGCCACCGGTGAACCCGGCGTCCTGCATGAGCTGCTGCGCGGTGTCCATGTCGGTGGCGTACGTGTCGTACGCGGTGTGCCAGACGCTCTGCTCGGGGATCGCGAGCTGGTTGAGCTCGGCGGTGCCGTAGCTGACGGCCTGCACGATCGCGTCGCGGTCGATGGCATAGGCGATGGCCTGGCGCACGCGCACGTCGCTCCACGGTTCGCGGGCCTGGTTGAGCGCCAGGTACCAGTAGTCGCTGGAGGGCGTGACACCCAGCTCGAGCGCCTCGTCGGTTTCCAGCTCGCCCACCTGCTGCGGCGGCACGACGTCGGTCCACTGGATCTCCCCGCCGCGCAGGGCCGCGAGCGCGGTGGCCGGTTCGGAGATGAAGCGGTACTCCACGCCACCGAGCTCGGGCGCGCCGCCCCAGTAGTCGGCGTTCGCGGTGAGGGTGATGTGGTCGCCGGAGACGTACTCCTCGACCGAGAAGGGACCCGTGCCCACGGGCGCGGTCGTGATGTCGCCGGATGCGACGTTGTCTTCCTGCACGATGGCCATGCCCTTGAACCCGCCGAGGTTGGACAGCAGGTTCGGTGTGGGCTGGGCGACCGTGATCACGACGGTCTGGTCGTCGGGCGCGGTCACGTCGGTGACGGCGGCGAACTTCCACGCGTTGGAGAGCTCTTCGTCGATGATGCGGTCGTAAGAGTACACGACGTCGGCGCTGGTGAATTCGCTCCCGTCGTGGAAGGTCACCCCGTCGTGCAGCGTGAAGGTCCACTCGAGCTGGTCGTCGCTGACCTCCCAGCTCTCGGCGAGCGCGGGCTGCATCTCCAGATTCTCGTCGGGTTCGACGAGCGTGCCGAACACGTTCTCGAGCACCTCGAATGCGAAGTACGACGTCGTCTTCTGCGGGTCGAGCTGGTCGGGCTCTCCGCCGATCGCGGCGACGAGTACTTCGCCCTCGGCGCCGGACGAATCGAGGTCGACGCCCTCGCCGGCGGAGCATCCGGCCACCAGCAGTGCAGCGACCGCCAGGGCGGCTCCGGAGATGACGCGCTTTCCCATGGGGTCCCCCATCCGTGCGGATGCCAAGGCATCACTCTGATGATGATTCGATCAGTATGTGTGAATATGGGGGTCAGGACAAGCAGTGGGCGCAGGCGAAACACGATCGTCACGTTCGCCCCGACCCGGAGGACTCTGTGACGTACACCGTTCTCGCGCGGGATCCCCGCGGCGGCCTGATCGGGGCGGCGACGGCGAGTCGCTCGCTCGCGGTGGGCAACGCGGTGATCGCCGTCGACCCGCGGGTGGGGGCGGTGGCCAGTCAGGCGTGGACGAACCGGGCGCTGCGCGGCTTCCTGCTGGAGCGCCTGGGGGCGGGGGATGCCGCGGCCGATGCCGTCGGGATGATCGGCGAGCAGGACGACCGCCCCGAGCTGCGGCAGGTCGCCGCCCTCACGTGGGCGGGAGCGCCCGCCGCGTTCACCGGCGCGCAGACGTCGGGCTGGGCGGGACACCTCGTGCTGCCCGACGGCGTCGTCGCCGGCAACCTGCTGGCGGATGCCGGGGTGCTGGCCGCGATGGCGACCGCGCTGTCGTCACCACCGGCAGAACCGGATGCCCTGGAGTTCGCCCGCCACCTGGTGGCGGTGCTGGCCCGCGGGGAGCAGGCGGGCGGCGACCTCCGGGGGAGGCAGAGCGCGGCCGTCCTGGTCGCGCGCGCCGAGGGCGACATCGTCGTCGACCTGCGCGTGGACGATGACCCCGACCCCGTGACGGAGCTCGCGCGCCTGGTGGACGTGCGGGCGTCGGATGCGGCGGATCTCTCCTCGCCGGGCGCCCTGCCGCCGCCGCGTTAGCGCTCGAAGGGTGTCACGGCGCCGAGCACGACGGTGACGTCGTCGTGCCCGTTGGCCCACCAGTGCGCTTCGGAGCACCGGTAGGTCACGGTGTCGCCGGCGTGCAGTTCGACCCGGCGGTCGCCCTGGGCGACGACGAGCACGCCGGATTCGACGGTGACGCACTCGGTGCCGATGTGGCGGAACGGACGCTGCTCGTTGCTGAACCCCGGGGGCAGGGTGGAGCGGATCAGTTGCAGCATGGCTTCGCCGCGGGGGGTGAGCAGTTCGCGCACCGCCTGCTGATCGCGCGGCAGGCCTGGCGCCGGGGGCATCACGTGCCGCCGTTCGGCCGGGACGACGGCGAGGTCGCCGGCGGGTTCGTCGAGGAGTTGCCCTGCCGGGACGCCCAGTGCGCCGGCGAGGCGCTGGATCGACTGCAGCGACGGATTCCCGAGGCCGCGCTCGAGCTGGCTCACGAGGCCGAAGCTGACCCCGGCGCGCTCGGAGAGGGCCTGCACCGAAAGTCCGAGCCTGCGGCGCGCGTCGCGGACGGCGGCGCCGAGGGTCTGGACCGCCCGCGACTCGTCGTGGTCGTCGTGGCGGGCCATGCGCTCACATTACCCGCGGGGCGCGCGTGACCGGACGAGGCGACCGTCGCGGGGGTCGATCTCGGCGTGGCGATCGAGGATCTCTCCGGCTACTCCGACGGCCGGTCGCTGTTCGCCGGCAAACGGGATCGGGAGCGGCCGCGGTGCTGCGCGCCCGTCGCCGGCGCGCCCGGGCCTGACAGAAGCCGGGACATCACGCCGAGCACGGGGCGACCTCTCGTCCCAGCCCCGGCGCATCGATACGTGCGTCAGCTGCGGTGGCCGCCGGGCGCGTCGTCGAGAGGCTGGGTCGATGCCTTCCGCCGGCGGATCTCCTCTTCGAGTGCCGCGATCTCGATCTCGCGTTCGAGGGCGGCGAGCTGCGCCTCGGTGGAGTGAGGGACGGGTGGCGCGGACGGCTGGGCCGCCGCATCCGTCGCCCACCGGCGCGGGTCGCCGAAGCTCATCGGTTCGCGGCGGCTTCCCCACTCTCGCCCGATGGTGAACCACAGGATGGATCCGATGACGGGGAGCAGGACGATGAGGAGCACCCAGCCGAACTTGGGGAGGTGATTCACCTGGTCGTCGCGGCGGGTGATGACGTCGATGAGCGCGATCACGAGGAGCGCAAAGAGCAGGAGGGGCATCACCAGCACGGTCATAGCGTGGCGGAACTCGCCGCGCGTCGCAATGATGACGTGGACCGGATTCGGAACGGTGTCGGATGGCCGTCGTGGGGTACGTGCGCGCACGGGGGGCAGGTGGTCGACCGCGTGGGGGAGCGGCTCGGTGCAGCGGGGTTGTCTTCGCGGAGTCGGCGGGCGATCCGGACGGTCTCTGTGGTGAGAGGGCGGGCCACGGGGTGCGGTGCAGGCGGGAGCCGGGAGATGACGGCGGGTGCCGGCTACACGGCGCGACCTCGGGCGGGTGGTGCGGCCGGGCGGAGCAGGGGGGAGCGTCAGAAGGGTGGTGGGTCGCCGTCGGGGACGAACATCACCCGTGGCGGCGGTTCGTCGGTGTAGACGTTGCCGAGGGACTGGTGAATTCGAGGGTGCCGTCGTGGAGCTGTCGCACGGTCCAGGCGGTTTCGGTCTTGAGGGTGTGATGTCGCGTGCACAGGTGGGCGAGGTTGCCGATCGCGGTCGGTCCGCCCTCGTGGTGCTCGTGATTGTGGTCGAGCTGACATCGGTGCGCGGGCTGGCGGCATCCGAATCCGCGGCAGTGCTGGTCGCGGGCACGGAGGAAGCGCTGCTGGTCGGCGCGCGGCGTGTATCGGTCGACTTCGAGGACCGTCCCGGTGATGGGATCGCACATCACCCGGTCCCACCCCGGGGCGTCGCCGGCGAGGCGCCGGGCGGTTTCGGGATCGATGGGGATCTGTCCGTGGAGACTTGCTCCCGCGTCGGTCTTGCCCGCGAGGGTCAGTACCGGCACGACCACCTGCACGTGCGCCCGGATCGCGCCGAGCCCGCCGGCGCTGCGGTCGGTCACCGGATCGATGGCCGGAGCGCCGGTCAACAGCATGTCGGAGACCAGGTCGGCGCCGATCTGCGCCATCGTGCGGGTGTCGTCGATCACCTCGGCGGGCGCGGGCTCGGCATCCTCCCCGGCGGGCGGAGTCGTGAGGCCGTCGCGCGTGAAGTCCGCCGCATCCGCCGCGGTGGCAGCATCCGGTGTCGTCTCGGGTTCGGGCGGAGTGGTCACCGACTTCTCGGCGGCGCGGCGGGCGCGCTCGGCGTTGGCGGCGTCGCGGATGATGCGAGCCTGCTGACGGATGCGGTCGCGGATGCCGTAGGCGAGGGCGGCGGGGAGCCGGACCTGCAGGAGGGCCATCCCGTCATCGAGGTCGACGATGCTCACCCCGCGGGTCTCGCGCGCCTGGGCGTGGCGTTCCGACATGCCCACGGGATTGACCGCCTCGGCCAGCTGCCGCGCGAATGCGCGCGTGCGCCCCGGCGTCTCGCGCGCCGCACGTTCGAGCACGGTGTGCTCCCACGCCTCGCGGACATCGGCGTTGTCGATTGATGCGCCCACTTCGAGGATCACGTCGGCGTGCCGCTTGGAGATGCGGGCGTCTTCGAGCGCAGTGAGCGTCGCGGAGAACCGGGTGACGAACGCGTAGGCGTCGTTCAACTCTTTCTGCGCGGTGAGGTCGTGCACGTGAGTGGCGAAGGCCACTTCGGCCGACAGCGACCGCATCGGCATTTCTCGATCACGGGAGACCTGCGAAGACAACCGCTCCATCTGCTCCAGCGCGACCGCGGCGAGCTCTGCCTGGTGGCGGATGAGGGCCGCCTGCGCGCGGGCGATGGCCGCCTTCTCTTCGAGCACCCCCGCCAGCCCGGCATGCATCCGGGTGGCTTCGTGGGGCCTGATTTCACCAGGCCGGGGGCTGTTCTCCATGACCCGAAGCTACTCGGGGGTTCCGACATTCCCGGGTGCTCCGACCGGCCGAGGACGGAGCCTGTGGATAACTCGCCGGCGCGTCGTATCAAGGCGCCCGAGGGTCGCGGCGGGCCTATCGCGCCCCAACTTGTATCGGATGTCACAGGAGGGGTGGTCCACACGCGACGAGAGCGCCAGGGCGCCGTCGAAGCACGCAGCGACAAAACGCTGATCAGCGTATCTATTCGCAATCGCGCCCGCTCTTCGCGGGAATCATTCACTTGTCTCTTCTGCAGATACAAGTCGGTCCATCAGGATCGATACATGTCCGGCGATGCCGCCGGTGTCAGGGCCCACGAGACTCACCACGTTCGCTCACCGAAGAGGCTGAATGTCCATGCTCGCGTTGCCACAACTCGACCGCGGATCGACCGCTCCGATCTGGTTTCAGATCATGCGAGCCATCGAGACGGAGATCGCGGATGGCGCCTGGTCACCGGGTGACCGCCTCCCGAGTGAGAGCGAGCTCTGTGGGCACTTCTCCGCCTCTCGCACCTCGGTTCGTGACGCGCTGGCCCGTCTGGAGAGCGCGGGCATCATTTCCCGTCAACAGGGCAAGGGGGCCTTCGTCGAGCGGGTGCAGGGCCCGTCGGCGTGGACGCTCCCTTCTGCCCCCAGCCTTCTCGGCGAGTACAGCGAACAGGGCCGGAGCGCCCTGAGCTCACAGATCCTCCGCGCGGGCATCGAACCGCTCCCTTCCTGGGCGGCGGCTGTGGTCGGTCGCGACTCTCCTGACGGCCAGGGCTTCGTCCTCGAGCGCGTGCGCGCGGTGGGCGCCCGCACGGCGGTGCACGTCATCAACTACCTCCCCACACGCTTCGCCGGCGTCATTCCCGACCTCCGCGACCCTCGGGCAAGCCTCTACGCCACGATCACGAGGGTGGCCGACGTCCGCATCGCACGGATGCACCGCACTATCGAAGCCGTCGCTGCGGATCGCATCCTCGCCGGGCTCCTTGACATCGAGCCCGGCCATCCCATCGTCGTCGTGGAAGCGGTCGCGTACGACCAGAGCGGGGAGCCCATCGACTTCTCGCGAGCGTCGGTGCGAACCGACCGGCTTCGCGTGAGCGTGGATACGGGCTTCGACGCCGCGGGCATGACGAGCGAGACAGCTTCGGGCCGGTACCCACCCGCCCCCCGTCAGAGCCGCCGCGCCGGCGCACGACCACCCCGCTGAACGCCCCCGCACATGGAGATCATTCGATGACCGACCCTCGCATCCTCATCATCGGCGACAGCTACATGCCCGCCGACGTGTTCGTGCGCGCTTTCGATCGCCACGGACTCGTCGCCGGCTCCGTCTCGATGACGATGGCGGACCCGACGTGGGACACCGCCGGGATCCAAGAGTTCGAAGGCGATCCCGCGGAGGTCGCACGTCTCGCGGAGGGTTACGAGATCCTCGCATTCCATGCGGCGCCCGTGACAGCCGAGGTGCTCGCGGAGCTGCCCGAGCTCCGGCTCCTCGGGTGCGCTCGCGGCGGACCCGTCAATGTGGACCTCGCTGCGGCCAAAGCGCGCGGGGTGCGTGTGACGACGACGCCCGGGAAGAACGCCGATGCGGTCGCCGACCTCACGATCGGATTCCTGATCTCGCTCGTGCGCAACGTTCCGGCATCCGTGCGCGACGTCGACGAGCGCGTGGCTGACGGGCGACCACTCGCGGAATCCACGTTCGAGGGCGCCCGGTGGTTCGGTCGCGAAGTGAAGGGGTTGCGGCTGGGACTCATCGGGTACGGAAACGTCGCGCGACTCGTGGCGCAGCGGGCGAGAGCCCTCGGCGCCGACATCATCGCCTACGACCCGTTCATCGACCCCGGATCCGTCGCCGACGCGTCGATCGTGACGGATCTCGACGCGCTTCTCGAGCAGAGCGACGTCGTCAGCGTCCATGCCCGGGCGACAGCAGAGAACCGCCACATGATCGCCGCGCCGCAGATCGCCCGGATGCCCCGGGGGTCGTTCCTGATCAACACCGCGAGGGAGTCGCTCGTCGACGAACAGGCCATGCTCGACGCGATGCGCAGCGGACAACTCGCCGGAGTCGCGCTCGATGTCAACGAACCGGACGGGCCGTGGCGCGAGCTCGTGGCGCAGCCCAACCTCCTCCTCACCCCTCACCTGGCGGGGGCGACGCGGGAGACCTTGTCGCGCGGCGCCGACATGCTCGCATCCGAGGTCAGGTCGTTCATGTCCGGGGAAGCACTGCGGTGGGAACGATGAGCGACGTCTTCCTCGCGATAGACGCCGGCACCGGATCGGCGCGGGCGCTCGCTTTCGACATCGAAGGCCGGCTCGTCGCACAGGCCGGTCGGGAATGGTCGCATGCGACGGTGCCGGGCCACCCGGGCGGCACGACCTTCGACACGTCTGCCGGCTGGCGGGCGATCGGTGACGCCGTGTCGGAGGTGGTCGCGCACCTCGACGGCCGCCGCATCGCCGCGATCGCAGCGTCGAGTATGCGAGAGGGGTTCGTCCTCTACGGCGCGGATGGAGATGAGCTCTGGGCGTGCCCGAACACCGACGGCCGGTCCCGCGCCGAGGCTGACGAACTGGTGGCCCTCGGGATCGCCGACGCGATCTACCGCACTGCCGGCGACTGGGTGTCGATCACCGCGCCCGCGCGCTTGCGATGGATCGCGCGCCACGAACCCGACGTGCTCGCGCGCGCTCGTCATCTCGGGATGCTCAGCGACTGGGTCACCCGGCGCCTCACCGGTGCGTTCGTGACCGACCCGACGTGCGGATCGAGTTCTGCGCTGTTCGACCTGCGGGCACGGGAATGGTCGGCGGATCTGGCCGACCTGGTCGGCGTCGATCGCGCCATCCTCCCTCCCGTCGTCGAATGCGGCGCGGTCGTCGGCGTCGTGACGCCCACCGCAGCCGCCGCGACCGGCGTTCCCGCGGGCACTCCGGTGGTGACCGGGGGTGCCGACACGCAGCTCGCGCTTCACGGCATCGACGCGCGCGAAGGAACGCCGACGATCGTGGCGGGCACGTTCTGGCAGACCGCAGCGGTCATGTCCGAGCCGCTCATCGATCCCGACCGGCGCCTGCGCACGCTCTGCCATGTCGAGCAGGACACTTGGATGCTGGAGGGGATCGGATTCCTCTCGGGCCTGGCCATGCGGTGGTTCCGGGATGCCATGTGTCCCGACGCCGTGAGTACCGGGGCCGCTACCGGCCGTTCGGCCTTCTCCGTCATGGAGGAGTGGGCTGCGGACGTGCCGCCGGGGGCGAACGGGATCGTCGCGACGATGGGCAACGTCATGCAGGCGGATGCGTGGCACCACGCCGCGCCTTCGTTCACGGGCTTCGACATCAACGATGCCGTCCGCTCATCGCGTGGCGCGTTCATCCGGGCGATCGAGGAGTCTGCCGCGATCGTCGCGGCGGCTCATCTCGACATCCTGTCCGCTCTCACGGAAGGACGTGCCGTCGCGCAAGGGGTTGTCACGTTCACCGGCGGATCGAGCGCTGGCGCATTGTGGCCCGCCGTCATCGCCGGCGTCACCGGCTTGGAGACGCTCGTCACCCCGGCTCCCGAGGCCACCTCGTACGGCGCCGCCCGGCTCGCGGCGAAGGGCGTCGGCGCCTCACTCCCTCCGATGGGGGAGCCCGACCGTGTCGTGCGGGTCGACCCGGAAGAACGTGACGCCTACGGCGACGTCGTGGCGCGGTGGCACCGGGTCTACCGCGACGTCCTCTCGATCTCTGGCCCTGACCTCCCACCTCTCTTCCTGCCTCCGGGAGCCGCGCGCGGTCCCGCGGAGTTCCGGCGCACGAGCGCCGGAAACCTCAGCTGACCGACCCCGAACAAGGAGAAACCCATGGCAGATCTCGAAGGCAACTCCGCCGCGAAGCGGTTCCACCCCGACACGCCCGCTGCGCGGTTCGAACACCAGATCCGGGGAGCCGGGAATCTCGACTGGGGTATGCAGAACCGCCTGGCGCGGATCCTCGACCCCGGAACCGGTCGCACCGTCATGC